>DASPXX010000308.1:0-32429 GCA_035637095.1 Thermoanaerobaculia bacterium
TCCCACTCGTGGGAGAGGGGCCGGGGGTGAGGGCTCGGCCTACTGCGCCGGCACGGGCGGCGGTCCGTCCGGGATGTACCCCTTGTACGTCGTCCCCTTGGACTTCTCGTCGAACTCCCTGCGGATCGCCGCCCGCTGCTCCGGGCTCTCGAAGAGGTCGACCGCCGTGGCGGCCAGGGCTTTGGAGGCGTAGATCATCCCCTCGTGGCCGACCGACGTGCCGGCGCAAGCCGCGACCGGCCAGGCGTGCCAGGCCGTGTTGGCGGGAGCCGTGGTCACCGAGAGATGCAGGGTCGGCACGTTCCAGCTCACGTCGGCGACGTCGGTCGAGCCCCCCTCGGGCGGGCCGGGGTTCTCGTCCAGGGGCTGGACCGAGCCGTCGAGCCCCTTCTCCTCGACGCCCGCGGACTTCTCGACCCGCCGGGCAAACTCCTGGTCCTTCTCGCTGAAGGGAACCGCTCCGAGCCATTCGAGGTTCCGCTGGATGATCCGTTCGCCGGTCATGTTGACCAGCATCTCGTAGTCGCCCGACTGGACCCGCACTCCCCCTTCGACGCCCGCGGCCAGCGCCGCGCCCTCGCCGATCTTGCGCACCCGCTCGAGGAGCTCGTCGACCGAGGCGTGCTTGGAGTCGCGCAGCCAGCACCAGACCGCGGCGTGATCGGGAACGACGTTGGGCACGTCACCGCCGTCCTTGAACACGTAATGCATGCGGACCGAGGGGCGGACGTGCTCGCGCATGAGGTTGAGGCCGTGGGTGAACAGCTCGGCCGCGTCGAGCGCGCTCCGCCCGTTCCACGGATCAAAAGCGGCGTGGGCGGCCTTGCCGTGGAACTCGACCATCAAGTCCACCATGGCCTGGCTGCTCCGCGTATCGGCGCGGACCTCGCTCGACGGATGCCAGGCGAGGACGGTGTCGACGTCCTTGAACAGGCCCGCGCGGATCATGTAGAGCTTGCCGCCGACCGACTCCTCCGCCGGGGTGCCGTAGAAGCGGATGGTGCCCTGGAGGTTGCCGGCCTGGATGAGCTCCTTGATCGCGGTCGCCGCGCCGAGGCTCGCGACACCGAACAGGTTGTGGCCGCAGCCATGGCCGGGCGCCCCCGGCTCGAGAGCCTCCTTCTCGGGCTGCGCCTTCTGAGAGATCCCCGGCAGGGCATCGAACTCGCCGAGGATGCCGACCACCGGCTTGCCCTCGCCGAAGCTGGCGACGAACGCCGTGGGCATCCCGGCCACCCCGCGCTCGACGTGGAACCCCTGGGCTTCGGCGAAGTCGGCCAGGGCCTTGGACGACCGCGTCTCGCGGAGCGCGGTCTCGGCGAAGCGCCAGACCTGGTCGGAGAGCCCCGTCATCTCGGACCGGTGACGGTCGATCGACGCCACGGCGGACTCCTTGTTGGGGCTCACCTTCGCAGCCTTCCTGGCCGGAGCCGGCTTCCCGGCAGCGAGGAGCGGAAGCAGAAGGAACAGACAGACGGACAGAACGGCGGTGCGCAGGCTGCGGCTCATGGACCCCTCCTTCGGGAGATCAGGAAAACCGCCGGGGATTGTAGCGTGGGTTGATCCTACGCGATGTCATCCCGGGGCGCGGGCACCTCCGGGTAGGGATCGAGATCTTCGCCCAGGGCACCCATCGCGGCTAGGAACAGATGCGGGAACGAGAGCGGCACCGTCCGGCAGATGTGCACAATGCGGCGCCGGAGCTCCGCGCCTTCCGGGCCGGGCCGAGCGGCCAAACGATAGAGCTCACGCCAGTCGGCGAGATCTCCGCGGTCGAGGATCTGCGCCAGAACCTCGTCGCTTTCCAGGACGAGCCGTTCGCGGTTCCAGAGCGCCTGGGAAGTGAATCGGGCCGGCTCACCCATGGCTCGTTCCCTCCGGATGAAAAAGCAGCTCCGCCAGGATTCGCGCCCAAGAGCGTCCGCGGTCGGACAGATGGCTCCAATCGTTCCAGGGGGCCTTCAGCCCCTTGTAGCTCCGGAGCTCGATCTCCAAAGCATCGACCGGTTGGGCTGCCCCGAGCCGCTCGACCACTTCGGCGAGGACGGACGCGCCGCTGGGCTGAGGATACAGCTCGTCGAGCGACCGCAGGGCGGCCCGCGCTCCCTCCTCTCCCAGGCGCTCGAGGAGCACCACGGTGTCGAGGTAGTCCCGCGTGGTGAGCCGCGTCGCGAGAAGCCAGGCTTTGATGCGCGCCATCTCAGCCAGAGTCGGCACCCGCAGGCCGGCAATCTCCTCCGTCTCCAGCGGCCGAACGCGCCGTAGCTGGCGAATTCCCGTCAGCACGCCGTCGAGACGGCCGAGAAGCAGGACCGGACGCCGAACGCGAGCCGTCTGCCAGCCGGCAGCCGCCTCCAGATCGGTCATCACCTGATCGAACCGCTCGGCCAGATCTGCGACGACGTGGTCTCCATCCAGGCTGATCCGATGTCCGGCATGAAGCGCCGCCGCCGTGCCGCCCACCAGAACCGCGCCCGGAACCAGCGCCTGCAAATGGCGCTCGGCAGCAAGCAGCTTCTCCCAATCGGGCAGATGATCCTCCGCCATACGTTTAGCTTAGCGCAGGTCGACGGGCGGGCTTGCTCCGTCTGCCGAGCCTCCGGCGTCCCCTTGCCTCGACCGCCCTTCTTCTTTAGCATCCTTCATGATCCCCGCAACCTGGGCACGTTGAATGGCTTCCTCCCGCAAAGCCAAACCACTCAAAGCTCCCGTCCCCCCGCGTCCAGGAGTCTGGGCCAGGTTCCTGGCTCCTTTCGAGAAAAAACCCCTGGAAACCGTCGGGGGGCTCGGGGCGATCGCGACAGCTCTCGGCGCTGCCGTGACCGGCCTGGGCTTCATCACCCTCCGGGCGCGGGAGGCGCTCCTGGGCCTTTCTCCCGGCCTCGCCTATCCCAAGGAGGAATGGCTCTTCACCGGCTTCAACGCCCTGGGCGCGCTCCTCTGGCGCGGGCTCTCGGTGCTCGCCTCGGACCACCCAGTCCTCCAGGGGAGTGCCTGGGCTCTGCTCCTGCTCCTCGTCGGCATCCTTCTCGCCGGGCGGTCGTTCCGCCGGCCGGCGCTCCTCCTTGCCGTCCTCACCGTGTCTGCCCTCCTCCTCTTCGTGGGGGTCAGCCTCTACAGGAAGGGGTTCGATTGCGGCAAGGCGCTGAGCGCGAATCTCTCCAATCAGATCGCCTTCGAGACCTGCTCTTGGTTGGAGAACGACACGCCCAAAAACGACGGGCGTCGCAGCGATCTTGGCGGCCTTCTGGGGTGGCTGCTCGCGGCCTGCGTCACAGCAGCTGTCACAGGCGCCCGCGCACCGGTTGCGGGCCGGCGGCTCTCCCGGCTGCGCTGGGCCCTGGTCGGCGCCCATGCGCTCCTGGGCCTCCTGCTGGTGTACGACCTGCCGCGCGCTCACGCCTTCAGCACCTGGGGCCTGCGCTACCCCCAGGTGCGGTTGCAGGAGAGCTGCGGACCGGAGCTCGCCCAGGCCACAGCCGGAGGGAGCTGCTGGGCTTTCGACGTCTCGGCGGGCGCCGAGAAGAGAGCGGTCTACCTCAAGGGCTCCGGATGCCCGGAAGGCCGCGACGGCACCTTCCTTCACCTGGGGACCGCCAGCACGGATGGCAGTGAATGTCTGGCCACCTTGTCTTCTCCACCGAGGGTCATTCTCTATGGACCGAACTAGTCTCCCGCCGTGTCTGCTGTGGCTCCTCGTCCTCGCGGCCTCCATGCCGGCGACCGGCCAGACTCGCGATCCCGGACCCCCGCTCGGTCTGGAGGTCGAGCCTAACGCCATCCAGGACATCGCGACGCCGATGAAGATCCGCGTCGCGGGGATTCCTCGCGGCGAGCCCGCCCATCTCCAGGTCCTTCAGGATTGCGATGGCGACAACCGGCCCGACCTCCAGGGGACCGCCACCTGCAAAAACCCGCTCCAGGAATGGGACAGCTCTCCGGCCGATGCCGAGGGAGTCGAGGACCGGCTGGACTTCCAGGCCCTGCGCGCCGCGGGAAAGGAGATTCCGGCCGACCAGAGGCTCTGGTTGCGGGCATCCCGGAAGGGATCGAGCCATGCCCTCTATGCCCTCTTCGGCCTGGTCAAAGATCCGTGCTCGTTGTGGCAGAGCTTCCTGGCCACGTTCCAGCGCGGCCCCTGCCGGCTCGGCCTGGTCCAGGCCCTGCTCCAGCACCGCGGAGCGCCGGCCTGGAAGAGCGGCCGGTACGAGGTGCGCCGCCTGGACCTGGCATCGGAGCCCTTCCGGCCGGTCTCTGTTCCGGGCACGCAGGGTGCCACCGGAGTCGCCTGGCTCGATGAACGGACCCTCCTCGTCACGGTCGCGCCGGTGACCGGTCCCTCCCGCCTGCTGCGCGTGTCTCTCGCCGACGGGAAAACGGATGTCCTTTGGGAGGCTCCAGGCGATGACCCCCGCCTGGCCATCGCGCCCCTCGCCTTGCCCGGTGGCCGGATCGCCTTTGTCCGGCAGGCCCAGGGAGCCTCCTCCGCCCTTCTGAGCCTGTGGGAGAACGGCTCCTTCGATACCTCCCGAGACCTCGAGCTGCCGGGCGGCATGCACCAGCTCGCGGCGTCCGATCCAACAGGCCAGGAGATCCTCGCCCTGACCCTCGGAGTCGAAGAGAGCCAGCGTGCCTTCCTCCGCATCGATCTCGCAGCCCGCCGCGTGGAGAACCTGGGCTTCCATCCCGCTCTCTACCAGGCGGTCTTCAGCTCGCCCAAGGGAGACCGGGCCATCGTCGCCTTCGAGGACAACTCCGGCCAGACCGGCTGGGACCTGGCACTGGTCGATGCCGCGGGGAAGTTCGTAAAAGACGTGCAGGTCCGGCCGGAGGACGACCTCCTGCCAGCCTGGCAGCCGGACGGCGGTGGGCTGGCGTTTCTGGCGGAGGTGGAGAGCAAGGAGAAGAAGCCGTGAAGGCATTCCTTTGGATTGCTCTATTCCTTTATACCTGGCCTGCGGTTTCGCAGGAGGTCGGGGCTGAGGTCCTCTTTCGACGCGGCGAGTACCAGAAGGCTCTCGAGGCCTACCGGACCGCCCGGCAAAGCTTTCTTGCCGCCGACGACCAACTTGGACAGGCAGACACCTGGAGAGGCGAGGCTGAGATCCTCTTGCAACTCGGCGAAAAACAGAAAGCGCTCGACGCTTGTACAAACGCCCAACAGCTCTTTCGAGCCGCCCGGCAGCGTATCCCCGCCGGGGAACCGCTCGCACTGGGACATACCTGGTACGGTGAGGCCGAAGTTCTCTTCCAACTCGGGGAAACAACGAAGGCGCGCTACGGTTACGATAAAGCCCGACAACTTTACCTTGCCGCCGGCTCCAAGCTCGACCAGGGAAACACCTGGCAAGGCGAGGCCGGCGTCCTCTTACGCCTCGGCGAGGATCAGAAGGCTCTCGAGGCTTACAGAGAGGCCCGGCGACTCTTCAAAGCTGCCGGCGATATCACCGCACAGGGAGACACGTGGCTCGGTGAAGCGCAAGCCTGGCTTGCCATGGCAAGAAAGACGGCGGCACACTCTCTTTTCGACATGACCAACGCCAGCGACCGACGGAAGGCGATCGTTGCAATGCCGCTTTTGGGGGCGGGATTCCAGCTCGAAATGGCCAACCAGGCCAATCAGCGAGCGAAGGCGCTCAAGGCTGCGACGGCTGCGATCGAAAGCTACCAGGCCACCGGTGTCGTTCCCGACCAGGTCTCCGCCCGCTACCTTGAGACCGCCGCAGAGGTATGGGATCAAATGTTTCTTGATCCGGTGTCCAATTTCCTCGGATTGACACGCGCACCCGAACACTCTGCGCGCGAAGTGATCCGCCTTCACTCCCAATGGCGCAAGACCTGGATCACGGACTCTCTGCGCACCAGGGGAGAGGAGACCTTCAGCAAGGCTTACGATTTTCTGGTCCGCCTGAAAGCCCGGCAGAGAGGCCAGTCGGCCGAGGCGCTGCGCCTTGCCGAAGAGGCCAGGTCCCGGGTTCTCCTCGATCTCCTCGCGACTCCTCCGGACCGCGGAGAGACGGCTTCGGCCACCGACCTGACGGCGGAACGCCAGCGGCTTGAAACAGAGATCTGGCAGATCGAGGAGCAGCTACGCGACGCCCCGAAGTTGGACCAACAGGAGGAGCTCCGCAAACGGCGACTTCAACTGGACGAAGCGCTCGAATGGAATCGCTATCAAAGGATCGCGACACAGGAAGAATCCTTTCCTCAGGAGCCTCCCCTGGACGCTGCCGCAATTCAGAACCTGGCCCGCGAGACCGGACCCTTGCTGGTCTACTACGTCGCCGAATCGGAAGTCTGGGGATTCCTGATTCTGCCTGAGACAGCGGAAATCCGCCTGCGATCGATTGCTATCTCGCGAAGCGAATTGGCAGAGAAAATTCGCGCCTTTGCCCGCGACCTCGCCAATCCTTTGTACGAACGACGTGCCGCGGCTCAGGCTCAGGGGCTCCGGTACCTCCTGATCGACCCGTTCATCGATCGACTCCCGAGGAGTGGACCGCTCGTCCTGGTACCTCACGGACCGCTCCACGAGCTGCCGTTCGAGGCGTTGCACGATGCTGAAGGTAAGCGGCTGTTCGAGCGCTGGCAGATCAGTGTCACGCCATCTGTATCGGCCCTGGTATTCGCCCGTCGCCGCCACGCTGCGCCCTCGCCCGGTGACTCCTTCCTCGGCTTCTCCTCTGGCCGGGGATTGAGCTTCCCGATCACCGAGGTCGCCGAGATCTCCGGCTTCTTCGGTACCAACCAGACCGCCTTCCAACCGACCGCAGCCACCTACCCCAACTACCGCGAGCTCGTCACCCAGACCCATCATCTTCTGATCGCCACACGCGGCGTTCACATCGAAAGCAGTCGCTCGGAGACGTATCTGGAGATCGATCCCACCCCGGAAGTACACGACCGTCGCCTGACTGCTGCTGAGATTGCCACGATTCCACTTCAGGCAGAGCTCGTGACCCTGGCCGCGTGCGACACCTCGTATGGCCATGCGCTGTTGAACGACGAGCGGCTCGATCTCACCCGATCGTTTCTCATCGCCCGCGCCGCCGCGGTGCTCGCCACGCGCTGGAAGGTGCCGGAGGATGAGGCCACCAGCCGGTTTCTCGCCGACTTCTATCGCGCTTATCGAAAGGGTGGTCCGCAGGGGACCGGGATGCGCAAGGACGAGGCATTGACCGAGGCCCGGCGCCTCTCTCGCGAGCGCGGCGACCCGGCCCAGGTCTGGGCCGCCTGGGTGCTGGTGGGGGATGCGAGGTGAATCCATCAAACCATTCCTTCTGAGCGCGCTGCTCCTCTGCGCCTGGCCTGCGGTGGCTCAGGAAACGGCCGAAGGTGTCTTTGATCGTCTGGCCTCCTTGCTCAACGCAATTCCCACACGTTGGGAGAGCCTTCCCGCGCCGGTCGTGCCGGTCTCGGGCCGGTCGATCGAGGAGGTCCTCGGACCCGACTCCGAGGCACAACGCAAGGAGGCCTCGCGATGGCTGGCTCGCCTCCTGCCTCTCGAAGCGCGGCCGGCTCTGATCCAGGCGAAGATCCGGGAACGCCGCCCCACCGAGGTCGATCTCTGGCTGCCGGTACGCCTCGCGCAGTCGCAACAGAAGGAGAGCCTCGATGAGGCGGCGGCGACCCTGGAAGCCTGGTTGCAATGGGCGGAGGCCCTGGGCCGGAAGGATGCTCTACTGTTGGCGGCGTCGTTGTCCATCGACACCCTCCGGCTCCACCGAGGTGCTCCTGCAGTCTTGTCCGTCACCCGCGCCTGGGCCGCGCTGCCATCGACTCCTCGTACCGAACGCAGTCAGGCGGCCTTGAAGATTTCTCTCGCTACGGTCCTCTTTGGCATCGGTGAGAACCAAGACGCCCGCGCGGCCTATCGCAACGCCCGCCAACTCTTCCTCGCCGCCGGAGACCCGCTCGGACAAGGGGTCGCCTGGAGAGGCGAGGCCGATGTCCTCTTCCGGCTCGGCGAAAACCAGGAGGCCCTCGACGCCTACCGGCGCGCGCGAGCGCTTTTCGATCAAACCGGAGTCAAGCTCGGGCAAGGAAGCGCCTTGCGCGGTGAGGCCGATGTTCTCTTCCGCCTCGGCAAGAACCAGAAGGCTCTCGAAGCGTACCGCGGCGCACGGGCACTTTTTCAGAACGACGGGTCCAAGCTCGGGCAGGGAAACACCTGGCGCGGCGAGGCCGATGTCCGCTTCCGGCTCGGCGAGAACGAGAAGGCACTCGCGGCCTACAGAAGCGCCCGGGAGCTCTTCCTCGCCGTCGGCTTCCAGCTCGGACAGGGAGAGGCCTGGCAAGGCGAGGCCAACGTCCTCGTCCTGCTCGGCGAGACCCAGCAGGCTCTCGATGCGTATCAGAAGGCCCGGGAGCTCTTCCTCGCCGTCGGGTCCCCATTGGGACAAGGAGATGCGTGGAGAGGCGAGGCCGACGTCCTCTTCCGTCTCGGTGAGAACGAAAAGGCTTTAACGGCCTACGGCAAAGCCCGAGAGCTCTTCGTCACCGTCGGAGACAAATTCAAAGAGGGAAACACCTGGAAGGGCGAGGCGGATATTTTTTCTTACCTCGCCCAAAATCAGAAAGCCCTCGAAGCCTACAGACGCGCGAGAGAGCTCTATGTGGCCGTAGGAGATCCGCTCGGGCAAGGAAACACCTGGCGCGGCGAGGCGGACATCCTTTTACGTCTCGGCGAGCACCAGAAATCTCTGGAAGCTTCCAGAAACGCCCGGCGGTATTTCCTTGCCGTCGGGGACCGGATCGGACAAGGAAACAGTTGGCTCGGGGAAGCCCGGGCTCTCCGCGAGAGCCTCGCCTGGAAACTGGTGGCCCAAGCCGCCGCGGCCGCGATCAGCCACTTCCAGAGCGCGGGCGACGTCCCCAACCAGATTCCCGCGTTTCTCCTCGAAGCCGAAGCGGAGGGCCGCACAGGTGATGCGACGGCCGCCGCCCGATCCGCGAGCAAAGCCATCCGCCTCCACTCCCAATGGCGCCAGACCTGGATCACGGACCGCCTCCGCACCGAGCAGGAGGAGACGATCAGCCGGGCCTACGATCTCCTGGTCCCCCTCCGAGCCCGGCAGCCCGGCGAGGCGGCCGAGGCGCTACGGCTCGCCGAGGAGGCCCGCTCCCGCGTGCTCCTCGACCTCCTCGCAGCGGGTCCCAGCCGCGGGTCGAGCGGTCCGGCCCCCAGTCTTCCGGCCGAGGTCCAACGCCTGCAGACCGAGATGTGGCAGATCGAAGACCAGACCCACAGCTCGCCGGGACAGAACCAGCAGACGGAGCTCGGGACCCGGCGGCACGAGCTGGATCAGGAGCTCGAGTGGAGCCGCTATCGACGAATCGCGGCGCAGGACAAGTCCTTGGCCACGGCCCCGCCTCTCGATGCTGCCGCGATCCGGGCCCTTGCCCATGAGACCGGGCCGTTGCTGCTCTACTACTCCGCCGAACGGGAGGTCTGGGGCTTCCTGGTCCTGCCGGAGACCTCAGAGATCGTCGTACGGCCCATGGTCATCTCGTGGCGAGAGCTGGGCCAGGAGGCGCGCAGTCTGGCGCGCGATCTCGCAAACCCCCTGTACGAGCCCCGGGCCGGCGACCGGGCGCGCAAGCTCTATGACCTGCTGATCGCTCCCTTCGCAGACCGGATCCCTGCGGGCGGCCCCCTGGTGCTGGTGCCTCACGGGCCGCTCCACGAGCTGCCCTTCGAGGCGCTGCTCGATCCCGCCGGCAAGCGCCTTTTCGAGCGCTGGCGCATCAGTGTGACACCGTCCGCCTCGGCGCTCAATTTCGCCCGGCGCGGCCATGCGGTGCCCTCGCCAGACGACTTCTTTCTGGCCTTCTCCTCCGGAGCAGGATTGAACCGCCCTGTCGAAGAGATCCGGGAGATCTCCGGCTTCTTCAGCACCAACCGGGCGATTTTGAGTCCCGCCGAAGCCACGTACCAGAGCTACGAGAAGCTCGTCACCCGGGCTCGCCACCTGCTGATCGCCACCCGGGGTGTCCACACCGAAGGGAGCCGCACCGAGACCTACCTGGAGCTCCAGCCCGCCCCGGAAATCCATGACAGCCGCCTCACCGCGGCCGAGATCGCCACCATCCCGCTCCAGGCCGAGCTGGTGACGCTGGCGGCCTGCGACACCTCCACCGGGCAAGCCCTGCTGAGCGATGAACGGCTCGATCTGACCCGATCGTTTCTCATCGCCCGAGCGGTAGCGGTCCTCGCCACCCGCTGGAAGGTACCGGAGGACGCAGCCACCAGCCACTTCCTCGCCGACTTCTATCGCGCCTACCGAAGGGGCGGCCCGCAGGGGACCGGCCTGCGCAAGGATGAGGCGTTGACCGAAGCCCGGCGCCTCTCCCGCGAGCGCGGCGACCCGGCCCAGGTGTGGGCTGCCTGGGTGCTGGTGGGAGATGCGAGGTAGGGGTCCGCAGGGGCTCTACGCTCTTCTCCCGGCAGACCCGCAGACTCACTCCCCTTGCGGGCTCGACGAGGCGAACAGCGTGTCGTAGATGATCCTCTTCTGGTAGGAGCAGAAGGTATCGACGCCATGGTAGTCACCGGTGGCATGGAGGGTATTCGCGTGGCAGCCTCCTGCACACAGGAAGCGCACCTCGCACTCCCGGCAGATCGGATTGTTCTGCTCGACGTCCATGGACCGGGTAAAGGCCTTCACCTTGTCGCCGAAGAAGATCTCTTCGAACGGGTCGTGAAAGATGTTCCCGAAGTGGAACTCGCTCGAATGGAAGAGATGACAAGGATAGACGTCGCCATTCTCCGCGATGCTCAAGCTGCCCATACCCGCATGGCAACTGCGGTTGCATTGTCCACGGGTATACCGGGTTCCCGACCCTTGGCCGCTGGCGAAGTTGTAGAACTCGTCATTGTCGATGTACTCGCTCTCCATCCCTGTTCCCCGGCCCATGGGCAGCAGGGGAGTGAATCGGACAGCGACATTGGGCAGAGCCGGAAGAGCGTCCTTGACCTCGTTCGCGTGCGGCAGAGCGCTTTTCGTGAGGGTCACCTGGACAGATACTTTGACGCCTCTCTCGGCCAGCCTTTCGATACTGCGTACGACCCTGGCAAAGTTCCCCCGACCTCTCGTCTGCGAGTGGATCTCGTCGTTGGGGCCGTCCAGACTGACCTTCACCGACCGGAAGTGGGCCGCGATGAAATCAGCCATCTCGTCGGTAATCAGAGTCCCGTTCGTCAGGAGACGGTTCGTGTACTCCAGCCGCGAGGAGATTGCGGCAATCTCTCGGAAGCCCGGATGCATCAAGGGCTCACCGCCGGAAAAAGATACCTCCATCCGGGGCATGGCGAATGGCTTGACATACTCCAGCAACCCGCAAAGCTTTCCAGGATCGTGCAGGACCGCCAGGTCGGGCGAGGATTCCCGATAGCAGTACGAGCACTGGAGATTGCACCGGTTTGTGATGTGGAGATAGAGAGCCGTGAGCTTGCGGTCTTCCCAGGGTCCCAGCGAGCCCTCCCGCTCCGGCCTCTCGAAGAGCTTTCTGTCGACGGCGGATTGGAAGAATTCCGTCAGCTTTGGGAGAGGGACATCGACTGCATTGGAGACCATCTCCTCATGATACTCTCGGATCGACCGCTTTCCATCGACCCTCTGCAAGAGCAGGGCACCGGGTTTGGCTGTGAAGATCCATGCCGGGACTTCTGGATTCAGGCATAGCCATCGTCCGCTTCGTTCGACGACCTTGAGCTCGGGAATGGGAGGAACAATCCAGTTGACATCAAGACATTCTCTTGCCATGATTCCACCTCGGCGTGGCGACCGGTCAATGGGAACGGGGGGTTAGCCGCCCCTCCGAAGAAGAAGGCTGCACCATTCAGACCTCGTTGCCTCCGCAGCCGACGTTGCACCCAGATGCGTCGCCGGCGCACCTGCACAGGCTCCCGCCGCTTACCTCCTCAAGATCCTCTTGGTTCAGATCCTTCTCGACGGCGAAGTCATCCGCACCTTTCAGCTCGTCCAACAGCTTCTTTTCGTTTGGAGTCTCATAGGCCATTGCCGTGTCTCCTTTGAAGTGGTCGACCGGTTCAATGAGGAGTGGGGGGGGCGAGCCGCCCCCCCAGGATGGAGAGCGCCAATTACACCTGGTAGCCTCCGCCACCACCGCCGCAGCCAGAGATGTCGCCGCACTTGCACAGGCACCCGCCGCTCACCGCCTCGAGATCCTCTTCGGTGAGGTCCTTCTCGACGGCGAAGTCGCCCGCACCCTTCATCTCGTCCAACAGCTCTTTGTCTTTCGGTGTCTCATAGGTCATTGCCGTGCTCCTTTCGAGCGTCTGACCGACACCGACAATGGTGTCTCCGCCAAGGCCGCCCCGATACATCCTGACGGGCGGTTTTCTATCTCCCTTCGCGGGTAGGCGCCAGAGTCGGCAGACCCACCCCATGGGGCGTTGCGTCGGAAACGAATGGGCTGTGAACTGTCAGGCCAGGCCAAGACGAGGAGCTTCTCATGTGGAAAGCAACGCTCTGGATGCTGCTCGGCGCTTTCTGTTTCCTGGTGGCAGGATCTGCCGCTAGAGCCCAACCAGCGCCCCAATCCTCTCCCTCTTCCGCTGGAACCCTCGAACAGGAAGTGGCGAAGCTCGATCGATCGGTCCAGGAGCTCGTGGCTCTGCTCCGGGAGTATCTCGCCCACCAGGACGTCGACCTTCTGCTCAAGCGTGTCGAGCTTGGTCTCCAGAAGATGGGTCCACTGAATCAGGAGTTGACGAGCCTGCAGGCGCGACAATCTGCCGATGAAGAACAGCTCGGCCAACTTCAATCTGCCCTGACCGCACTCCAAGCCCGCGAGTTGCAAAGCGAGGCCAGTCCCGATCCGCAAGTGACGACCGATGACGCCACCCGCAAGATTCAAATGGAAGCGGAGATCAAACGTCTGAAGCGCCGGATCGCCGAGACCGAACAGAGGATTTCCGAGGACGAAAACGAGCTCACCGAGGAGCAACGGAACGTCCAGCAATGGGAGTCGGTGATCGACAAGCGCCTGGGGCAGCGCTGAAACGCGCCGGGTGAGGCCTACTCGTACCGCAGCGCCTCGATCGGATCGAGCCCTGCCGCCCGCCTCGCGGGCCAGAGGCCGAAGAAGATGCCGACGGCGGCCGAGAAGAGGAAGGCGATGGCGATCGCGTTGGGGGAGACGGCCGTGTTCCAGCCGGCCAGCCGCTGCAACGCCAGCGCTCCGCTGACCCCCACCATCACACCCATGGCTCCTCCCGCCAGGCAGAGCACCAGCGCCTCGATCAGGAACTGGAGCAGGATGTCCCGCTTGCGCGCGCCCAGGGCCTTGCGGACCCCGATCTCGCGCGTTCTCTCGGTGACGGAGACGAGCATGATGTTCATGATGCCGATCCCTCCCACCAGGAGCGACACCATGGCGATGCCGGCGAGCAGGAAGGAGAACGTCCGGCTGGTCGAGCGGAAGGTCTCCAGGAGCGTCGTCTGGTTGCGGATCGAAAAATCGCTCGGCTGCGCGAGACGCAACCGGTGCGCGCGCCGCAGCACCCGGTCGATCTCCTCGATCGCCGGGTCGATGTCCCTCTCGCTCAACGCCTGCACCAGGATCGACTGCACCCGGTCGCTGCCGAAGACCCGGAGCTGCGCGGTGGCGAGCGGAATGTAGATCTCGTCATCCGGGTTCTGGAACCCCGCCGCGCCCTTCGACTCCAGCACCCCGATCACCTCGAACGGGATGCCGCGGACGCGGATCCTCTGTCCCACCAGAGCCGCAGTCTCGATCTTCAGGGGATCGCCGATCGCGGCGCCGAGGACGGCGACCCGCCGCCGTCCGCGTTCCTCGGACTCGGTGAAAAAGCGGCCGAGCGCGAGCTGGTGGTTCTGGATCTGGAAGTAGCTCGGCCAGACCCCTTGCACGGTGAGGTTGCCGTTCTCTCCCCGGGACTCTACCTGCAGCCGCTGCTGCATCTGGGGGCTCACACGGAGGATCGCCCGCGGATTCGCCTCCAGCGCCTGGGCGTCGACCGGCGTCAGCCGGGCATCGCCGCGGTCGACGCCGCCGAAGAGCTCCTGCCCGGGACGCACCGTGAGCACATTGGTTCCCAGCCCCTGGAGGCGCTCCTGCACCATGCGCTGCGCCCCCTCGCCCAGCGCGACCATGGCAATCACCGCGGAGATGCCGATGATGATGCCGAGCGCGGTGAGGAACGAGCGCAGCTTGTTGGAGCGGATCGCCTCCAGCGCGACGCGGAAGATCTCACCGAGGAGCATGCGCCCCACCCGAACGCTGCCCGCCGCCGAACATGCCGCCGCCGGCGCGCTCGCGCATCCGCGACGAGAACTGCTCCTGCTGTTGCTGCAGACGGGCCACTGAGATCAGGTAGACCTCGGCTCCGGGCTCCAGTCCGCGCAGGACTTCGGTGTAGTCCCAGTCGGACAGGCCGAGAAGCACCATCTTCGGCTCCGGACCCTTCGCCCCATGCACGAACACGACGCCGGGACGGGCTCCTTCCGCCAGATCTTCCCCGTGTTCAGAGCGGTGTTCCCGACGTAAGGCCGCCAGACTCGACCGGACCGCGGCTTCGTCCAGCCCCAGCACCGCTCCGGCCGAGGGCGCCTCGCGCGGCGACACCACGGCGCCGTTCGGCACTGCCACCACGTTCTCGCGGTTGGCGATGTCGATCGACACCTCGGCGTTCATCCCCGGCTTCAGGAGACGGTCCGGGTTGTCCAGCAGGATGAGCACCGGAAACATCGTGACGTTCTGCTCGACCACGGCCTGGGGCTCGATCTTGGTGACCGTGCCGCGAAAGCTCCGGCCGGGATAGGCCTCCACGGTCACCGTCGCCGGCTGGCCGGGAGCGATGCGGCCGATGTCGATCTCGTCGACCAGGGCGCGGGCGCGGACGGACCCGAGATCGGCCAGCTTGACCAGGGTGGTCCCACCCGAGACGTTGCCGCTCGCCGAGGCGATGATCTGCCCCTGCTCCACGCCCTTCTCGATGACGGTGCCGGTGATGGGGGACCGGATGGTCACGTCCCCCGTCTTCTCGCGCGCCAGCCGCAGGTTGGTCTCGGCCTTGAGGAGCTGGGCGCGGGCATTGGTCTCCGTGAGCTGGACATTCTCCAGGTCCTGCGGGCTGACCACGCCGGCGTGCGCCAGGTTCTCGATCCGCTGGCGCTGCGCCGCCGTCGTGGCCACCTGGGCGCGGGCCACCTCGAGATCGGCCTCGGTCTGCTCGAACGCATTGCGCACGTCGCGCGGATCGATCTCGGCGATGAGATCGCCCTGCCGGACCTCGTTGCCGGTCTCGACGGTGATCCTCTTGAGCTCGCCGGCGACGCGCGACTTCACCTCCACCACCCGCAGCGGCTCGATCTGGCCCGTCGCCTCGGCCCGGATCTCCAGATCGCGCCGTCCGACGGCTGCCCGGTCCGTCGATTTTCGCATCTCCTCCGTTTCGCCCGGCTTCCCACAGCCGGCCGCAGCCGTCGCCAACGCCAGGACACCCAGCATGGCCAACCAACACACGGGGAACCGCCTCCCCAGTCTCATCGTCGACACCGCTCATCCTCCTCTCGGACTGCCGGAGCACTGCCCTTGACTGTAATACATCTTGCAATCCAGCCGGCTCAGGAGGGGCGTACGTACTGCGATGACCAACCATCCTCTTCATTGGGTCCCACTTGGAGGGGTCTCGGCCGAGCGCCTCGCCGACGCCCGCCGCCAGCTCCATTGGGCGGCGCAGGCCGTTTCCGCCGTGGGCAAACGCCTCCTCCGCCACCAGCCGGACTACAGCGAGCAGAGCTTCCGCTGGAACGAGGAGGCCCGCGCCCTCGCTCAGGGGACGGTCGAGGGAGCGCAGCCCTTCCTCCCGGCGCTCCGCTTCTCTTCAACCGCCCTGATCCTCCTCGACGCCAGCGGCCGGGCTCGCCGCGAGCTGCCGCTCGACGGCCGCACCCTGGAGGAGGCGTTCCGCTGGCTGGAGGAAGAGAGCGCCGGCCTCCTCGGCCGCCCCGTGGACCCGCCGCTGGACCGCTCCGCGGACATCGAGGCCCACCCTGTGGGCTCTGGCGCGCCATTCTCGGCTTCAGACGCCGAAGCGTTCGCCGAGATGGAAGCCTGGTTCGGAAACGCCCACCAACTCCTCACCGCGGTGTGCAAGGAGAATCCCGACGCCTCGACGGTGCGCTGCTGGCCCCACCATTTCGACATCGCGACCTTGATCTCTCTCGATCCCGGCGCGTCCTCCTCCGAGACAGCCCGCTCGATCGGCGCCGGTCTCTCTCCGGGAGATACCGGACGGCCAGCCCCCTATCTCTACGTGACCCCGTGGCCGTATCCTTCCAAGGAAAATCTCCCGGATCTGGAAGGCGGAGGGATCTGGAACACCGAAGGGTGGGTGGGCGCCCTCCTCGAGGCCGCGACGCTTCTCGACGGCAGCGGGGATCCGGGATACCGGGCGGAGCGGTTCGTCGCGTCGGCGGTCGCCGGCTGCCGGACCCTGCTCGCTTGAGGAGACCCGATTTATGGCACAAGCGGCCGAAGCGCGCTGGCACGACCTGGGCGACATCGAAGAGCTCAAGAGGACCCCCCTGCAGCAGATCGCGATCGGGCGGACCCGGATCGCTCTCTCCTGCCGCGACGGCAGCTTCGGCGCCATCTCGGGCCTGTGCAACCACGTCGGCGGCCCGCTGGGCGAAGGGCACCTGGACGGCGATTACGTGGTCTGCCCCTGGCACCACTGGAGGTTCCACAGCCGCACCGGTGAAGGCGAGCCGGGCTTCGAAACCGACTGCGTCCCGCGCTACGAGCTGCGCGAGGAGGGCGGCCGTCTCTGGGTCAACCTGACACCCGCCACCCGGCGTCACAAGAACCCGCACGCGCCCCACCCGCTCGCGCGGCATCCAGAGCGGGCGCCCGGACCGGTCCACGTGCTGGGGATCTCGACGACCGTCATGGACCCCCAGTTCCCGCGCTACTCCACCTCCGAGGCTCTGCTCGAGATCGCCCTGCACGCCGCCGGCGAACGCGGCGCCGAGACCCGGCTGCTCCGCCTCTCCGCGCTCAAGTTCCGGGCCTGCGAGGGCTACTATTCAAAGAGCGCGCACGCCTGCACGTGGCCCTGCTCGATCACCCAGATGGACCCCACCGACCAGATGGAAGCCGTCTACGAAGGGATCGTCCACTGGGCGGACGCGATCCTGGTCGCCACCCCGATCCGCTGGGGCTCGGCGAGCTCCCTCTACTACAAGATGGTCGAGCGGATGAACTGCGTGCAGAACCAGGTGACGACCGGCAACCGGGTGCTGCTGCACAACAAGGTGGCGGCATTCATCATCACCGGCGGGCAGGACAACATCCAGGCCGTGGCGGGCCAGATGCTCGGCTTCTTCGCCGAGATCGGCTGTCTCTTCCCCCAGTTCCCCTACATCGCCCACTCCCGCGGCTGGTCTGCCGAGGACATGGAGCACAACTGCGAGTACGTCATGAAAAGCGCCTCGCTCCACGACGGTGCGCGAGCCCTGGCCGGCCGAGCGATCGACCTCTCGAAGACCCTCCTCGCCGCCCACCAGGACCCCGAGCGGGTCGAGCGCGCCGGCCGGAAGGGTTGCCCGGCTGTGATGCCGGAGGCGCCGGTGGAGATGGCGAAGGCGGAGGCGGCGGGGGGATGACCCGCGACTATCTCCAGCTCTCTACCTTTTCTCCTCTGGGGCATTGGCACAGCCATACTCAAGCTCATACAACGCCAGAATGGAGATGAAAACCTGATCCGAGCTTTCCAGAGAAGCCAATTGGCGGGCCACTCCGTTGTGACCGGGTGCCTCGGGATCGTAGAGGTCGGAGAGAACGTCCGAGTCGAGAAGGTACCTCATCCCTCGTCATCATGTCTGAAGCGGAAGCTCTCCCGGAATTCTCTCCGGTCCCGATCGAAGGCCTCACGGTAGTCTCCGAGACTCTGGGCGTCCTTCTCAATTCTTTCGACAAGCAACGCCCAACGAGAGCGGCCCGACTCGGCGGCGGCTTCAGGCTCGTGCGCCAGAGCATCTTCCACCGCCCTTGTAACAAAGGCGTCTTTGTCGGGCAGCCGGTACACCCTCTTGGCGATCTCGTCAGGAAGGATGATTGTGACTTTCATCGGACACTCCACTCCGAAGAAGTGTACCATACAGTCCCGTCTCCTTCTCTTCCCGCTCCGAGCCCACCAGGTTATACTGGGCCGGCTATGGATGACCGCGAGCCGATGAGCCGCACCTCCGGCATCGAGAGCAAGGCCGATCCGGATGGGCTTCAGGAGATTCGTTCCTGGGCTTCCCGGTCATCGGGCTCGGTCCGGCCGGGCTTCCGGGCATGCGCCAGCCTGGCGCCGGCCTCGCCCTCTCCCTCCGGCTCGCCGCCTCGATCGGAATCGCTCTACTCCTCCTCGTGTCGCTGGCAGGCTCTCACTTCGCTCAGAACCGGCGGAGCCCGTCGGGGCGTGCTGCCGTCCCGAAGCCTGAGCAGGCAGCCCGAGTGGTCCAGGAGAGCCATAAAGTTCCTCCTCCGGCAGCCGAGGCTGTCGCCGATGTCCCTCACGCACGGAAGGAGCCTGTCCAAGGCCCCGCTACCCGGCCGGCGCAGCCGCTCCCCGAGATCCGGAGCAAGCCCACCCTGAAGGAGCTCAGAGTCGCCTCCCGGGTCGTGCTGAGCCGGAATGATTTCGAGAGCGAACCGGCCGTCATCCTTGCAGCGCCGGCCGCGGAGTATCCGGACGCCGCTCGCGGGACCGGCACTTCGGCCGAGGTCATCATCGGGTTCACCATCGATGAGACAGGAGCTGTCCGCAACCCTGCTGTCGAGAGATCTCAGGTCCGAGGCAGTGCGCCGGAAGCGCTCTTCCAAGAAGCAGCCCTCGCCGCCGCCCGCAGCGCCCGCTTCACTCCTGCCCGGGAGCGAGGCATCCCCACCCGCCCCTGGAGCACCCTTACGTTCTCCTTCGAGAGCGGATCGCCGTCCGCTGGAATCTAGCTAACCCCACGGCCAGGGCGGCGGTCGCAGCGGTTATCGGGAGCTCAAGTCGTCCGGAGAGATGCCGAGGCCCTTGAGGATAGCCCGGAGCGTTCCGGGCGGGATATCACCTGCATGGTGGGGAATGACGGTGGATCGATTCTGCGCTGGGTTGTGCCAGATCTCGTGGCTCCCCTTGCTCTGACGCAGCAACTGACAACCGAGACGGAGGAGATGGCGGGTCAGCTCTCGATACGTCAAGCAGGTACCAGGACGGGAACACGCCAGGGGGTGGTGACCGTCTCGATGCCCCGCGGCAATTTCTGTTGAGTCTCGACCATGACCGCGATGAGGTCATGCGCCACGTCGGGTGCCAATCGAAGAACCTCCTCAACGCTGTCTGCCTGGATCACGAGCCCGGGAAGGTCAGGGCTCGTGCCAAGAAATGGCCCTTCAGGCAACTGCTCGATCTCCAGGATAATCTTGTACATACCGCGCATCTCCTAGCAGCGCTCAGCGCGAGCGCTCAGACTCGTGCACCAAAGCATCTTCCACTGCCCCGATGACCGCCTTCTCAAAATCGGAAGCCTGTTCCGGGCGAGCGAGCCTGGGGCTGAAGATGGCACTCCGCATGACCTGATATTCGAGCACATCCGAGGCTTCTTCATTGAGCTCCACCGATCGGAGGTTGATGATCTCGAGATCGCCAGCGTCCTCGCTCGGCTGCGCGAGCTCCGCGATGTCGTCCTCGGAAAGCGTAACCATGGTCTCCGTCTTCATGACGAAAATCTAACTCTCCAGGGTCCTGACAGTCAACCGCCGCATTCCCTCGTCTCTCGCCGGAGCTCCCCCAACGCATCCACCAGGTAGACCGTGGCCGGCGGCCAAGTGCCGCGGAGGATCAGAGCGCCCAGGCCGATCGGCCCCAGGATCTTCCCGCGAAGCGGAACAGCCACTGCGGATCGAGCGCCGAGAAGATCCCCCAGCCGATGTTGTAGAGACCGGCCAGCAGGAAGACCACACGGTGGAAACGGCGGCGCGGGAGCACGGGGGAAGTTTAACGCCCCCTCCCCCGGCAAGCTCCAGAGGGAGGGGGCGCCCTCTCCCGCTCCGCGGGGGAGGGTCGGGGAGGGGGACCTACTGCGCCACCTGGGACCGCACCGCGTCCGCTTCCAGGCGCGAGGCGGAATCGAGGAGCTTCGGGTCGGCGAAGGAGAGCGCCGTCATCGCGCCGAGCTTGTAGCCCTTCGTGACGTAGGCGTTCTCGACCAAGTCGTTCAGCGCGTTCGGCATCCGGCTGGAGGTGGCGAGGGCGAGGGTGCCCAGGCGGTAGGGGCCGGCGACTTTCCGGTCGTGGAACATGAGACCGTAGAACGACAGCGGGATCCAGTGCCGTCCCGGCTCCAGGTTCGCCGCGGCCTGGGCCGTGCCGATCGGATCGCCGGCCAACGAATAGAGCGTGCCGGCAAGATGAAACCGGCCGGCCTCTTTCACATCCACCTCGGCGGAGATCACCAGATTGCCGTTGCGCACCGCGTCACGATAGCGGCCGGTCAGATGGGCCGACGGATTGCTGTAGAGGAAGCCGCCGGCTGCCTGGCGGACGTCGCCGTCCAGTAGGCGCGCGGTGGCCCGCACCATGTACGGCGCGGCCCCTTCGGGGTCCAGACCGGCCGGCATCGAGAAACGGCCCGACCAGACGCCGTCACCGGCCGTGCGGTCGGGCGTGCGGCCGTCGTCGTGATAGGCCACCTGTGCCACGATCTCACCGGCCGGGCCGGCGATCTCGGAGGTCATCTCCAGAGGCAGGACCGGCTGGCCCCCGGACGCGACCTGAGCGAACAGATCGATCGGCTTGCCGACCTCGACGGAGACCGCCGAGGCCCAGACCGCGAGCTCCGGGCCGGCGCCGTCGGGGCCGCGGCGGCTCTGCTTCGTGGGGGTCCGCTTGGCACGGATCGGATCGGCCTCCCCCACCTGCAGCACACGGGAGCTCTCGGGATACCGGGCCTGCTCGCGGTACTCGCGGGCGGTCTCCAGGGCCAGTTGGCCCGGCTTGGGCAGTTGCTGCGCTCCGGCCGGCAGGGCCGCGAGCGCGAGACAGGCGATGGACAGAACCACGGGACGCTTCAGGTTCTCGAACATGTCAGATTCTCCTCAATACAGAATGCTGATAAAACGGGCCGTGGTCATCGAGCTCTGCACCGTGGTGTTTGCCGCGCACGGCACGCCGCTGCAGGTCCAGATCCCGTCCGGGACCTGCTTGCGCGTGTCCGAATCGCTGTCATCGCGCTCGTCGCTGTGGTTTTCGTGGGCCGCGTCCAAGTTGCGGAAGCCGGAGGACTCCTGCTTGGCGCTGTTGCCGCAGACGTTCGTGTTGTCGTAGCTCGCCGTCGCACTCCCGTTGCAGGCGAAGATCGAGGCGTACTGCACGACGCCGTCGTCCTCTCCGTTCAGACAGGCGCTGGCGCCGAAGATCGCTTCATAGCCGCCGGTGAGGTAAATGGTTTTTGCCGGGGCATTGGCGTAGGTCCGCACCTGGACGTCGTCCGAGCTGCGCAACCAGTAGGTGGCGTCATCACAGCTCTGGATGAAGATGGCGATGAAGCTGCAGAGCGGATTCGCCTGGAGGCAGACCGCGTCCGCGCCTTGCGAGCCGCGATGGGCGCCGCCGGTCGTGATCACCATGCTCACGCGCTGCGCCACCTGGTCGTAGGGACCGTTGAAGTTGAAGTTGGGATCGGACGCATCGTTGTTGCCCAGGATGTAATCCATCACCGCGCCGCCCATGCTGTGGGCGATCACCCAGAACGTGCCTCCCTGGGCGTAGGTCTTGGCACAGCGGTGGCCGCCGGCGTCGGCACCGCCGTTGGTGGCGTTGACGATCTCGTTGGCGACCTCGCCGGCCGCTTGCGACTCCCAGTAGGGGCGGGTGCCGTTGTAGCCGACCACGTAGTAGGGCGTGGCGAAGCTCTTCGTCGCCGTGCGGATGAAATCGTGGGAGCCGTTCACCCAGTAGTTGCGAGCCGCGGTGTAGTTGGTGAAGGTGTCGGTGTTGGTCTGCTTGCCGTGGACGAAGATCAGGCAGGGCTGGGCGGCGGCCTGACCGGCCATGGCCAGGAGCGCCACGGCCAGAAGACACGAAATGACGAGACGACGTCCTGACATCAAAGACTCCTCCTCAGGGTCGGGTTGTGACTCTGGAGCTCGCAGGACATGCGCGGGCTCTGCGGTCGTCGAGATGGTCTCTCAATCAGGGTGCGCGAGAGGGCTCCGGGCGAGCCTGCCACCCGTTGACGCACAGCCGCACCACCCGAGCGGGCGGTTTCCCTTGCCGGCCGCGAGGCGATGCTCGTATGCAGCGTCATTCCGTTCGTCTCGGACGCGAGGAGAAAACATGACCCACGCAACCCTGACCCTCGACGGCAAGTCGTACGATCTGCCCGTGCTCGTGGGGACCGAAGGCGAGCTCGGCATCGACATCTCGGACCTGCGGGCGCAGACCGGTGCCGTCACTCTCGACCACGGCTATGCCAACACCGGCTCCTGCACCAGCGATATCACCTTCATCGACGGCGAGAAGGGGATCCTGCGCTATCGCGGCTACCCGATCGAGGAGCTGGCCGAGCGGGCGAGCTTCGAGGAAGTCGCCTATCTGCTCATCTGGGGGCACCTGCCGAACCTGCAGGAGCTCTCGGAGTTTCGCCACCGGTTGACCTACCACAGTCTGCTCCCCGAGGCGATGAAGAAGCTCTTCGAGGACTTCCCGCCGACAGCTCATCCGATGGCCGTGCTCTCGGCCATGGTGGCCTCCCTCTCCGGCTACTACAACCGGGAGGACGAGGACACCGACCTCAACATCGTGCGGCTGCTGGCCAAGACGAGCACGATCGCCGCCTTCTCCTACAAGAAGGCCATCGGCCAGCCCTTCGTCTATCCGCGCAACGACCTCTCCTACACCCAGAGCTTCCTGCACATGATGTTCGCGGTGCCCTCCGAGGCCTATCAGGTCTCGCCGGTGTTGAACCGGGCTCTCAACCTGCTGCTGATCCTCCATGCCGACCATGAGCAGAACTGCTCCACCTCGTCGGTGCGCATGGTGGGCAGCAGCCGGGCCAACCTCTTCGCCGCGATCTCCGCCGGCGTCTGCGCCCTCTGGGGCCCGCTGCACGGCGGCGCCAATCAGGAAGTGCTCCAGATGCTCAAGAAGATCCGCGACGACGGCGGCAACTACCGCAAGTACGTCGAGATGGCCAAGGACAAGAGCTCCGGCTTCCGCCTCATGGGCTTCGGCCACCGGGTCTACAAGAACTTCGATCCGCGAGCGAAGATCCTGAAGCAGGCGGCCGACGAGGTCTTGCAGGAGATGAAGGTCGCGGATCCGCTTCTGGAGATCGCCATGAACCTGGAGGAGGTGGCGCTCCGGGACGAGTTCTTCATCGAGCGCAAGCTCTACCCCAACGTGGACTTCTACAGCGGCATCCTCTACCGTGCCATGGGCATTCCCACCGAGATGCTCACCGTCATGTTCGCCCTGGGCCGCATGCCAGGCTGGATCGCCCAGTGGCGGGAGATGCGGGACGACAGCAAGACCCGCATCGCCCGGCCGCGACAGATCTATACGGGCTCCGAGCTGCGGCACTACACCCCGCTCGAGCAGCGCTCTCCGGTCGCCGTTCCGGTCGCGCTGCAGGATTGGGAGCTCGTCCTCGTCTGAGTCTCAAACCCCGGCGCCCTCTCCCGTGCCCCGGAGAGGGGGCGCCGCCGCCTTACGAGCTGTCCCAGGCGCCACGCAGGAAGGCCAGCGCGGTCTCGGCGAAGCGCCCGGCCATGTCGCCGAAGATCGGGCCGTGGCCGCCGTTCGGAACGATCCAGAGATACGAGCGTGGAATCGACTGGTACAGCTCCAGCGGCAGGTGGATCGGGTACAGCGGATCGCGGTCGCCGTGGACGATCAGGGTGCGGGCCTGGATGGTCGCCAGGTGCGGCGGCGTGAAGCTCATGTCGTCGTAGCTGTCCTTGAAGGCCTTGCCCTGCGCCCACAGGGCAAGGATCTGCTCGTCGCCGTGTTTGTGCCACTGCCGCATGAGCTGCCACTCCTGCTCGGTCCGGCTCTCCGGAGTCATCTGTCCCATGGCGGCGCGCGCCTGCTCCGGGAAGTACGGCGTCGCGCTGACCAGGACCATGGCGTCGACGCGCTCCGGCTGCCGCGTCGCGAGGTGCAGGAGGGTCTTGGCTCCCGCGCTCACGCCGATCGCCTGACAGGTCTCGATTCCCAGGTGGTCGAGGAGGGCCAGCACGTCGAGCGCGGACTGCCGGAACGTGAACTTCCCCGACGGATTGGTCGACCCGCCATGGCCTCGCAGGTCCGGGATGATCAGTTGGTATCCCTGAGGAGGTTGCCTGAAGATGAGGCCCCAGTTGCTCCCGGCGCCGGAGAAGCCGTGCAACAGGACCAGCGGCTCCCCTTCTCCCTGGATCTCGAAGTACATCTCCATGCCGTTGATGGGCACGGTCTGCCCGCAAGCCGGTGGCGTCATCGGTCGTCTCCTTGCCGGTGTAACGAAACGCCGGCTTCGATCGCCTCTGGAAGCACGAGCGGTTTTTCACCACGCGTTCTCCTGAAGGGAAAGGAAAATCTTGCCATGAACAGACTGACTGCAGCCCTGGTTTTTGCGCTTCTCCTCGGCGGTTGGGCTTCGGCTTCGATGGCCGACCCGGGCCGCGGCTCCTCGGTCCAGTGCTACATCTGGGCCAACGACCCCTCGTCGACCATCGGTACCGCTTACACTCCCAGCACCATCTATTCCTACAACGCGGTCGGCCGGTCTGCCGGGAACACGGTTACACGGACCGGGACCGGCACCTATTCGGTGACCTGCAAGGGTGTCGGCGGCGGCGCCCTGTTCAGCGGCAGCGGCACCTGGAGCTTCGGAGGTCATGTCCAGGTGACGGCCTACGGCTCCGAGGACGCCGACTTCTGCAAGGTCCAGAGCTGGAGCACGGGCGGTCCGGATTTTACCGCGACGGTGCGGTGCTACAACCGCACGGGAGTCCTCTCCGACAACCGTTTCGACCTGCTGTTCCTCTGGTAGAGAGCTCACGCGAGAGAGGGCCTCGGCAGGCTCGGGTATAATCGCGCGGCAGGTGGCCGTTGCCCGTGACTCTCCCTTCCGACATCGAAGACCACGACGCGGTTGAACCCGCGCGCGCGGGTACCCGGCGCCGGCCCCGGACACTCAAGCTCTCGTCCAGGTCCGGCGCGTCCGTCGTGCTCGGGCTCCTCCTGCTCGTGCTGTTGGCAGGCTATGGATTTCTGAGGACCTGGCACGACGAGCCTCAGATGGCAGCGCTCCCCGAACCGGCTCCCGCCCCGGCTCCGGCCACGGACCTCGGGGAGAGCAGCTCGGCGGCCTCGTCCGCGCCGGTCGAGAGCACGCAGCCCACCGAAAATCGGGAGAGCACCGCGAGCCCCCCGGAACCCCAGCAGGCCGAGCCGGCTCCGAAACGGCGCCACCGGCACCATCGGCGAGGGCGGCAGGCCAAGAAGGAGCGCGCGCGGAAACGCAAGATGGCCGACCGCAAGCCCGCGGCCAAGCGGGAAACCCGGCCCTTGCGCGCCAGGCCCTCTCCGACCCCGTCCTGACGTCATGAAAGTCACGCCCCGGGCCGTTCTCCGCACCTGACTCTTTGTAGAGGACGACTCGATCCCGCGCCCGCCCTTGGGAGGGGGGTGGGGATCGTCGTGTGTATAGCCGCGGCGGGCGTCGGAGCAGTCGAGTCACAACGGACAGGAGGAACCAATGAAGCATCTGCCGATCCTGCTATGCGTCGTCGCGGTCTTCGCAATGGGAACGGGGAACCTGACGGCCGCGCCGGCTCAGTGGCCGCAGTGGGGGCACGACCCACAGCATGGCTCCATGGTTCAGAACGCCGGTCAGCCCCTGACCCGCATCATCCAGGACATCGTCTACGATCCCTTCGTGCCCGCGGAGATGGTCGAGGGCGATGGTGACCTGCTGGTCCACTACCAGGCACCTCTCCTCGACGGCAACGACGTCTACATGGAATTCAAGGGGGGCCACTTCAACAATGTAAGCAACTGGGAAACGCAGGACTGGATCGAAAAGAAGCTGACCTGGCAGGGCTCCAACCTGGTGGTGGCCTGGTCGTTCACCTCGACGTGGAAGCCCGTTCCGTACGCCAGCTCGTCGTCGTTCAACGGGCCGTTCTGGGAGCCGGTGTTCCACCCTGTCCTGGCAGGGGACTTCATCTACATCCCCTCGGCCGAAGGCACGGTGACGAAGCTCCGCAAGAGCGACGGCTCGATCGCGGCGACCATCGATCCCTTCGTCGGGACGCCCGTGCCTTCGAACGCGAACATCTTCGTCGCCGGACCGCTGAGCGCGGACAAGAACGGCAACCTCTTTTACAACGCCATCGAGCTCTCGAACCAGCCGTGGGACGACGACGTGATCGACTCCTGGCTGGTCAAGATCACGTCCGGGGACCAGGCATCCAAAGTCTCTTTCTCGGCCCTGACGCCGGGCTCGCCGAGCGCGACGGATCTGTGCAAAGTCGAGTTCAGCACGAGCCAGTTGCCATGGCCGCCGTCTCCCGACGCCGTCCCCTCGGCCATCCCCTGCGGGTCGCAGCGCCCGGGCATCAACGTCGCGCCGGCGATCGCCCCGAACGGCACCATCTATACCGTGAGCAGAGGCCACTTCGTCACCCGCTACAGCTACCTCATCGCGGTCAATCCGAACCTGACGCTCAAATGGGTCGCCTCCCTGCGCGGCCGGCTGAACGACGGCTGCGGGGTCCTGCTGCCGATCGGCGGTCCCGGCGGTTGCCGGATCGGAGCTCACCTCGGGGTCGACCCCGGGACCAACGAGCCGGGCCCCGGCCGCGTCATCGACGACGGCACGGCCTCGCCGACGGTCGCGCCGGACGGAAGCGTCCTCTTCGGGGTCCTCACCCGCTACAACTGGGACCAGGGACACCTGAT
The DNA here is from genome assembly GCA_035637095.1 of Thermoanaerobaculia bacterium. GTDB lineage: Bacteria > Acidobacteriota > Thermoanaerobaculia > Multivoradales > UBA5704 > UBA5704. The sequence goes on from DASPXX010000308.1 coordinate 26,978, forward strand.
GAAGTTCAGCTCGACGGGGCAGTTCCAGGGGGCGTACGAGTTCGGGTGGGATATCACCCCGGGCATCTACAGCCATGCCGGCACCTATTCGATCGTCCTCAAGGACAACCACTATGGCGACGTCGGATCGTATTGCGACGTCGAGGCGTTCTGCCCGTCCGATCGCACCGCGACACACCCGAGCTACCCGGAGGCGTACTTCATCACCCAGCTCGGCCCGACGATGGCGGTCGAGTGGAAGTGGAGGAACACGAATACCCTGAGCTGCAGTCGCGATGCGAGCGGGAACGTCAGCTGCGTCAGCGACCACCCGAACGGGTTCGAATGGTGTGTCAACGGGATGGCAATCGATAAGAATGGCGTCGTCTTCAGCAACAGCGAAGACGGCAACATGTACGCGGTCGCACAAGGAGGGGTCCTCCGCGACAACCTCTTCCAGCAGCTCGCGGTCGGCGCCGCCTACACCCCGGCAACGATCGGCGGCGACGGCAAGATCTACTCGCAGAATGCCGGTCACTTCTTCGTTCTCGGCAACTGAGCCGGAAACGAGACCTTCCCCCCTCTCTCATCCGGGAGAGGGGGGCCCTTCTCGTTGACATCGGGGTCTTCCGGGGAACACACTCCGGGGGACGCCGAGGCCCTTCCATGATCACCGACCTCCGCTTCGCGCTGCGCTCGCTGGCCCGGCATCCCGGCTTCGCCGTGGTCGTCGTGCTCACCTTGGCCCGGCGCGCCCTGCGGATCGATCCCATGGTGGCACTGCGAGAAGAATGAGACCTCACCCCCTGGCCCCCTCTCCCATCGCCCCCCCTTCCCCCGGGAGAGGGGGAACGAACGCCGGTCTTTTTGCCTTGTGCCTGACCGTCCTCGGCTGCGCGACGGTCCGCGGTCCGGCTCCCTCCCGTGCCGCACCGGCACCGGCCGTGGAGACCTGCCGCGCGCTCTCGCCTCTCGAATCCGGGGTCTGCACGGCGAGCGGGAACGGCCCGGCGCTGCTCCTGCGGGGCACGGTGCTCGCTCCGGACCGGGTCCTCGTGGGCGGCGAGGTGCTGATCTCTCCGGAAGGGACCCTCCTCGCCGTGGGCTGCGACACCGGGGACGCGGCGGCCGGGCTGGACCTGACGGTCGTGCAGTGCCCGCGCGGGGTGATCTCGCCGGGACTGATCAATTCGCACGATCACATTTCCTATGATCAGAACCCGCCCGGCTCCTGGGGGAGCGAGCGGTTCGATCATCGCCACCAGTGGCGTCTCGGCCTCGATGGCCATACGAAGATCGTGGCGCCCCGCGCCGCCAACGATCTCCAGGTCGCCTGGGCCGAGCTGCGGCAGGTGATGAGCGGCACCACGTCCGTCCTGGGCGGGGGCGGCTTCCGCGGCCTGTTGCGCAACCTGGACGTGCCCGAGCTGCAGGAAGGTCTGGGCTCGCCCAAGATCCATTACCGCACCTTCCCGCTGGGCGACACGGACGGGACGATGCGGACCTCCGGCTGCGACTATCCCTCGATCGACGACCCCGAGCTCCTCAAGGGGCAGGCCTACGTCGCCCACGTGGCGGAGGGGGTGGCGGCCACGGCGCGCAACGAGTTCCTGTGCGTGAGCGGACAGCAGCCTGGAGGGAGCGATCTGCTGGCCGCGAACAGCGAGCTGATCCACGGGCTGGGGCTGCTGGCCCCCGACCTGGCCGCTCTCGCCGCACGCCGGGCTTCGGTCGCCTGGTCGCCGCGCTCGAACATCGCGCTCTACGGCAACACCCTGGCCCCCCGGCTGCTCGCGGCCCTGGGGGTGAGGATGACCTTGAGCTCCGACTGGACCCCTTCGGGATCGATGAGCCTCCTGCGCGAGCTGCAATGTGCCGCGGCGTTCGATCGGACGTATCTGGATAGCTTCTTCTCCGCGCGGGACCTGTGGTGGATGGTCACCGGCGCGCCGGCCGACGCCCTCGGGCTGTCGCGGCGGATCGGACGCCTCGCTCCAGGCCTGGTCGCGGACGTGGCCGTGTACGACGGAGCCGGGGCGACAGACGCCTTCCGCGCGGTGTTGGACGCCGGTCCGGAGGATGTGGCCCTGGTGCTGCGCGCCGGAAAGCCGCTCTACGGGGACGCGGACCTCGTGGCCGCCCTCCCGCCGGGGGCAACCGGTTGCGAGGTCATCCCCGAGCCGGTCTGCGGCATGGTCAAGACCGCCTGCGTCCAGCGCGAGACCGGCGTCCCGTTCGCCGCTCTCGCCCAGGCGAACACGGCCTCCTACGGTCTCTTCTTCTGCGGCACGCCACCGGGAGAGCCGACCTGCATCCCCTCGCGCCCGGGCGAATACACGGGCCAGCCGACCGCGGGCGACGCCGACGGCGACGGCATCGCGGACGGCAAGGACGACTGCCCGCGCGTCTTCAACCCCGTCCGGCCCGTGGACGACGGCGCCCAGGCGGACGCGGACGGCGACGGGGTCGGAGATGCGTGCGATCCGCGTCCGCTCAGACGGTGAGCACACCCGTCTCCGACAAGTGCTAACATCCACCGCGCCCCGACAGGAGGTCGGCGATGGGAGAGCACCCGGAGGTCGAGAGGACTCTCGAACGTCTCGTCCGGCAGCTTCGTGAGGCGGCAGGCCCGAACCTCCTCGGGATCGCTCTCTATGGCAGCCTCGCCAAAGGGCGCTACACGCCCGGCGTCTCGGACATCAACGTCCTCGTCGTGGTCGCCGACGCCAACGTGCCGGCGCTGCTGCCGCTGGCGCCGATCCTGACCGCCGCCCTGCACGACACACATGTGGTACCCTTCGTCGTGACACCGGCGGACCTGCGGGTCTCGGCCGTCCTGTTTCCCGTCAAGATCCTGGACATCCAGCTCTGGCATCGGCTGCTGTGGGGGGATATCCACGTTGCAGACATCGAGGTACAGCCTGAGCCGTTGCGTCTGCGCTCCCTCCAGGAGCTCAAGAACATGGAGCTGCGCATGCGCCTGCGGATCGTCGAACGCGCGGGCGATCCGGACGCGCTCTGGCGCGGGCTGCTGCGCAACCTCCCCAAGCTGGCGGTCACGCTCGAGGTCCTGCTGCGCTCCCGCGGTGTCGAAGTGCCGGCGGACCGGGCGGGAGTGCTGCGCCAAGCCGCCTTGCAGCTCGGGGTTCCCGTGGAGCGGGTCGACCCGCTCGCCTGCCTCCGGCGCAACGATACCCGGCCGGACGACGAGACGGTACGGCAGCTCCTCGCCGCCTACCTGGAAGCCCTCGCGGAAATCTGTCATCAACTGGAAGGAGAGGTCGGATGAGTCTCTTCGATCTGGCATGCCTGGATGACAAGCGCCGTCGTGCCGCCGCCCAGCTCCTCCCCCGCCTGCGCACCGCCCTGGGCGATCTGTGGACCCAGCGCTTCCGCGATCACATGGAGCGCTACAGACCCGACGGGACCGTCCATCCCGTGGACGACGCCTGGACGTTCGCCGAGCCTCTCCAGCGCCACCCCGAACCGCAGGTGGCCTGCGCTGCTCACGATGACCTGGTCTCCCTGCGCCTGCGCTTCGAGCGCGATCCCCGGGCCGGTGCCGAGCGCATCCGCGAGCGCCGCGGCGCCATGGTCGCGCTGATGCGCACTCCCCGCCTGCTCGTGGTGCGGATGCCCGGGCCGGACGCCAAGGTGTGGTATCTGCCGGTGTGAGGGTCTGTGAGGGCCTTTACTCCAGATCTCCTGTCAGGCTAGAGTCTCTGCGGCCATGGGACGCATTTTCGAAACCAGAAAACACACGATGTTCGCCCGCTGGGACCGGATGGCGAAGCAGTTCGCCCGGATCGGCAAGGACATCACCATCGCCGTCAAAGCGGGCGGACCCGATCCCGTCAACAATCCGATGCTGCGGCGCGTCGTCCAGAACGCGCGCGCGATCAACATGCCGAAGGACAAGGTCGACGCGGCGATCAAGCGCGCCTCGGGCAAGGACGCGGCGGACTTCGCGGAGATCCTCTACGAAGGCTATGCCCCGCACGGCGTGGCCGTCATCGTCGAGACCGCGACCGACAACCCGACGCGGACCGTCTCGAACGTCCGGATGCACTTCAATAAAGGCGGCGGCAGCTTGGCGAGCACCGGCAGCGTCGCCTTCCAGTTCAAAAGGATGGGCGTCTTCCGCCTGAGCCTGGACGGCGTCGATCCGGAGGAGCTGGAGCTCGAGCTCATCGACCACGGGCTCGAAGAGATGGGCGAGACCACGAGCGAGAAGGGCGAGTCCCAGTTCCTGCTGCGCTGCGCGTTCGAGGATTTCGGACAGCTCCAGAAAGCTCTCGAAGACCGTGGCATCACACCGCTCTCCGCCGAGCTGGAGTACGTCCCCATGACCCTCGTCGAGCTCCCCGAGAATCAGGCCAACGAGGTCCTCGGCCTGATCGACCGTCTCGAGCAGGACGAAGACGTCCAGAAGGTCTTCCACAACCTCGGGTGAGAGGCAGCCCCTGAATAGCCCCTCGGATTGCCCCGCCTCCGTCGAGGCGCCGGGGAGGCTGCCCGCGAGGATTGTCCTCACGTGGTATCATCTCGTCCAGAGATACGCCCATGAGCGGAATACAGACACCTCCCGTGAAGAGGTCCTGGTGGGCCTCCGGGCGCGATGAATCATCCACCCTCCAGGCAGATGGAGTCTCAGCTCCAGCACCGCTCGCGCAACAAGCGGGCCTGCAACACCTTCAGCTCATCCGCCCTCATGCCGGCCAGGACGGCCTCCCGCTCCACATCCAGCTCGATTTCGAAGACCAGACAGAGGGCGCGGATCGCCTCGCGCAACCCCTCTTCGCGGCCTTTGCGCAGCCCCTCGTCGAGACCTTTGCGCAGCCCCTCGTCGAGACCGTTGCGCAACCCCCCTTCGCGCCCCTGCCGTTCGGCCAGGCTGAGGGCACCGCGGGCGTCCTGCTCGGCGATCTTCGCGCGGTCGTACAGGTCGAGCTCTCCCGCGCTGAAACCCGCCATGCGGGCCACCTCCAGCGCCTCTCGGTACGGCGGCACCGACAAGGCCGGCGGCACCACTGCGAGGTTCTCCGCCTCACGAAAAAAATAGGCCCACCGGTCGATCGTCCCCTGCGGCTCGTCGCCCGATGCGTATTTCGGCAGCTCCAGGAACACGTACTGTACCTGTGAAAGACCCAGGGCTCCACCATGCTGCTCCTGCATCCGCCAGCGGGAGAGCATCGGCACCGGCGTCCCACCCGGCACCGGGGGCCCGGGCCAGAGCAAGAAATCACAGATCGTCACCCCCACCACGTCGTCGAGGCCGGGATAGTCCTCCCCGGTGCGCAGTTGGGTCACGTACGCCTTGGACGTGTTGTACACCACCCGCTTCTCGAACCCCTCCACGTTGAGCACCTGCATCTCGACCACGTAGTGCCGCCCGCGCTCGTCGAAGCACTTGACGTCCACCAACGACAGCTTCAGCTCCTCGACCGGCACGTGCTGCTCAGAGGAGAGGTAC
>DASPXX010000309.1:0-20316 GCA_035637095.1 Thermoanaerobaculia bacterium
GCCTCCCACGACTGGGCCCGCGCCGCCGCCGCCTACCGCCGGGCCGGCCGGTCCGACGATGCCCGCCGCTGCCTCGCCCTGGCCCAGGAGGCTGCCGGCCGGCCCGGGAAGTCCGCTCCCCACTGGGAGAAGCTGGGCGAGATCGACCGCGCGGTCGACGCGTTCGCGCGCGCGGACCGGTGGCTCGAGGTCGCACGGCTGGAGACGCCCCGTCCCGAGGGACGCCAGATCCTGCTCCCTCGCCTCCGCACCATGGTGGAGCATGGCGACTGGCGGCAGGCGGCGCCGCTCATCGAGGCGCGGATGGAGCGCATCCGCCAGCACCTCCCCGAAGTCCCCTGGATCGTCTCCGAGGAGGAGCAGCGGCTCGTCTGGCGCGAGCATTGCGTTTTAGACTCTTTGATGAATAATTGTAAGGCACTGGAAGCCGAACACGAGGGTGCCTGGAGCCGCGCTGCCCGGCGGTGGGAACAGGCGGGAGATCGCAAGCGGGCTGCGGCCGCCTGGAAGCGGCGGATCGAGACCATCCGGGACCCGGACCGGCGGGCGCGCGCCCTGCAGACTCTGGGGGCCATGGAACCGGAGAGCGACCCAGGAGAGATCGATGCGTAGACTGAGCGGGCATCCTGAGATCGAGGCTTTCGGCCGGATGGTCCGGGGGACGGTGACTCCCGAGGAGTCGCGGGAGATCGTGCGGCACCTGGTGCACGGATGCGCGGTCTGCTCCGGCCGGGCCGAGGCGGCGCGCACCGCCGAGAGCCCGCAGAGCACCCAGGCGTACGACGAGGTCTTCGCCCGGCTCGAGCGCCAGGTCTCGGAACGCGCCCGGCGCCTGGAGAAGGAGCGCGAGGAGGCGCGTCCTCTCTACACGGAGCTGCTGGGCCAGGAAGCGGTGCAGGGTTTGAGCCAGGTCCACAGCACCCGGCGGTATGCGAGCCTCGCCCTCTGCGAGCTCCTGCTGCAGACGGCGCGGGACCTCGGGGTCGAAGATCCCCCCCGGGCCCACCGCGCCGCCGAGCTCGCCGCCCGGGTCGCCGAGCAGCTCGACCTGGAGCCGTACGGCTCTCCGGTGGTGCAGGACCTGCGGGCCATCGCCTGGGCCTATTTCGCCGATACGGCGCGTGTCCAGGCCGACCTGCGTCTCGCCCGGAGCGCCATGGAGACCGCCGAGCTCCTTCTGGAGCAGGGGAGCGGCGATCCGCTGGTCCGGGCGGAGCTGCTCTCGTTCAAAGCCTCTCTCCTCACCTACAGCGGCCGCTTCGACGAGGCGCTGCCCCTGCTCAGCCGGACCGCCTCCATCTACCGCCGCTTCGGCGACCGCCACCGCTACGGCCGCACTCTGGTGAAGAAGGGGACGGTCCTCGGCAACGCCGGGGAGGCCGAAGCCGCGATCCGGCAGATCCGCCGCGGCATGGACCTGATCGATCCCGCCCATGAGCCGCGGCTGATGGTCTGCGCGATCCACAACTACATCTGGTTCCTCCAGGAGAGCGGCCACACCGGGCAGGTCGCCGGCTGCCTGGATGGTGCCCGCCGGTTCTACCAGCGGGCCCGGGACCGCCGCGATCTCGGCCGCCTGCGCTGGCTCGAAGGGAAGATCTCCGGCGGCAGGGACGCCGAGACGGCTCTGCTGACCGCCCGGGAAGCGCTCGCCCGCGAGGGGCTGGCCTACGAGGCCGCGCTGGCGGCCATGGACCTGGCCGTCCATTACGCCCGCGAGGGGCGCGGCTGCGAGATGCGCCGCCAGGCGGAGCAGATGCTCCCCTTGTTCCGTTCCGATGACATGTACCAGGAGACCCTGGTCGCCCTCGTCTCGTTCCCCGACGGGAAGCGACCCGCACCCGGCGCGCTGCTCGCCGATCTGGAGAGCTACATCACCCGCACGTGGCAGGAGAAGAATCCGCACTGGCCGGCTCCTTCCCCGGCCTGACGGAAGGCCCGGCGTATAATCACTGATCGTGCGCCTCTCCGACGCCGGCCTCCTGTCCCGTCTGGTGGCCTTCGACTCGACCAGCCGGAACAGCAATCTGCCGATTGCCGACTTCCTCTGCGACTACCTGGACCGCCCGGGCATCCGCATCGACCGCAACTCTTCGCCCGACGGGACGAAGGCGAACGTCATCGCCTGGGTCGGCCCGGCGCCGCGCGCCGATCGCGCCGGCTTGGTCCTCTCCGGGCACATGGACGTGGTGCCGGCGGACGAGACCGGCTGGCGGAGCGATCCGTTCACGCTGGCCGACGAGGGAGACCGCTGGGTGGGCCGCGGCGCCTGTGACATGAAGGGCTTCCTCGCCGTCGCCGCGAACCTGGCGGCTGAGGCCGACTCGCCGCGCCTCCGCGCCCCTCTGGCCCTGGTCTTCACCTACGACGAGGAGGTCGGCACCCTGGGGGCGAAGCGCCTGCTGGAGAGCTATGGCCCGGGGCCTTCCCTGCCGTGCGCCACGGTCATCGGCGAGCCGACCTCGCTACGGGTGGCGCGCGCCCACAAAGGGCACCTCAAGCTGCGCATCACGCTCGACGGCAGGAGCGCGCACAGCGGCTATCCCCATCTGGGAGTGAACGCCATCGAGCCCGCCGGCCGGATCATCGGCGCCCTGGCCGGGCTCCGCGCCGAGCTCGAACGCGAGGAGGCCCCCCACCGCGAGCTCTTCCCCGAGGTCCCTTTCGTGCCGCTGAACATCGGGACCGTGCATGGCGGCGCCGCGATCAACGTGGTCCCCGATCGCTGTGTGGTCGAGGTGGGAATCCGTCCCCTGCCGGGGTCCCCTGGGAATGAATCGTCGGCCGAGCTCGCCGAACGCATCCGCCGGGCCGCGGTGGCGGCCGCCGCCCCCTTGGAGCCGACGATCGAGATCCTCTCCGACAGCCCTCCCATGCTCCTCGACGAAGGCGCCCCGATCCACCGCCATCTCTGTGAGCTGGTCGCTCAGAGCGAGACGGCCACGGTCTCGTTCGCCACCGACGCCGGCTGGCTGCAGCGGCTCGGCCTGGACTGCGCGATCTTCGGACCCGGCACGATCGAGGTGGCACACAAGCCGAATGAGAGCGTGCCCAAGCGCGAGCTCGCCACGGCCCGCTTCCTCCTCGCGCAGAGCGTCCACCATTTCTGCGAGGATGCGGTATGACCACGGCGGCCGTCATCGAGGCGGATCAGACCTGGACAGGCGACGCCTTCGAGTCCGGTGTCCAGATCCGGATCGGCGACGAGGGCCGGATCGCCGAGGTGGGGATGCTGGGGCTCGCTCCGACCCTGCGCCTGGCGGACCGGGCCCTCCTCCCCGGTTTCGTGAGCGCCCACTCGCACGCCTTCCAGCGGGGTTTGCGCGGCCGCGGCGAGCGGTTCCCCGCCGGAAGCGGCAGCTTCTGGACCTGGCGCGAGGCCATGTACGGTTTGGTGGCGGGCCTGGATGCGGACGCCTTCGAGAGCCTCTGCCTCCGCACCTTCCGCGAGATGCGCCGGGCGGGGATCACGACCGTCGGCGAGTTCCACTACTTCCATCATGGACCCGAAGAAGAGGGCTGGGCCTGCGACGAGCGGGTCCTCAAAGCCGCCTCCACGGCGGGCATCCGCATCGCGCTGCTGGAGGTCTACTACCGGACCGGCGGCATCGGCCAGCCGCTCGAAGGCGCGCAGCGGCGCTTCCGGACGCCTTCCCCCAAGGCCTACTGGGACCAGATGGACCGGCTCGCCGGCCTCGTCGATCCGCGCCGCCAGTTGCTGGGCGCATCGGTCCACAGCCTGCGCGCCGCGAGCCTGGAGGATCTGCGGGAAATCTACGATGAGGCGCGGCGGCGGGACCTTGTCTTCCACATCCATGTGGAGGAGCAGCGGCGGGAGATCGAAGATGCTCTCGCCTATTACGGCCGGCGGCCCATGGACCTCCTCCTCGGAGCCCTGGGCACGGCGACGGACGTCACAGCCGTGCACTGCACGCACACCCACCCCGAAGACATGGAGCGCTTCGTCGCCGGCGGCGGCACCATCTGCATCTGCCCGCTGACCGAAGCGAACCTCGGCGACGGCATCCCGGGGCTGCCGTTCCTCCTGGAGCGCGGCGGCGCGGTCTGCCTGGGCAGTGATTCGAACGCCCGGATCTCGCTGCTGGAGGAGATGCGCTGGCTCGAGTACGGGCAGCGCCTGGCGACCCAGAGCCGCGGCATCATCTGGGACGACGGAGGGCAGGTGGCCCGCAACCTGCTGCGTGCCGCGACAGCCGCCGGAGCCGCGGCCCTGGGAGTCGACGCCGGCCGCATCGCCCCCGGAGCCTGGGCCGACCTGGTAGCGATCGATCTCACCGCCCCCACCCTCGCCGGCTGGGAACCCGAGACTCTGCTGGAGTCCCTGATCTTCGGCGCCGCGGAAGAGGCGATCGCGGGAACGTGTGTGGGTGGGGAGTGGGAGGAGCGCCGCTATTCGTAGGCGGAGTCGTGGTCGGGGTGGAGGGAAACCAGTCGCAGCCATTCTCCTTCTCGGTAGCCGACAGCACGAAAACCCTTCCCGATGCGCAAGGAATAGAGCCTCTGTCCTTCAGCCCCCTTTCTCGCCTGGATAGCTTCCCAGTTCACACCACCGTCGTGATAGACCTGTTCCCAGGTCATCTCCGAGAGCTTCTTCAAGGTCACCAGGACACTCCTCTGCTGCTCCTTGGAGAGAGAAAACAGCTCTTGCTGGAACTCCGGGTTATTCAGATCGAGTCGAACGAGATTCGGCCGTGGGCTCACCGAAGAGCTTCTCCTCGAGCTGCTGCAGATCGGTTTCGCGTGGAGGGTTCTGCGCTGCCCAGGTGAGGGCTCGGTCCAGCGTGGCTTGCACCTCAGGATCGAGGAGCCACCGCTCGTTGTCGGGAACGGGCTCGCCGACCTTCACGATCCAGGTGCCCGGCTCGAGTTCCTTGATCTCCACAGCATGGCCGGCGTACTCCTTGCCAAGCCCCAGGGCGACCTCCCCTTGGGCTCCCACGACTTGAACTGCCGATGTGCGAGGCTCTGCCATCACACTCATTATGCCATGATCTCCTCTCCAGGCCTGTCTATCGCCGTCACAGGGAAACCATATCATTGTCCGGAGACGACTTGGAAGACAGGGCGCGGGAAAATAGAACATCCTCAGGGCTCGTCCTCCCGGCGCGAATCCGTCATAAGATACTCTCCCATGTGCGGCCGCTACACCCTGACCTCCAAGGGCGACGAGGTCGCCCTGCTCTTCGACCTGTCGGAGATCCCGAGCTTTCCGCCCCGCTACAACATCGCCCCCACCCAGGAGACGGCGGTCGTGCGGGTGACCGCTCCCGGTGCGCCGCGGCACCTCGACTTCCTGCGCTGGGGGCTCGTTCCGTACTGGGCGGACGATCCCAAGATCGGCAACCGGATGATCAACGCCCGCGCGGAGGGCGTCGCCGACAAGCCCGCCTACAAGTACAGCTTCCGCAAGCAGCGCTGCCTGATTCCCACGGACGGCTTCTACGAGTGGAAAAAGGAAGGCAAGCTCAAGCAGCCGTTCCACATCCGGCGCAAGGACCGCCGCCCCTTCGCCTTCGCCGGTTTGTGGGCCCGCTGGAAGCCCAAGGGGGAGGTCGGCGCAGCGCCTCTCGACACCTTTACGGTCCTCACCACAGATGCCAACGAGCTGATCCGGCCGCTCCACAACCGCATGCCGGTCATCCTCGACCCTGAGGGCTTCGACCTCTGGCTCGATCCGGCCGTGGACGACCGCGAGCGCCTCCTGGAGCTCCTGGTCCCCTACGACGGGGACCAGATGGAAACCGTCCCGGTCAGCCGCGCGGTCAACAGCCCGGCGACCGACACCCCCGACTGTATCGAGCCGCTGGTGGACGGCTGACCTCCCCGGCAGCCTGCGAAGCGCCGCCGGGAGGTTCTGGTGCTCAAACGGCAGCTACAGCAGGCGGCGGGTTGCCCGGGCCGGGCCCGCTGACCCGGGCATCGAGAATCGCCCCGGACCGCTCGAGGGCGAGCCCACCCGCCGCCTCCAGCAGCTTCGCTAGGCTCTCGGGTTGGCGCACCAAGCACTCGACAGCATGCGCCGCGTCGACGAGGGGCTCATCAAACAGGGAAAGATAGCCGATCACCCTTCCCTCGGCCGGCGCCTCGATGGCATAGCCGCCAGCCTCAGCCTCTTTGCGCAGGCGGAACGCCTTGTCCCTTCCGGTGCCAGAAAGCACGGCCGCGAATAGCAGCGCCACGGCGCGGTCGTGGAAAACTCCATACGGCAGGAACTCCCGCGCCTGCCCTTCGCCCACGCGATACAGACCCCACCCCACGCCGGGCAACTTCTCCACGACCCACGGGCCGGCCACATCGGCTTCCCCCGCGGTCAGCGGCTCGTCGCGCTCACCAATGCGCTGCAGGAACTCGGGATTGAATGCGTTGCGGAAAGGCGAACTGGTAGGACTCTTCGGAGTCTCGCATAAGGCTGTCTCCTTGTGCGGGATAGGCCCGGGCGCGAGCACCACCTCACGTTCGGGCCGCTTTTTGGTTCTGGGCCGTTCTCGATGAAGGCCCCTGCGGCAATGATCTCCGGGGCTCTCTGCCCCCTCTCACCTCCTTCCCTCGAAGCAATGCCGGATCACGGAAGGAAACAACGACGGTACGCAGTCTAGGCGACGAGGAGGCGGAAGTCAAGCGGGGAATCCGCACGATCGCCGCTCCACTTCCGCGATCAGCCGGCGCACCAGCTCCACGGTGGCGGTCTCCTGGATCGCGGCCTCGCAGAAGATCCGCAGCGCCCTCTCAGCCTCCTGCGGGACTTCCTGCTCGGCAAACGTCTTGAGCATTTCCTCCGCAAGCTCCTTCACCTCGCCGGTCTCGCCTTGTTCGAGGAGGAGCGCGGAAAGCTCCAGGGTGACGAGGGCCGTGTCATAGGGGATCGCCCGCGCCTGGAAATCTCCCCGCACCCGCCGCAGCTTCTCGATCGCTTCGAGACGCCGCCCCAGAGCCGCGTCGATTCTCGCCTCGAGCCAGCGGAGACGCAGTTGGTCCAGGTCGTTGCCGAGTTGTTCTGCCAACGCCTGAACCTCCCCCAGCCCGCGCTCGGCCGCCTCCACCTTGCCCAGGAGCCAGAGGTTCACCACGCGAATGTTTCGGTGGGAGTAGACGAGATGAAGGTCGGCATCCTTGCCCAGCAGCGGCTCCGCCTGTTCCAGAAGCCCCAGGGCTACCTCGGGCTGCTTCAGCTCCTCGTGAGCCTTGGCCTTTTTTATCAGAATGCGCGCCCGTGCTTCTGGCCCTTTCGGCCCCATTTCCAAAGCACGGTCGAGCAAGGCTAGAGCCTCGGGCAGGCGCCGCTCTGCTACAAGAAACGATGCTCGAAGGTCGAGGATTCGGCTGCCGGCGAGAGTTGACCTGCCTGCCATATCCGGCTGCCAGAGGGCGGCGGATGCCTGGAATGCTTCTTTGGCTCCCAGCAAGCGGCCCTGCACTCGGTACGCGTTCGCGACAAGAGCCAATGCATATGCTTGATATTCCGCGCGTTGCCACTCATCGGCGAGGGGCACCCAAGCTGCCATGTCGAGCGCGAGCTGGGCCAGCGCGGCCGCCCGCGTAGGCTCGGAACGGGCAACCCTCGCGCTCTCAGCACATAGGACCTCAAATAAGGCGGTGGTCTGAAGAGCCCCAGAATCCTCGATGAACGCCTGCATCTCCTCGACAGAAAAGGTCTTCAGGCGATCCCAGTACTGAAGCGCATCTTCATAGCCGGCTGCCGGAACCGTAGCGGCCCGCCTGGCCAGGCGAGCGAGCGCCTGGTCTTCTAGGGCCAGAACCAGGCCTTCGAGGGCGCGATCCGCCGCCTTCAGCGCGCGGTGCCCAGGTACCTTGAAGTCCTCGGATAACCGGCGGAGGTACCAGCCGGTCCGTTTCAAATCCCAGGTTGAGCCGTGGAGTGCCTCCAAGAGACGTTCCCTGGTCTCGGGGCTGTGATCCCGGCCCTGCTCGATCCCGGAAACGGTGCTGGGAGAAACCCGGGCTCTCGTCGCAAGATCCCTCTGCTCGAGGCCCTGCACAAGCCGCATCACGGCAAGGCGGCGCCCTACTTCCGGTTTTCCGTCTTTCGCGCGATCCGGCATCGTTCGTCCTTCGGGATTTCCTCAACATTCTGCCTCACCATAACGCCAAGAGGGGGCTCCGTGTGGCCATGGCGGCTGCAAAGGAACCGCCTCCTCGTGAGGAGATCCCATGTTTCGAGCCAATCGAACCCGTTGCGCAATCTTCCTCGTGATAGCCATGGTCCTGGTGTGGCCGTGGACCGCGGCAGCCGGCGCAGCCGGCAAAGCCGAAGCCGCACGGCATTTCGGCTTTGATCCGTGGGCTTTGGCCGCGCGAGTCTGGGCCTTCCTGGCCGGTTCCGCGGACAACGGCTGTTCGCTCGACCCGAGCGGCGGGTGCGCCGGCAAAACGCCCGTAATCGATTCTGTGGATGAGGGCTGCTCTGTCGACCCGGACGGCCGATGTGCCGGCAGGGCGGCAGCCGAGCTCGTGGACAACGGCTGCTCGGTCGATCCGGACGGCCGGTGTGCCGGAAGCTCGGCAGGAAACGAGCTCGTGGACGAAGGCTGCTCAGTCGACCCGAGCGGTGGGTGCAGGCAATAGGCACTCTCACTTCCCGGTCCCCTCTCCCCTGCCTTCGCGAAGCCGCTCGGGGGAGAGGGCGCCGCTTTGGGGATCGAAATGAACTTCCGAGTTGTAGCGGGACCGGCGGAGGAAAGCGAGAACCCGCTCTGCCAACTCTACGGTGGCCTGGTCGTTTCGGGCGGCGTCCACGAAGAGGCGGAGAGCCGCAAGAGCCTCGCGATGAACCCCCTGCGACACGAAGACCGGTTCCACCACCGCGGTCAGCGCACGAACCTCACTCGTTCGACCCTCTGTGAGAAGCAGCTTCGCCAGTTCCAAGTGGACCAGAGCGCTGTCGTAAGGAATGTCGCGCCTGGTGAACGCTTCCCCAACTTCCCGGAACGCGGCCATGGCTTCCTCTTTCTGGCCGAAACCGGCGGCAACACGGCCCGCCAACCAGCGGCAGCGGACCAGGTGGAGGTCGCTTTGAAGCCGCTTGGCCTGATCCGTGACCTCGGTCAACCCGGAAGCCGCTTCGGCAACGCGGCCGAGCTCGCAGAGCACGACCAGCCGATTGATTCCGAGAGCGAAGACCTGGTGCGGGTCTCCCGCCCGAACCACATGAGGCTCGGCGTCGTCGAGAACGGCCAGCGCTTGTTCAGGCGCTCCCAGCTCCTCGAGCGCCTTCGCCCTCTTGAGCAAGATGCGACCTTTTGCTCGTGAGGTACGTGCCAACGAAAAGGCGGATTCGAGAAGCTTGAGAGCCTCGGGCAAGCGCCTCTGAGCCAAGCGGAGCGAGGCTTTGAGATCGAGAGGCCGGGAAGGGTCCAGCAACTCCTGGAAGGCGCCGGTCCCCTGCTCCCAAAGCGCGGCGGAACGTATGAAGGCTTCGTCAGCCCCCGGGAGCTGGCCGCGGACCCTGAGCGCGTTGCCGACGAACAGCTCCGCATAGCCCGCGAGCCTGGCGCGCCGTGCCTCACCTCCGGGCACCCGTCGAGCGATTTCCAGCGCCAGCCGGGCGAGCTCTTCGGCGCGGAGGCCGTCGTCTGTTGCCGCCTCGGCGCTCTTCTCGCAGATCAGGGCGCACAGGCCGGGGCTCCAGAAGTCCTTGTCGATCGTCACCATGGCGAGGCGCTCTTCCGCGGTGTGGCGTTCGAGGCGGCGCCAGAGGTAGGGCGCCTCGCGGTGCTCCAGGTGGGCCTCGGCAACGGCGTCGAGCCGGTCGAAGAGGGCGCGGAACTCGGCGTAAGCCCTCTCCTCGAATTCGCGGCGCACAACTTCGTCTGGGGAGAGCTTCCGTTCGGGATCGCGCGAGGCGAGCGCCGCCTCGACGAAGTCGCGCGTCGGGCCGATCATGTACGAAGGGTAGCGCATCCCCTGGACGAGATCGGCGAGCACCTCGGGCGGCGGATCCTGCCGGCGCTCGTAGTAGCCCACCGAGCCCTGCGGGTACTGGCTATCCGCTTCGACCGCTGCTTGCGTCTCGTCCGCGACGGTGCGCAGGACCGCCAGCATCAGGCACCCCACGGGCAGCTTCGCCATCGCGAGCTCCTTTCGATGGATTGCGTGTCTCGCCTATAAGAGGGTGCACGCAACGGCCAAAGTGTGACACAAATCCTGGAGCTGGCCATGGATATGCCGCAATTCCGCCTTCCGCGAGTCGTGGGTTTACGGCAAACTGGAAAGGCTGCGCTTCTGCAACGCATGGTTTTCACGATTTTCCCCAAAACCACCTTTCGCGCTCGCCCATCGTATCTTGCGTCGCAAGATGACGATGGGGTCAACCAAAGCAAGGCTGGTCACTAAAGAAGCATTGCTGAATTTGTTGCCAGGTCTTCTGGAAGCGGTGGCCCTAATCCAAAGGACGGCCGACGCGGACGAGAGGCAGGCCATGATCAGCTGCCTGCTCCGGGATCTCCAGCGTCTCAAACGCATCGACCCCACGGACCTTTCGCCGAAGGACGCTCAGCTTCTGCGGGCGCTCCGCCGCGCCGCTCAGGATCTCGGTATCCGGTTCTGCCAGGACCTTGAGCGGAGCCGCTTCCCTCAGGAGGAACCTGTCGATGAAGGATCATTTGTCCGAATCGCTGATCCAGCGCTTCGTCGCGAACCAGGGGTCGCGAGAGGAAAACGCGCCTTACCCAAACGGGTCCCAGAAGTTGCCGGCATCATTCTCAGCATCGCTGCCGGGTTGGTTGACGTTGCCACTGGGGTTTTCCCCATTGTTTCCCCACGGGTCCCAGATGGAACCCGCTGCCGTGACCATAGCCATGAAGCCACCAAGGGAAGGTTCCCCCGCACCAAATGCGAGGACCAATGCGAGAAGAGCAATGCGAACCATGAGCTAGTTCCTTTCCGGGGGTCGAAGCCCTGGCCAACCATTGGCCATGGCCAACGAAAAGTCACCCCCGGGGCAGTCTGCCCCTTTGCCACACTCGGGACAAGCGAGGACTTCCGAGTGGAACCGAACGGCACCAGGAACGAGCTGCGAGACAGGTTGGAAGGCGCCCTTCGCGGGCTCCGGCTCATCGACCGCACCCGCGACCGCGAGTCCCGGCGCGTGATGCTGGGCTGTCTACTCAAGGACATCGGGAAGATCGAGCGCATCGCCGCGGCCACTCCCTTACTGCCCCAAGAGGCGGCGCTCTTGAGCCAGCTCCGGGAAGGCGCCAGCCGGTGGAAGCGTCGCATCAGAGTGCCGATTGCGCCCGACGACCCCCGGGGCGTCCTCGCCATCAAGGAGGCAAACCATGGAGCACCCCACCGAGGAAGTCCTTCTCCGGTTCGTCCTGGGTGCGACCGGCCGCGAGGAGAACGGCCAGGTCGTGAGACATCTGCTCGCCCGGTGCCCCACCTGCGCGGCAGCCTTGAGGAGGAACCTGCGAGAGCCGCCCCTGGACCCACCGCCGGACCCGGGGGCCTACGACGAGGCGCTCGATCGGCTGACAGCGATGCTTCTGGAGCTCCCGGCCGGCGCGAAACCGCCGCCGGGGAGGAAAGCGAAAGTACTCTCTTTGCTTTGAAACCGGCTCCGCAGGTGCGCCGCAAGCGTAGAGGCCGCCCACCTGACAAGTTCCGCCAGTTCCAACAGCGCAATCCCGAAGCAGGGTTCTGGGTGACAGCCGGTCTCTCTCCCAGAGCCGCTCGCGCCCTCGCCAAGGCCGGCCTCCTCTCCTTGACCGATCTGGAAGGGATGCCGCGGGAAGAGATTTCCTCTCTTCCTGGCATCGGCCCTTCGACCCTCGAAAGCCTGGAAGAGCTTCTGGATCGCCCGCTTGCCCAAGAAGCCAAGGGAGCAGTTGCCCGGCTCCCCCGGCGCCCCCGGCCCCTTTGGCCCGAGGAGGTCTGGCGCAAGCGCGGCCTGCCTTGGGCCGCCGCGATCACCTTCGAACAAGTCGGGATGACGTTGGAACGCCTGCGCTCCACGTCGCGCGAGGACCTTCTCGAGTTGCCCGGGGTCGGGCCTCGCGCGGTTGCCGCGTGCGGGTTGATGATCGGCAAAGAGATACGTTCTACGCGGTTCGACCCTGTCGCGGCTTTCTGGCGGAGCCGGGGAATCCGCCCGAAACCTGCTCGGGCCTTGAGCCGAGGTGGGCTCGCCTCGTCCGCCGACCTCCAGAATCGAACCCGCGAGGACCTGCTTTCCCTGCCAGGCATCGGTGAAGACACCATCCAACGCCTTGAGGCCTTGCTGGGGAGCGAGATTCCAGGCAGAACCGCTTACTGGCTCTCTCGAGGCCTGATCCCGGCCATTGCCAACGTTCTCGCCCGCGAGGGGATCAACTCTCTCGACGAGCTCGGCAAGCTGTCGCGCGTGCAGTTCCTTGCCATCCCGGGATTCGGCCTCTACGCCCTCCGGCAGTGCGAGAAATTGCTCGGTCGCCAGCTGCCATCTCAACGAAAGGAACCCAAATGACATCTGAAAGCGCCAACGGCGATCGACGCGCGCTTTCGCTTGTTCGCAGCGCTGCTGCGTCAGCGCCCTTTGCTTCAATCCGCCGCGGCTGGTTTGGCAAGCACCCGTTCCACTGGAGCGTGTCGTTGCAAGACCGGGCGACGACGTTGGAGCTCCAGGGCACGCTCAAGAAGGACGGTTGCGACCACTACCGCTGCATGCTGTACGAGACGATTCGGTCTCACTTCGGGCCGGTGGCCGCTGAGCACCTCAAGACCCGCCTCGGCTTTGCTTCCTGCAAAAAGGTGATCGCCTGGGACCGGCGCGCCAGGTTCATGCCCTCCTATCCCGAGCTGCTCGATCCTGTGCCTCTCGCCGTCGCCTACATCACGCCGGAGCTGCTGCTACAGCATGCCTTCGGTCGAGCCATTGAGAAGTCCGCGGTCCTGGTCCGTTTTCGGCGGAGCCGCGATCGTGAAGGGGACCTGTCGATTCTGCGCGGGGCTGCGCCGTGGTTGCTGGATCTCCCGGAGTCCGAGGAGGCGATCGACAAGTTGAGGTGTTACGGCTGGCTGCTGCTCGCGTGCGAGGACAACGACCAGGCCGGGCTGCTGGTCGGCGCGACTCAGACCCTGGTAGAAAGCAAGCGGCTGGCGGTACGCGAAATCATCCCGGCGCGAATCGCCGGCCAAAGCAAGGAGGACATCTGGTATCACTACCTGCGGGGCTTGGACGGGGTGCTCGACAGATGCCTGTGGTAGAGCCCACTCCTCTCGAACAGGAGGTCAAACGGGTCGCCGCGGCGCTGCGGACCGCGATCCGGCTCAGCGGCGTGTCCCACCGCCACATCGAGCGGACGCTTAACATCAGCACCGGCTACCTCACGCGGATTCTCGCCGGCCAGGTCGAGCTACGGGTGAGCCATGTGCTTTCGGTCTGCGGGGTGATCGGGCTGCCGGCAGGGAACTTTTTCGCTGCCCTGTTTCCGCCAAGGCCTGAGGCAACGGCCGAGACCATGAGCCGCGGGCTTTCCCAGCTCTACCCTGGGCCGGCGAGGGGCCGTAACCTGCCGAGCTTGCTCCGGGAGCTCCGCGGGACTGTCGACCAGCTCGAAGCACTCCTCGCGAGCGGAAATGAGCCGGCATGACGGAGCGGCTCCCGGTCTATCACCTCGCATGGCACAGGCGGTACGTCCCCGAGGCCGATCGTTTTCTCGTCTACCTGCTGGTGCCGGTCTGGCTCGGCGCCTTCGGCGGCTCGATCGAGCTCGAGCCGATCAACTCGTGCGGCCGGCCGCTCGACAAGGTCCGCACCACGGTGAAAGACCTCGCCAGCCCGAGGAGGCCTGAGGATACCGAGGGTTTCGGGCATCCGGTGGAGACGCGTCTCATCCGGGTGCTCGCGGCACGGGCTGGCCAGGCGGGGCATATCCTGCCTCAGATCGTGCCGTCCACGACCTTTCGTGGCTGGGCGCGTCTGGAGCTTTCGGAGACAGAACGCTCGAAGCTGCTCAAGGCCGGGGGGGCCTTTCCCTGAGGGCTGTCGCCAGGGGGGCTTTCCGCCCCCCAACTTTTTTAACGGCGTTGCGGAGTTTACAAGAAGTCGCGGCTTCGCGTAAAATTCGCCCGGGCTCGCAAGAAATGCGAGGACCTTCTTTTTAGGGAGGTGTCCTTTGTCGATGTTCCGCAAAGTCTTGGCCGGAAGTGTTCTCGCCATCGCACTGGCTGGCGTGCCATCGCAGCTCGCCGCAGCGCAGAAGGAGGCTCCGAAAGCGGTACAGGGGTCCGTCGTCGATTGGCTTTCCGGAATCTGGACCGACCTCGCCACCTGGGCCACGGGTGCGGCGACTGACGGCAGCTGCTGGGTTGATCCAAATGGTGGCTGTCTCCACAGCGAAACGCTTGTACCCCTCGCCTCGGAAAATGCCGCCGCCGAAGGTACCTGCTACGTTGACCCGAACGGCTGTCCGCACGGAGGGTAGAGAAAGGACTGGCTTCCGCGGCGCACACCTGCTACCATGCCACACGCTGTAGCCTTTACACACGGAGGCGTACAAGCGTGGTCGAATTTACGAATCCTGCGGCCGCTCGGTTGTACTTTGCCAATTCCGCCTGCTCTGGCCGTGATCGGCTGGCTGTCGCCGAGCACGGCTTCTCATTTCGCTATACCGACCCGGCGGCTATGTTGGCCTGGTGTGAAGCCGCCGCGGTCAATCTTCCTCCCGCGCTGCCTGCAACGGAAGCCGGCATGCTGCTTGCCCACCTGGGGAATGCGCAACGCATTTCCTGCAAGTTTCGTGAAGCGGAGAGCTACCTCCGGCAAGCCCTCGCGCGCCTCCCGAATGATCCGCTAGTTCTGGAATTTTACGCGGCCCTAAAGAAGGACAAGCGCCAATTTCACAAAGCTTCTTCGTACTTGAGACGCGCTGCGGCAAGGCGCCGCAGTGCCGGTGACAATCCGGGCGTTGCAAAGACGCTCATCAACTTCGCCATCGTCCTGGGTGAAGGCGGCTTTCCACGCCGAGCAGCCGAAAGCCTGTTGAGTGCTCTTGAGATTATTCCTTCACTTCCCGACCCAGAGGAGCGCGAGCGGCTGGCCCGAGCTGGCATCCACAATCTAGCCAAGGCCTGGGCTGACGCGGGGAAAGCCCAGGAAGCTCTTTGGCTCCTCAGGCTCTGCCGGGAACGGCTGTTGTTGGGCGGCGAAATCTTTAGCTTGAGGATCGAGTGGCTCTTGGCCGACATCGCCGCTGCTCTTGGCGATGTCGAAAACGCCGTTCGTGCCTTTGAGGAGGTCCGGAGGCGCTTTGCCGAGCTTGGGCATTCGCAGGAGGTGGCGGTGGCGACACTCGACATCGCGCGGATCCTCCTGAAGACGCGTCCACACCAGGCACGCCAGGAAGCACTTACGGTCGCGCCGATCCTCGCCAGCCTTGGGCTCGCCGCAGACGCCCGCGAAAGAAAGC
This sequence comes from Thermoanaerobaculia bacterium, assembly GCA_035637095.1. Classification (GTDB taxonomy): domain Bacteria; phylum Acidobacteriota; class Thermoanaerobaculia; order Multivoradales; family UBA5704; genus UBA5704. Next base: position 15,426 of record DASPXX010000309.1, read on the forward strand.
TCCTGGCGAAAGTAACCGAGAAGGGGTCCGAAGCCGCCCTTCTCGAGCTCACCATCGCGTTGCGTTTTAAGACCCTGAGACCCTAACGCCTCCTCGGCCGACCTGACCCTCGTTTGCCCGCCTCAGCGGCTTCGAGCCAGCCGAGCCGCCGGAGAGTGCGCAGGACGGTTTCCTCGATTCGTGCCTGGTTGAGAGCTTCGTCGTCCTCGGCCGGGGTGAGGGCATCGGCGACCGCCGCGAAGTAGTCGGCGGGGTTGATGCCGGCCACCTCCAGGGAGCCGATGATCGTATCGATGGTCAGAGGGTTCGCCCCCCGCAGTGCGCGGCTCATGTAGCCGCGCACATGGCCCAACCGCCTCCCGATCTCATCCAACGAGACGGTCCCCCGCTTGAGCGTGTCCTTCAGTATGTCTCTGGCAATTTCGACAGCCGATGGGTTCTCAGATCCGCGATGCCCTTTCATGCCCACAGCATACCACGGTCGGCGGCACAAAAGACCACCATGAAGGCTAGATTCGCACACGAGGGGGCTTGACAGGCCTCCACGGCCGGGTTTATCCTGCCTTTCGTGAGGCGTGATGGGACCACATGAAGGCCCACAGCCTCGACGCCCGCCGTCATGGAGGCGGTGGGTGACCAAGAAAGGAGCTTGGATGAGCGAGCCCAATGTCCAGGAGCTGAAGGCGGAGCGGGTGCAGGAAGAGTCGCTGGCCGTGATGAGGAAGCGGGTGGCGGGGCAGTCCGATGCCGTCGGGTCCGCGATGGCCGTAACGCGGGATCAGGCGTTGCAGCGGCTCAAGGCCGAGCGGGTGCAGTTGCGTCTGAAGCGGTTGCAGGGCTGGAAGAGGCAGGCAGAGGGCAAGGCCATCGACCGGGTGCGGCAGTTCGAGGACCCGCTGGTGGCAGCCGCCTACCTCACTTTCGCGTCCCTGCTGGCGCGGCAGGCGCGACAGCCGTTGCGCGCCATGGTGACGGGTAACACCATCATCCTGGCGCTCACCGGCCGCACCAAGGGTCCCGACAAGGGGATCACGGAAGACGTGCTCGATCTCGCCGAACAGCTCGGGTAGGGTCTCGTCAACAAAATAGATCAAAGGAGAAGATGAATGGCACGAAACTCGACTGCGGTGGTTCAGAAGAAGCTGGAGTTGCGGCGCCAGGCCCTGAAGGCCAACGAAGGGGAGCTTTCGCACATGGCGCCACTCCTGGAGAGGGTCGATGCGACGCTTACTGAGTTGACGGGCCTCTCAACGCAGCAGGCGAGCCTGACCGCTTCCAAGCAGGACTCCACGAAGCGACTCGAGGAGGTCAGTCGTGTGGCGGCGAGGCTGTTGACCTTCATCGACGCCGGGATCCGGCAGCACTACGGGACCCGGTCGGAGAAGCTGGTGGAGTTCGGCCAGCAGCCCTTCCGCAGTCAGCCGCGGATTCGGGTGGTCGGGGTGGACGGCAAGCCGCTGAAGCCGGCCCCCGCACCGGCCGAGCCGCCGCTGCCGCCGCTGAACGAGTAACCAGCACGTTGACTGTTTCCCATCGGGGCGTGGCCATGAGCCACGCCCCTCTCTCGCTTCCTCGCCTATTACCTGCGGCACCGTGCTGGATTCCCCGCTGTACTGCTCGCCTTCCCCGCTATACCGCTCGCGAGTACAGGTGTACTGGCCTCCTTCCCCGCTGTTCCGCTCGTCAGTACAGGTGTACCGGCCCTTTTCTCCGGTGTACAGCTCGTCAGTACAGGTGTACTGGCCTCGCTCCCCCGTGTACTGCTCGCCAGTACAGGTGCACTGGCCTCCTTCCCCGGTGTACCGCTCGCCAGCACAGGTGTACTAGCCTCCTTCCCCCGTGTACCGCTCGCGAGTACAGGTGTACCGGCCTTCTTCCCCGGTGTACCGCTCGCCAGTAAAGGTGTACTGGCCTTCTTCCCCGGTGTACCGCTCGCGAGTCCAGGTGTACCGGCCCTCCTCCCCGGTGTACCGCTCGCCAGTCCAGGTGTACCGGCCCTCTTCCCCGGTGTACTGCTCGCCAGTCCAGGTGTACCGGCCCTCTTCCCCGGTGTACCGCTCGCAAATCCAGGTGTACTGGCCTTCTTCCCCTGTGTACTGCTCGCTAGTACAGGTGTACTGGTCCCCTTCCTCGGTGTACTGCTAGTAAACCCCCGCGTACCGGCGCCTTCCCCCAACTCTCTGTCAGAAGAACACATAGAAGAACGCGAAGACGCCGATCATCATGAAGATCAGCGCCAGCTTGCCGGCGGTGCCGAGCAGGATGCCGATCCAGGTGCCGACGCCCACCCGGATCGCCTGGTTGCGGTCGCGACGCGCCAGGTACTCTCCGAGCACGGCGCCCACGAACGGACCGAGGATCAGCCCCGGGATGCTGAAGAACAGCCCGACGATCGTCCCGACCGCCGCACCGACCACCGCCAGCCAGCTCGCCCCCACCCGTTTGGCTCCCAGGCTGGTCGCCGCGAAATCGACCACCAGCGACAGGAGGGTCAGCCCGCCGATCAGCGCCAACGGGAACCATCCCACCTTCTGGAAGCCGTCCGCCCAGGCCGCCAGGATCAACCCGAGGAGGACGAGAGGCGTGCCCGGTAGGGCAGGCAGGACCGTCCCCGCGATCCCGACCAGCACCAGGAGGACCGCCAGGACCCAGAGGAGGACGCTCGCCTCGGGCGCCATCACTCCCCCTCGACGCCTCCGCGCCTCTTCCGCCGCTGCAGGATCCGCAGGAGGAGCCAGAGCGGGAGGAGGATCGGCAGCACCACGATCACCGCGATGATCAGCGCGTTCACGAGGAACTGGAGGATCTTCACCAGCGCCCGCGCGCTCGCCCGGACGATCTCCAACGGCCGCCACTCGTCGCCGCGGACGATCGGCGCCGCCGCCACGTCCGGCCGCAGCCGCAGGTGGAGCGTCGAGAGGGCGGACAGGCGATCGATCGACTGGAGCTGGCCCTGGATCTGCTCGATCTGCCCGCGGATCTCGGTCAGCTCGCGGTAGACCGCCATCACGTCCTCCACCTTGCGTCCCCGCTCGCGCGACTCGGCCAGCAGCTCGCGCAGCTCGGATTCGGTCACCGTGAGGGTCCGCAGCCGCGATTGGAGGTCGACGTACCGGCTGGTCGCGTCCTCGGTCGCGAGCTGCTCGCGATCGATCTCGACCGCCAGCCCTTTGATGGCGGTGAGAGCCTCGTCGAGCCGCTCGGCGGGGAGGCGCAGCGTCATCTCGTAATGCATGAGGCTCTCGACGCGCTGGGCGTTCATGGCCTCCACGAAGCCGCCGTTGGCCGCCGCGATCTCCTGCACCCGGCGCGCTGCCGCGACCGTGTCCTTGACCGCCAGCTCGAGCTCGACCGTCCGGATCAGCTTACGGCTCTGGGCGGCAGGCGGCGGGGGCGGCGCGGCTGGTGTTCCAGGTGCCGCCTGCTCCGCAGCGGCGGCCGGAGCGGGCTCCGCCTGGGGAGCGGCGGCGCGCGCTGCCACAGGAGGCGCCTCTTCCATCTCCGCCTCGTCCTTGTGGCAGCCCAACAGGACGAGCCCGACAATCACAAGCCAGGACAGGTGTCTCATGGCCGGCCTCCTTGCGCCGCGAGCTTCCGGTCGAAGAAATCCGCGGTCGCGCGGTAGGCGGCGATCCAACTGGACCAAGCCAGGAAGCCGTGGACCTCGTCCGGCAGGATGAGCTGCTCCACCTCCACCTTTCGCTGCCGGAGAGCCTCGACCAGGCGGACGGTCTGGGTGAAGTCGACGTTGCGGTCGTCGTCGCCATGGATCACCAGGACCGGCGACCGCCAGCCGTCGACCCAGGCGAGTGGGGACGACTCGAAGGCGAGCCGCGCCTGCTCCGGATGCTCCAATGGGTTGTAGTCCGGAATGAACGTGCGGATCCCCTCGTTCCAGTCGTGCACCCCGTGAAGGTCCACGCCCGCCTTGAAGAGGAAGGAGGCGCGGGCCAGTCCCATGGCGGTGAGGAACCCGCCGTACGAGCCGCCCCAGAGGCCGATGCGGTCGGGATCCACCTCGGGCTGGCGGCGCAGATACTGGCCGGCACCCAGCACATCATAAAATTCGCTCGCCCCTCCCGCCCCCTGACTCAACGCCTCGCGGAACTCCATACCGTAGCCGGTGCCGGACCGGTAGTTGACCGCCAGCACCACATACCCCCGGCTCGCCAGGTACTGGTTCATGGCATAGGCGTTGTTGTAGTAGGCGTTGTAGTGCCAGCCGAGGATCATCTGCCGGTGGGAGCCCCCATGCAGGAAGAGGAGCCCCGGCCGGCGCTCCCCGGGCTTCAGATCCCGCGGCAGGAAGAGCTGGCCGTGGATGCTCATCCCATCCGCGGAATCGAAGACGACCGGCTGGGGCTCGACCAGGGCCGCCTCGGGAAAACTGGTGGGGATGGAGCCCGGGGCCAGCTCGCGCTCCGGGCCGTCGGTGTTTCGATCGAGCCGGATCACCACCTCCGCCGGCCGCTTCGCACCGGCCCGCACGTACGCCAGGGCCTTGCCGTCGGCGGTCACGGCCGGCAGCCATTCGATCCCCTTCCCGCGGGTCATCGAAACCGGACGGCCACCGGCCACGCCGACCCGCCAGAGGTGGCGCCGCTCGATGTCCTCCTGATTGGAATTGAACAGGACCTCGCGCCGGTCGGGAGTCAGGATCACGTTCTCGATCTCGAAGTCTCCCGGCGTCAGGAGAATCGCCTCGGCGCTCTGATCTCCAGGAGTGGCCGGCACCGAATAGAGATGGAGCCAGCCGTCCGCCTCCCAGGGAAAGACGAGACGGTCTCCGGCCCCCCAGAGGATCTGGTTCTCCGCAACCATCTCGGAGAAGACGCTCCCCGCCCCGTCCCGGGCGCGCCAGACGGTCTTCGCCTCCCCGGTGGCCGCATCG
>DASPXX010000310.1:0-8434 GCA_035637095.1 Thermoanaerobaculia bacterium
CTGCTCGGAGGAGAGGTACTTGAGGTCGACGATCCGGTGGTCGCCGGAAAGCTCCAGCAGGGCATTGAGCAGCTCGATCAAGAGCGGCTTGTGGACCTCACTGCCAAAGATACGTTTGAAGACGAAGTCGGTCTTGGGATCCGCGAATACCGGCCGCATGAAGAGATCCTACCGTAAGACGGGCACGAGGACGTTCGGGAATCGTCGCTCTCTTGGGCGGCGGGGGCACCAAGCTCGTATACCCCTGCATATCACGAGGAGGTCAGGCGCCATGCCACATCGTCGTTTCAGGATTACCGCAATCTTCCTTTTGCTCATCGGTGCTGTTTGCTCTCAGGGGTACGCGCTCCCACAGCTCCACTTCTTCGGGCAGCGTAGGCTCAAGCTTGCGGTTCGGGCGGTCACGACGTCAGCCGTGGTGGAGCACGCCGTCTACTACATCTTCGACGATGATTCCTTGTTCCTCACGGTCACCAGGACGCGCGAGTCCGACCCGCTCACGATCTACTCCAACTCCGCTGACTATGGGACACCACAAGCAGCCTCGATTCCCGTCCTGCACGAAGCGATGGCTGCGGCAAGGATCGGCAGCCAGGCCGATTGCTCGTACACGGCGGAGGGCAACCTCTGTCCTGGCGCCTTCAGGGTGACCTGGTATGGCAAGAAGAGGCGCAACACATTCACGATGACCTCCACATCCGGGGCGCCCTCCTGCTCTCCCGAGATCCTGGACTTCCTGAGAGCGGTCCTCCAATGGCGGGGCAGTCTCAACACGACCGAGTCTCTCGTCAGTCCTCCGTAATCGCACGTTTGCCCGCTGAGCCTTGAAGGCCGAACGGGTGCCCCGCTATGATCGGGGCGGATGAGGGGATTGGCCGCTCCAGGCCGGACGGCCCCGGCGAGTGGGATGGGATGATCTCGGCGCAAGAAGCACTTCAGCGACTTCAAGAGGGCAATCAGCGCTTCGTGGCGGGGAGCACTGCCCAAGGCTCGTTCTCCAGCCAGACCCGCCGTGAGCTGGCGGAGCGCCAGGAGCCCTTCGCCATCATCCTCGGATGCTCGGACTCCCGCGTGCCCGCGGAGATCGTCTTCGATCAAGGTCTGGGCGATCTGTTCGTGATCCGCGTCGCGGGCAACATCGTCGCGCCCTCTCAAGTCGGCAGCGTCGAGTTTGCCGCGGCGCGCTTCGGCACACCTCTCGTCGTCGTCCTCGGGCACTCCAGCTGCGGGGCCGTCCTCGCGACCCTGGAGGAGCTCGTGCGGCCTTCCGCAGATCGGTCGTGGAACCTGCGCACCATCGTGAACCGGATCCGGCCGTCCGTCGAGCCGCTGCTCGCGACCGAGGTCCGGCACGACCGCGACGCCCTCGTGTGGCATGCGGTCCGCGCCAACGTCCGTGCTTCCGCAAACCACCTCCGTCACGGATCGGAGGTTCTCGAGCAGCTGATCCAGAAGGAGAAGCTCCTCGTGGTGGGCGCCGAGTACTCGCTGCAGACGGGAGTGGTCGACTTCTTCGACTGCCCGGCTGAGGGCGCGCAGTGAGCAGGCCCGAGATCATCGATCTGAGCCAGGAGATCTTCTCGGGGATGCCGGTCTTCCACGGCCTTCCGGACGTCAAGATCACCGTGCACGCCTCGCACGAGCAGTGGGACGGCATCACGGACAGCGACGTGGTCTCTCCCGCCGTGAACCGGCTGGAGTTGGGCGAGCATACGGGGACGCACGTCGATGCGATGAATCATATGGCGCGCCAGTACCGCGGGCAGTCGATCGATACGATGCCTCTGGCGATGTTCTATACCGAAGGCATCTGCTTGGACCTGTCGCAGAAAGGTCTGCGGGATCTGATCGAGCCGGCCGATCTGGAGCGCGCCCTCTCCGCGGCGGGTCTCGCCATCCGGCAGGGAGACACGGTTCTCCTGTATACGGACCATTATCGCCGCGCCTACGGGACGGCCGATTGGCTCGAGGGACCTGGCGTCAGCGTTGACGCGGCGCGCTGGCTGGGCCGGCAGGAAATCGCGGCGTTCGGTGTGGAGACTGCGTCGCCGGGGGTGCCCGGCGTTTCCAACAAGGAAGTCCATCACATTTGCGGCGAGCTCGGCTTCACCCACTACGAGAACATGGTCAATCTGGATCAGCTGGTCGGCCGCGGACGTTTCCGCTTCATCGGTCTGCCGCTCAGGATCCGCGGCGGGACCGGCTCGCCGGTGCGGGCTGTCGCCGTCTTCGAACGGTGAAGCGCCGCACCGGCATTGCCCAATCGTTTCAGGCCTGGGCCTTCTCGCAGTTGATCATCCAGGGAATGCCGAAGCGGTCCGTGAGCATGCCGAAGCCGCGAGCCCAGAAGGTCTCCTGGAACGGCATCTTCACCGTGCCGTTCTCCGCCAGCGCGTTGAAGATGCGTTCCGCCTCCGCCGGATCGCTGGTACCGAGGCTCACGGAGTAACCCTTGGCCTCTTCCTGGTACTCCGGCGGGCTGTCGGAACCCATCAGGACCGCGTCTCCCACGGTCAAGCGGGCGTGAATGATCTTGTCCTGCCAGTCGGGTGCTGTGTGATCCGCGGCGGGCGACTCCCCGTGAGTCATCATCATGACGATCTTGCCGCCGAGGCACTGCTCATAGAACTTGAACGCTTCGGCGCAGTCGCCGTTGAAGAAGAGGTAAGCATTCAGTTGCATCGTTCGCTCCTTTGTTGGTTGACCGGGCGTACCTCGATGCTCCCCAGGCGGCCCGGCGGGATCATGGAGGCCACGTGGATGGCCTCGTTCAGGTCGCGCGCTTCGATGAGGATGAAGCCGCCGAGCTGCTCCTTGGTCTCGGCGTAGGGACCGTCGGTGAGGGAGATCTTGCCGTTGCGGACCCGCAAGGTGGTGGCCGTCTCCGCGCTCTGGAGGGCGTCCGAGACGAGATAGTGGCCGCTCATCCGGAGCTCGTCGTCGTAGGCGAGAGCGTCGGAGACGAGGGCGTCGTACTCGCTTTTGGACAGAGCATTCAGCTTCGCCTCCTCATAATAGATCAGGCACAGATACCTCATGGTCTCCTCCGCGGCGGATCACTTCGCCGGCAGGCCCGCGATCTCGATGACCGGCCGGACTTCGACCGTTCCCAGGCGCGCCATGGGAATCTTGGCAGCGATGGCGATCGCCTCGTCGAGATCGTTGGCTTCGATCAGGAAATAGCCGCCCAGCTGCTCGCGCGTCTCCGCGAACGGACCGTCGGTCACCAGCCGTCTGCCCTCACGGATCCGCACGCTGGTCGCCGTCGCCGTCGGGTGCAGCGGGGAGGCGGCCAGATAGTTGCCGGTTGCGTAGAGCTGGTGCGCAAGATGGGTCGAGTCCGCGTAGCACTGCTCCCGCTCGGCCTCGTCCAGGGCGTGCTCGTCCCCATAGATCAACAGCATGTATTTCACGGTCTTGCCTCCATTTCTACAGAATCATCCACCCGCGATGGCTCCGATGACGAAAAAGGGCTCTTCGCCGCGGGCGACGGCCTCGGGCAGCGGCGCGTCCGGCGGTTCCAGGGACAGATCCTGCTCGCAGGCGAAAAACCGCAGGAACGCGCGGCGTTGCAGGGTGGCATGATCGCGGATCGTCCCCCGCAGCACCGGATAGCTGGCTTCGAGCGCATCGAGGATCGAGCGCTGGGTGACCGGACCGTCGATCTGGAGCTCGACGTCTCCGGCGACGCGGGCCAGCGTTCGCAGGTGCGGCGGCAGCACGACGCGGATCATGACAGCGTCTGGACCTCGACAGAGAGGACCGCGGGCAGATCGCGGACGATGGCGGTCCAGGTGTCTCCCGCGTCGGCTGATGCGTAGACCTGCCCGCCGGTGGTGCCGAAGTACACGCCGCACGAATCGAGCGAGTCGATCGACATCGCGTCGCGCAGCACGTTCACGTAGCAGTCGCTCTGCGGCAGGCCGTTCGTCAGCGCTTCCCACTCGTTGCCGCCCGTCCGGCTGCGGTAGACACGCAGCTTCCCCTCGGGCGGGAAGTGCTCGGAGTCGCTCTTGATCGGAATGACGTAGATGGTGTCCGGCTCGTGCGCATGGACATCGATCGGGAACCCGAAGTCGGACGGCAGGTTCCCGCTGACCTCGTACCACGAGTCGCCCGCGTCGTCGCTGCGCATGACGTCCCAGTGCTTCTGCATGAACAGCACGTCCGGACGCGACGGGTGCATCGCGATGCGGTGGACGCAGTGGCCGACCTCGGCGTCCGGGTCGGGGATGTAGCCGGACTTGAGGCCGCGGTTGATCGGCTTCCACGTCTGGCCGGCGTCATCGGTCCGGAACGCGCCCGCGGCCGAGATGGCGATGAAGATCCGTTCGGGATGGCTCCGATCCAGCTGGATCGTGTGGAGGCACATCCCGCTGGCGCCCGGTTGCCATTGGGGTCCCGAGGGATGCTCGCGCAAGCCGGGAAGCTCCTGCCAGGTCTGGCCGGCATCCCCGGAGCGGAACAGGGCGGCGTCCTCCACTCCGGCGTAGACGGTCTCCGGATCGGTCAGCGAGGGCTCGAGATGCCAGACCCGCTTGAATTCCCACGGCCGCTGGGTTCCGTCGTACCACTGGTGGGTGCCGGGAGCCCCATGGTACGCGAACGCGTTCCCGACCGGCTCCCACGTCGCGCCGCCGTCGTCGGAGCGCTGGATCACCTGCCCGTGCCAGCCGGTGTACGGAGAGGCCCACAGGCGACTCGGCTCGGCGGGAGAGCCCTTGACGTGGTAGACCTCCCAGCCGGCGAAGTGGGGGCCGGTGATCTCCCACTGCTTGCGCTTTCCGTCCGACGTCAGGATGAACGCGCCTTTGCGTGTACCGACGAGGACCCGTACACTGCTCATCCATGCCTCCTTCCTGGTTCCAGGGATGTCCGCCCGCCGGGTTTGCGCCCGTGCGAGCTGTTCGTCATCAGATAGTCGTTCGGGTGGGCCCGAAATCGACAACGGGTCCTCACCCCCTGACCCCCTCTCCCATCTCCCCTTCCCCCATACCCCGGGAGAGGGGGAATCACAGACCGGCCAGCCGCCGCTCGAGAAAGCGACGCTCGGGCTCCTGCCGTGTGAGGCCGAGGGCGCGTTCGTAGGCGGCCCGGGCTTCGGCGGTCCTGCCCAGCCGGCGGTTCAGATCCGCGCGGGCGGCGTGAGCCAGGTGGTAGTCGGCCAGATCGCCGCGCGCCAGGATGTCGTCGATCAGGGCGAGGCCTGCCTGCGGCCCGTCGCGCATGGCGACCGCCACGGCCCGGTTGAGCTCGACGACAGGGGATGGATGCGCCTGCTCCAGCAGGTCGTAGAAGCCGACGATCTGGGCCCAGTCCGTCGCGGCGGCGTCGGGCGCCGTGGCGTGCACGGCTGCGATCGCGGCCTGGATGGCGTACGGGCCGAGCTGGCGCGCCGCCAGGGCACGCGCCACGAGCGCTCTCCCTTCCGCGATCTGCTCCCGGTTCCAGAGCGAGCGGTCCTGGTCCTCCAGGAGGATCAGCTCGCCGGAGGATGAGGTCCGCGCCGGGCGCCTCGACTCGTGGAGCAGCATCAGAGCGAGAAGCCCGGCGACCTCCGGCTCGGGCAGCAGCTCGATCAGCAGGCGGCCCAGGCGGATCGCCTCGCCCGAGAGGTCGGCCCGCGTCAGCGATCCGCCCGAGGAGGCGGAGTACCCCTCGTTGAACACCAGATAGATCACCTGGAGCACGGTCTCCAGCCGGTCCGCCAGTTCGGCCGGCGCCGGGACCTGATACGGAATGCGCGCGTCCTGGATCTTCCGCTTGGCGCGGACGATGCGCTGCGCCAGCGTGGGCGGAGCGGTCAAGAAGGCGCGCGCGATCTCCTCGGTCGTGAGGCCGCAGACCTCCCGCAGCGTCAGCGCCACCCGGGCGTCGGACGGCAGTGCGGGATGGCAGCAGGTGAAGATCAGCCGCAGCCGGTCGTCCTCGAGATGCTCGTCGTCCAGATCGGGAGGCTGGGTCTCGGTCTCGAGCCGTTCGGCGAGCTCCGCCTGTGCGGCGTCGAACCGCGCGCGGCGGCGCATGGCGTCGATGGCCTTGAAGCGGCCGGCCGAAACGAGCCACGCCCGGGGGTTCGCGGGCACGCCGCCCTTCGGCCATTGCTCCAGCGCCGCCGCAAAAGCATCGTGCAGCGCCTCCTCGGCGAGGTCGAAATCGCCGAGCAGGCGGACCAAAGTCGCGAAGACGCGGCGCGAGTCGGAGCGATAGACGGCGTCGACCATCTCGCTCATCTGTTCGGGTCTGGGATTCATCGCACGCTCTGCTCTGTTCCGGGGTGCCACGACGGAATGTCGTGACCGGGGAGGCATTCTACCGCAGGACCGCGATCCCGGGTTGCAACCCGGGGTCGGGCGGCGGTGAGGCTGGCAGCGTCGATAAGCGCCGGGTCACCCGATTCCTTGGTCGGGTCTCTAAAGATGAGCTCAAGACGATCGACGAGGGGCTGCCGGACCCTGAGCTGCTGTCCGATCGTAGGAATCCATAGCTCCTTCCTCGATTTGTCGAGTGCGCTAAACTATGGACATGACGATCGAGGACGAGGTCCGTCGCGCCACCAAGCTCCTCGAGACCGTGATGCAGGCGGCTGGACTCACCCGCAAGGAGCTGGACCAGCGGCTCGGCGCCGGTCCCGGTTATATCAGCCAGGTCCTGACCGGGCGGATGGAGCTCAAGTTCCGCCACATCCTGGCGATCCTCCGGGCTCTCGACGTGGAGCCCAATGTCTTTTTTCAGACGCTCTACCCCGGCGACCGGCCGTCGTCCGACCAGGCGGTGATGGAGGAGTTTCTCAAGCGGTTCCAGAAGCTCGGGTTCGGTGCGGCTCCGCCCCCTCAGCCGCCGGCGGTCGATTCCCGCGAGCTCGAGCGGCTCGTCGAGAGCGCCGTGCGCGCGGCTCTCGGCGAGCGCATGGAGGACGCGGAAGCCTCCACCCGGGACAGGGCGCCCGGGGAGAGGCCTGAGGAGGACGAGGACGAGGTGGAGGAGGACGTTTAACCCGGCGCGAGCCCGGCCTGCCGCGCCGGCTCGCGCTTCAGCCCGGCGATCTCGGAGGCGACGCTGCGCAGGAGAGCGACGGTCGCTCCTTCTCGCGCCAGGGCCTCGCGCAACACCAGCAGGGCGGCGATCGCCTCGCGGCGGATCTTGCGCGCCCGGAAGACCGACAGCATCTCGTCGACCAGGCGCTGGATCTGGCGCGTGCGTCCGCCGCGCAGCCACACCTCGGCCAGGGCGAGCCCGGCGAGGGCGGCGTCGTAGTGGAGCTCGGCCTGGGTGAAGCCGGTCCGCACCTCCGCCAGAGCCTGCTCGGCGCTCGCATCATCTCCCAGGCCGGCGGCGATCAGCCCCTCCAGCCAGCGGGCTTTCAGCACGTCGAGCCGCCCTCCCTGGGCGGTGTAGAGGCTCCGGCTGAGCTCCAGCAGGCGGCTCGCCTCGGCCAGCCGCCCATCCTCGACCAGGAAGTAGAGGATGCTGTGGACCGCGGCGAGGACGAGCTTGGGGTCCCGTTGGGCGTCGATCAGCCCGAGACCCTCGCCGATCAGGCGCACCGCTCCTTCGTTGTCGAGCGCATAGCCGGTGGCGATCCCCTTGCTGATCAGCGTGCGGCCGGCCTGCCGGGTCTCGCCGAGGGACCGGTAGAGGGCATAGGTGCAGTCGAGCAGCCGGACCGCTTCGGCGAACCGCCGCTGGTCTACATAGAGGGAGGCGGTCAGGTCCATGAGGAGACCGAGGAGGCGCGGGTCTCCGGTCCCATGGACGGTGCGCTCCAGGGCGCGGGCGAGCGCGGCCTCGCTTTCGGGCAGATCGTCGGCTACCCGCAGGGAGTTGCCGAGCTCCGCCCAGGCGCGCGCCTGGAGATCGGCGAGCTCCGCGAGGCTCAGGGCTCCCGGAGCGATCTGCTCCGCCAGCGAGACCGCGAGGGAGGCGCTCATCACCATCCCCTCGGGATCGCTCTGGCGCAGCGAGCGGCTGCGCTCGAGGAGCTTGTGGCAGCGCAGCTCGTCGCGGAGGCTCCGCTCATGGACCGGCAGCGGAGCCGGCGACGGCACCTCGCGAAGCGGACGCTCCTCGCCCTCCCGGCGCTCCCTGAGGAGCGATTCGGCATAGCGGCGGGCGGTGGCGAAGGCCCGGAAGATGGGGAAGTCGTACTCCGTGCCGTCGGTCGCCGGCGGCTCCGGCGGAGCGCCCTTGGCGAACATCACCGCGGTCAAGGGTTCCATCTGCTCGCGGCAGTGTTGGCACTTCGTCAGGAGATGGGCGACGACGGGAGCGGCCTCGCTCCCCGACATCTCACCGGCGAGGAAGCGGCTCAGCTGTGCGGGGCTGGGGTGCTTGGTTGATCGATCCTCTCCGGCCATCGATCCCTCCAGAATGAGAAAACAGCAACTGGGGGATTATCGCACAGAACCCTCACCCCCGGCCCCTCTCCCGCGAG
>DASPXX010000311.1:0-5228 GCA_035637095.1 Thermoanaerobaculia bacterium
AGGAGCGGCCGGGGTAGGGAGACAGCACGTACACAGGTTCGCCGCCCTTGGTGATGACCAGCGGCTCGCCGCTCTCGGCGACCTCCTCCAGCAACTGGAGGCACCGGGCCTCGAACTCTGAAGCATTGATGGTGCGCATGAAACCTCCTCACGCCCGCCGACGAGCCGCTGCCGGCGCGTCCGGCGACAGCGCCCGCAGGTACTGCCGGTCGAAGGCGGCGAGCTGGCTTTCGAGCTCCGAATAGGGGCCCGGCTCCCAGGCGTTCGAGGTGACCCCCTTGTACGCGTTGGCGCACAGCTCCCAGTCCTGGCGGTTGGTCAGGTCCCAGAAATCGATGGCGGGGTGCGGATCGAAGCCCGGCGCGGCGATCGCTTCCGGATGGAAATACCAGTCGCAGAAGATACGGGTCTGACCGCGGCCGAGCGCCAGCAGGCGGTGGATCATCACGTAGTCGGGGTGGAACGATAAGAAGGCGGTCGGGAAGACCGTGTAGTAATAGACACGCCGACGTTCCTCGGCGGAGAGGTCGGCGAAGGGGACCGCACAGCGTCCTCCGTGGCTCGTCATGCTCCCTTCCGGATTGCTCATCCACATCGGCCCACCCAGGACCGGCCCCTCGTCGAGATCGTTCTCGCTGTTGCGATAGGGTGTCAGCTTGTTCAAGTGCGGATGCACCTTCGGGCAGTGGTAACACTCGCTGAAGTTATGGAAGAAAAGCTTCCAGTTGGCCTCGACGTCGTAGACCTTCTGATGGACTGATTGGAGCTCGGGGAGCCGCCAGGCGCCGAACTTCCCCTGGAGCCCCGGCAAGGCCTCTTCGAAGGCGACCGGATCGTCCGCGAGATTCAGGAACAGGAAACCCTGCCAGTCGGCGAGGGCAACCGGCTTCAGCGGATACTCCCCCGGGTCGAAGCCCGCGACCTCGGACATGTTGGGCGCCGCGCGCAGCGCTCCGTCCAGCCCATAGGTCCAGGCGTGGTACGGGCACTGGATGACCTGGCCGAGCTCGCCGCGCGGAGCGAGGCAGAGGCGGCTGCCGCGATGCCGGCAGAGATTGTGGAAGGCGCGGACCGTCCCCTGACCGTCACGAAGGACCATGACGCTCTCCCCGTCCAGCTCGAACAGGAAGAAGCTGCCGGAAGCGCTGAGCTGCGAGACATGGCCGGCGAGAAGCCACGAGCGGTGGAAGATCCGCTCACGCTCGGCGCGGAAGACCCCCTCCGAGGTGAAGTACTCGCCGGGAAGGGTACGCTGGCCGAAGGCGGTGCGGGCTCTCATGGCGGGTAAATTCTACCACCCTCGCCCCAGACTTGTTGTACACTCCGCGCGCCCTCACGGGCCCGAACACAATGCCGATCCCGACGCCCTTTCACGAGCGCACGCAGCTCCTGTGCACCAGCTACCGCTGGAAGGACTGGTCCGGTTACTGCGCCGTCTGCAGCTTCGACACGAGCCACGAGCGCGAGTACTTCGCGTTCCGTGAATCGACAGGCCTGCTCGACGTCACGCCGCTCTACAAGTACGAGGTCTCCGGGCCGGACGCCGCCGCTCTCCTCGCCCGCATGATGGTGCGCGACGTCTCCAAGCTCAAGGTGGGCCGGGTCGCCTACTCCTGCTGGTGCGATGACGACGGCAAGGTGATCGACGACGGCACGGTCTCGCGGCTGGGCGAGAGCCACTTCCGGGTCACGGCTGCTGATCCGACGCTCCACTGGCTGCAGGCGGTCGGCCGCGGCCTCGACGTCACGATCGAGGATTCGAGCGCGCGCCTGGCGGCCCTGGCGCTCCAGGGTCCCACCTCGCGCGCCATCCTCTCCGCGGCGAGCGGCGCCGACCTCGACAAGCTCAAGTTCTTCGGGGTCACCCGCTCTGCGATCCAAGGCATCCCGGTCTGGATCAGCCGCACCGGCTACACCGGCGACCTGGGCTATGAGGTCTGGTGCGAGCGCGGAGAGGCGCTGGCGATCTGGGACACCCTGATCGCCGCCGGGGAGCCCCACGGCATCGAGCCCGCGGGTCTCGACGCGCTCGACGTGGTGCGCATCGAGGCCGGGTTCGTCCTCCTGGGCGTCGACTACTTCAGCTCGCACAAGGTTGTCCTCGAATCGCGTAAGTCGACGCCGCTCGAGCTCGGCTTCGGCTGGATGGTGGATTTGGAGCGCGGGAGCTTCATCGGCCGTGACGCGATCGGCGCCGAGATGAAGCGCGGCTCGATCTGGCAACTGGTCGGCCTCGAGGTGAGCTGGGAGGAGCTCGAGGCACTCTACGCCAGCTTCAACCTGCCGCCGAGCCTGCCGGTGACCGCGAGCCGCGAAGGCCTTCCGGTCTATGACGACGAGGGCCGCCAGGTGGGCCAGGCCACCAGCCACACCTGGTCGCCCCTCCTCAAGAAATATCTGGCGATCGCCTCGGTCCGCCCCGGCTCGGAAAAGAAGGGGACGAAGCTCAAGATCGAGCACACGGTCGAGTACGAGCGGCGCAAGGTCACCGCGACGGTCGCGCCGCTCCCCTTCTACGACCCGGAGAGGAAGAAGAAGCCGTGAGCAGCAAGTCCTACGACGCGATCGTGGTCGGCGCCGGGCACAACGGCCTGGTCTGCGCGGCCTATCTCGCCAAGGCCGGGAGGAAGGTCCTGGTCCTCGAGCGGCGGCATCAGGTCGGCGGCGCCACGACGACCGAGGAGATCTACCCCGGATACAAGTTCACCTGCTGCTCCTACGTGGTTTCGCTCCTGCGCCCGTGGATCATCCGCGATCTGGATCTGCCGCGCCACGGCTACGAGATCCTGCCGCTCGAAGCGACCGTCACCCCGTTTCCGGACGGGCGGTACCTGGTCCGCGATTCCGATCCGGAGCGGACGCGCCGCTCGATCGCCCAGTTCTCGCCGCGCGACGCGGAGGTCTACAAGCGCTTCGGCCAGGAGATGGCTGAGCTCGGCCGCCTGATCAAGCCGCTGATCGACCAGCCGGCCCCCGATCCGCTCTCGCGCGATCCGCGGGAGCTGCTGCGGATCGCGCGCCTCGGCAAGCACATCCGCGGGCAGGGGGACCGGTGGCTCTTCTCCAACGTCAAGATCATGACGATGAGCGCGGTCGACTTCCTCTCGGAGTATTTCGAGTGCGAAGAGCTCATCGCGCCGATGGCGGTCTCCGGCATCATCGGCACGTTCCTCGGCATCCGCTCGCCCGGCACCGCCTACGTCCTCCTGCATCACTACATGGGCGAGATCGACGGCTCGTTCCGCGCCTGGGGGCTGCCGAAGGGGGGCACCGGCGCGATCGCGAACGCCATCGCGAGCTCCGCGCGCGCCCTGGGGGTCGAGATCCGTACCGAGGCGCCGGTCGCCCACCTGCTGATGCAGAACGGTAACCCTGCGACTGCCGCGGGCGTCGTGCTCGACAACGGCGACGAGATCCGCGCCAAGGTCGTGATCTCAGGGCTCGATCCGCACCGCACCTTCCTGAAGCTCGTCGGCGAGGAGCACCTCGACCCCGAGCTCACCCAGCAGGTCAAGCGGTTCAAGATGCGCGGCTCCTCGGGCAAGGTCAACCTGGCTCTCGACGGGCTGCCGACGCTCGCCTGCCTGCCCGGCTATGGCCCCCACCTGCAAGGCGGTATCACGATCGCACCGTCGATCGACTACCTGGAGCGCGCCTACGACGACGCCAAATACGGCGCCTTCTCCCGCCAGCCGTTCATGGACGTCCTCATTCCGTCGATGACCGACCCGACGCTCGCCCCGCCGGGCAAGCACGTGATGTCGATCTTCGTCCAGTACGCGCCCTACCATCTGAAGGAAGGGGCCGCGGACTGGCCGAACCAACGCGAAAAATTTGGCGACACCGTCATCGACACGCTCTCGGAGTACATGCCGGACTTGAAGGACCGGATCCTGCACCGCCAGGTGCTCAGCCCCTGGGACCTGGAGCAGATCTACGGCCTGACCGAGGGCAACATCTTCCATGGCGAGCTGTCGCTGGAGCAGCTCGCCTTCCTGCGGCCGCTCGCGGGCTGGAGCCGCTACCAGACGCCGGTCAAGAACCTCTGGATGTGCGCCTCGGGGACCCACCCGGGAGGCGGCATCATGGGCGCGCCGGGCGCTCTCTGCGCCCAGACGTTGCTCGGCAAAAGGGCGGTGTGATGGGGTACGACGCCATCAATGTCCTGGTCATTGGAGCCGGTCCGAACGGCCTCGCGGCCGCCGTGCGGCTCGCCAAGGCGGGGCGCAAGGTCGTCGTCGTCGAGCGCAGCGAGGCGCCGGGTGGCCTGTCGGCGAAGCTCGAATTCCATCCCGGGTACTCTGTCCCGGGCCTGCTGCACGACGAGGCCCTCGTGCCGCGCGCGATCGCGGAACGGCTCGGCCTGATTGGGCACGGTCTCACGTTTCGCCGACCGCCGGACACCTATGTCGCGGAGAGGAACGGACCGGGGCTTCTCATCCCGGGCGATACCTCTGGAGCCGCTGAAGCGATCGCCAAGCGCTCACCGCACGACGGCCAGAGCTATGCGAGTCTGCGCGCCTTCCTCGGCCGGATCGCGCCCCTCCTCGGTGCGATGCTCGCCGAAGCGCCGCCGCCCCTGGCGCCCGGATCGGCCGGCGACTTCTGGCAGCTGGCGCGGCGCGGCCTGGCGCTCTGGAAGGTCAACCGCCGCGATCTCCTGGAGCTGGCGCGCGTGGCGCCGATGTGCGTCGCGGACTTCCTGAACGAACGGTTCGAGACGCCGCTCCTGGTCGAGGCGCTCGCCGCGCCCGTGGTCGCCTCCACCTGGTCGGGACCCTGGTCGGCCGGCACGGTGACCAACTTCCTGCTGCGCGAGTGCGCCGGCGGAGAGGCCCTGGCGGGAGGACCGCCGGCGCTCATCGCAGCGCTCCTCGCCGCCGGCCGTGCGGCCGGGGCCGAGCTGCGCACCGCCGCCGAGGTCCAGCGGATCCGTCTCGACCGCGGCAAGGTGGCCGGCGTCACCCTCGCCTCGGGCGAGACGATCGACGCGCCGGTCGTCCTCTCCTCCGCCGATCCGAAGCGCACGATGCTCGAGCTCTTGGCTCCGGGAACGCTGCCGCTCCGCATCGAGGAGGAGTTCCACCGGTTGCGCAGCCGGGGCAGCGCGGCCAAGATCCATCTGGCCCTCTCGGGTCCGCTGGAGCTCACCGGGAGCGACGGACGGCTCGACGAAGCAATCCGCATCGGCGGCGGGCACGTCGACGACCTGGAGCGCGCCTTCGACG
>DASPXX010000312.1:0-23189 GCA_035637095.1 Thermoanaerobaculia bacterium
CGCCACTCTCCGCATCGTCTGCGAAAACGTCCGGCCACTTCAGCCGCTCGCCGTGCTGATGAGCGCGTCGTCGGAGCCGGAGGAACCGGCGGCCCCGGTGACCGGCCAATCCGGCGAACCGGTTGACGGTCCCCTGATTTCCTCCTAGAGTGACGCCAGACAGTTTCCACAAGCCCGGGCAACCGGGAAGGAGGAGAGCATGACGGCTACCCTGTTGTCGCTGCTCGCGTTCCAGAACAACTACGAACAGCCGAGCGCAGCGGTGGGCATCGTCCCGATGATCATCGGGATCGTGATCGCGGTTGTTTCGATCGCCGGGATGTGGAAGGTTTTCGAAAAGGCGGGCGAGCCTGGATGGGCTGCGATCATTCCCATCTACAACTTCATCGTGCTCCTGAAGATCGCCGGAAGGCCGGCCTGGTGGGTCCTCCTCATGCTCATTCCGGTCGTGAACCTCATCATCCTCTTCATGATCTCGATCGAGATCGCCAGACGCTTCGGCAAGGGCACGGGCTTCGGGATCGGTCTGGCTCTCCTGGGGTTCATCTTCTACCCGGTCCTCGGCTTCGGCGACGCCCGCTACAAACCGGGTTTCGTCCCAGCCTGACCCGCCCTGTAATCCTTTTCCCCTGCCGGCGTTCCTTCCGGCGGGGGCTGTTCCCCCGCTCGATGCGGAGATTCACGATGAGATCCCTCTCTCGTTCGTTCGTTTTTGGCCTGTTCCTGGTCTGGGCCCAGCGTGCCCAGGCCGCAGACCCGCAGGAGATCCTGGCGCGGGCCAAGGCGGCCTCCGGCGGCGCGGCCTGGGATGCGGTGCGGACGATCCATTCCAAAGTTCGGGTCGAGACCGGCGGCATGACCGGCACCGCCGAGTCCTGGGAGGACGTCCGCGCCGGCCGCTTCGTCGACACCTACCAGCTCGCCTCCGTGACCGGCGCCGAGGGGTTCGATGGGACGAAGAGCTGGTCCCAGGACGGCACCGGCGACGTGACGCTCTCGGACAGCGGCGACGATACTGAAGGCGCGGCAAACGAGGCCTGGCGCCGCTCCCTCTCCTACTGGTACTCGGACCGGCGGCAGGGCGAGATTACGGACGGAGGCGAGCGCCGGAAAGGGGATCGGACCTTCCATGTCCTGCGCATCCTTCCGGCCGGCGGCCGCCCCTTCGAGCTGTGGATCGACGCCGCCACGTTCCTGATCGACCGCACCGTTGAGAAGGCCGCGAAAGAGACCCGCACAATCTCCTTCTCCGATTATCGAGAGATCGCCGGCCTTTTGCTCCCCTTCCGGCTGCACGAGACCAACGGCGACGCGCGCTTCGATCAGCTCGTCACCTATGAGACGTACGAGATCAATCCGCAGATCGAAGCGGCGCGATTCGAGGTGCCGCGGGTGCGCACCGATGATTTTTCGATTGCGGACGGTGCCACCTCTGTGACCATCCCCTTCGATCTGACCAACAATCACATTTACGTCGACGTCCGGGTGAACGGCCGGCCGCTCCGCCTCATGCTCGACACCGGCGGTTTCAACGTCCTCACGCCGCCGACCGCCGAGGCGATGGGGCTCAAGCCCGAGGGGAGCTTCCAGGCGCACGGCACCGGGGAGGAGTCAGAGAGCTTCGGGGTCCTCCGCGTCGACGAGGTCCGGATCGGCGGCGCCACGGTGCGCAACCAGGTCTTCTACGCTCTGCCCTTCCGGGAGCTGGACAAGGTCGAAGGAGTGCCGCTGCCGGGCCTGCTCGGCTTCGAGGTCTTCAAGCGCTTCGTGGTGCGGATCGATTATGCCGAACGGCGCCTCACCCTCACACTTCCGGAGGCGTTCAAGGAGCCCGCCGGCGCCACTCCGGTCGCCTTCACCTTCGACGAGATGACGCCGCAGGTGGAGGGGAAGCTCGACGGCGTCCCCGGCAAGTTCACCATCGACACGGGGAGCCGCTCGTCGCTCGACGTGAACCGGCCGTTCGCCGAGCAGCACAAGCTATTCGACAAGCCGGGGAAGAAGATCGAGGCCCTGACCGGCTGGGGCGTGGGGGGCGGGAGCCGCGGCATGGTGACCCGCGCCGGCCTGCTCGAGCTCGGCACCGTGCGCGTGCCGGCCCCGCTCGCAAGCATCTCCCTGCAGAAGCGGGGCTCCCTCACCGATCCCTATCTGGCCGGCAACGTCGGCGGCGGCATCCTGCGGCACTTCACGGTGACGTTCGACTACCAGAAGCAGCGGATCTGGTTCGAGCCGAACGCGTCGTCCGCCCAGGAAGAGGTCTGGGACCGCTCCGGCCTCTGGCTGAACCGCGCCGACGACGGCTACCGGATCGAGGACGTGGTGGCGGAGAGCCCGGCCGCCGCCGCCGGCCTGAAGGTCGGAGACCTGGTGCTCTCCGTGGATGGCCGGAGAGCCACGGAGCTGCCGCTGGCCGATGCGCGCGCGATCCTCAAGGGTACGCCGGGTACCCGGGTGCGACTGCAGGTGAGGTCCGGCGAGGCGGTGCGGGAGGTGGAGGTGGTGCTCAGGGAGATGGTGTAGCCCCGCCGGCCCGTAGCCTCGAACCGCCCGTGACCTCACAACCGGCCCGTAGAGACGCCCCAGTCCCGGACCACGGACCGACCGGGTCCATCATGGTCGGGGCGTCTCTCGCCCCAGGCACCACGAAGGTTCAAAAAAACGGGTGGAAACCGGCGGACCGGCACCGCCAGACAACCCGGAAAACCGCATCGGGTGAGGCACCCGCCGAATCGGTGTGACCGCAGGCGGACCGGCATCGCGGCGGACCCGACGCAAACGGTTGACCGGCACAACGCACCGGCGTAACGACATCGCCCGAATCACCACCGGTGGTGGTTGCGGCAGCAGGAGACGCCCCGACGTCCATGGGCGCGGTAGGTCCGTGGTCCGGGACTGGGGCGTCTCTACGGGCCGATCGTGGCGCCACGGACGATTCGAGGCTACGGATCGTCCAAAGAGATACGATCATTTTCCATGGCCCACGAACACCACCAGGACACCTTCACCGTCAGCGACGACCCCACCCGGCTCGACGTCGACGCGATCCACGACTACCTGGCCCACCACTCCTACTGGGCTCAGGAGATCCCGCGCGAGGTCCTGGTCAAGGCGATCGAAAACTCCCTCTGCTTCGGGCTCTACGACGGCGCACGCCAGATCGGGCTCGCCCGCATGATCACCGACCGCGCCACGTTTGCCTATCTCTGCGACGTGTACGTCCACCCCGACTACCGCGGGAGAGGCCTGGGCAGGTGGCTCATGCAATGCGTCATGGAGCATCCGGATCTCGCCGGCCACCGGCGGATGCATCTCGTGACACGCGACGCCCACGAGCTCTACCGGCGCGTGGGCTTCAAGAAGGTCGCCAGCCCCGAACGCCACATGGAGATCGTCCGGCCGGACGTCTACAAGAACCGGACGTGACCCCGAAGGCCGGGCCCGTCCGGCCAGCACCTTCCCTCCGGGGACATGATCCGGTGAGCCTCCCCCTGCCGGCGCGCACCTCGCGGTGCCGCCCCTGGCGGTCTGCGGGAGCGCCCGGGTGATCGTCGGTGCGCCCCGAGAGAAGCGCAGAAGGCCCCAGGCGACAGGCGTGATTCCCCAAGCGAGCTCTGCCGCCGCCCTCCGCTTCTGCCACATCCCCCAGAGCTCCGGCGGTTGGCCCCAGATGAACGACGAGACTCCCCAGGATTGGGGGCTGGTACCGGTGGGCTGGGGAGTGCCGCCGGTCGCCTGGGGAATGCCGGAGATCGCCTGGGGACAACCGGCAGGGGATTGGGGCGGAGCGCAGGCCGGCTGGGGGTCACCAGCAGTGGATTGGGGGAGGCGGCAGGCCGGATGGGGCCGGCCAGCGGTGGATCACGGAGGAAGGCAGGCCGGATGGGGACTGCCGGCAGAGGCCTGGGGAAGAGCGCAGGCCGGATGGGGCGCGGCGCCTGTCGGCACCGCGGCCTCCGCCCTGCCCTTGTCCCAGGGTCACCTCTTCCCTTTCCCCTTCACATCCAGCTCCAGCGTGATCCGTTCCGGCGGCAGGACGCCCGAGAATGCGAAGGCCTTGCCGGTCTCGGGAATCGCCACCGGCAGCGGCTTCACCCCTCCCACCAGCCCCTGTTCCAGCCCCTGGGCTTCCTGCCGGAAGAGGGCGGCGCTGTCCCGCGCAGTCGGGATCTTTTCGAGCTCCGTCTGACTGACGGTATCGCCCGTGCTGATCCGCCGCTCGTCCAGCAGGGGGGTCTCCGCCTGAACGGTCATCACGTCTTCGACGGCCGCCTGGAGGGCGACCTCGATCTGCGTGTTCCTCCCGTTGGTGAGCACAACGCTGGGGTATTCGATGCTCGAAAAGCCGTCCAGCTCCACCTTCAGGGAGTACGAGCCATCCGCCATACCCAGGAATCTCGCCTGCCCCCTCGCATCCGAGACCTGCACCGACATCCCATCGTTCTTCCGCAGTGTGAGGGTCGCTCCGGGGAGGGGCTCCCCCTGCTCGTCCGTGACCGTCGCATACAGGTTGGCGTAGCCGCCGGCGAGCGAGCCGGGACCGACGTATGCACTCTGCTGTCCCGATTCGTTGCCTCCCACGTTGACCCGGCCGGGCCGGATCACCGCGAACCGCAGGTCTCCCCGGCGGACGCGGTAGCTCGCATCTTCCGGCAGGAGCAGGCGCAGACGGTGGAGCAGGACCGGCACCTTCACCTGCGGCAGCTCGAGGGAGAGCTGCGAGCGGCCCGGCGGCAGCGCCTTCTCCACGACGGAGACGACCTCCACCTCCGCCCGCGTTCCCCCGCTGAAGCCGAGCGGCACCGAGACGACGCCTCCCCGCTCCAGCGGCCGCACGGGCTGGTCGTCCACTTTGGCCGACCAGAGCTTGCCGCCCACCGGCAACACGATGTCCAGCGCAGCTCCCGGCCGGCCCCGCGAATCGACGACGAAATGGTCGCTGAACAGGAGAGTGCCGTCCACAGTCATCAAGGTCGTCGTGTCGCGCCGCCGGATGGTGACGTCGCGGGCCGGAGCCGCCGGCAGCGGCGCCACGGCGAGCCGCGCGCCCGTTCCATCCGCCGCCAGGCGCCACGCCGCCGTCAGATCGAGAGCTGCCAGCGCCTCGGAGAGCACGGCCGGCAGATCCGAGAGATCGACCCGGGTCCAGCTCTTCTCGGGCAGCGGACGCACGTCCGCCGCCACGGCCGACGAGATGGCCAGGTAGTGGGCCCGCACCTCGGCCTCCGGCTTCAACGCCTCCAGCGAGATCCCATCCGCCGGCAATATCGACGTCATTGGCAGCGTCGAGCTCAGCACGAGATAGCCCACACCCTGGAGCTGATGCTGGCGGTGCACGGTGAGCCGACCGGTCTCCACCACCGGCACGACCGTGCCCTCGTCGGTGCCCGCCTGTTCGATCTCCAGGCCGGGCGGCAGCTCCACGCTGAAGCTGCCGAGACTGCCGCGCCTCACCTCGTAGAGGATCACGTCGTGCCGTCGCAGCCCTTCCGGCCGGAGCTGCAGGATGGTCAGGACCACGCTCTGCGCGAGCAGCTTGTCGGCCTCGGCGCTGTCCACCTTGCGGCGCACGTCGAGCACGGTGTCCGTGCCGCGCGCCGTGGCCAGGCGGACCCGGCGGCGGCCGTTCTCCTCCCGCTCCTCCACCACGACAGCTCCCGGGCTGCTCCAGGCCAGCTCCGCCGGCAGGTCGATCTCGGTCGAGGCCACTGGCGCGGCGACGCGGCCGAGGGGCAGCGGGCCGGTCCCGGAGCTCCCGAGGGAGGCCCGGCTGTCCACATGGACCGTGTAGTGGCCCGGCTGCGGCGCGGCGAGCATCACGCCGCCCTCGCTCGCGGTGACCGCGGCTGTGCCGGCGCGCCCGCTCTCATCGCGGATGTCGATCTTCTCGGGGAAGCCCGCGAGCGGGAGAAACACCGGTTGCATCACCTTGCCTTGCAGGAGGACCTCGAAATCGGCGGCGATCTCGGCCTCGCTGCGGCCGACCGCCACCGCGACGTGCTGCGAGACCACCTCCGCCACCGGTGTCTCCCGGCGGGCGAGATCCTCGGCCCGCTGCCGCTCGACGCGCTCCGCGGTCTCGAGGAGCGAGAGGTAATCCTTCAAGGGGAGCTTGACCTTGCCGGGGGGCGCCGGCTCGTCCGCCAGGGCGATCCCGGAGAACGAAAGGACGAAAAGAACACAGAGGACGAAAAGGACAGAGGTTCGGAGGATCGATTGCGTGGTCATGACTTCCTCTTTGCTTTGACGTCCAGCTCCACCGCCACGTGAGAAGGCGGCAGGACGCCGGAGAATGCCAGGGCCTTGCCGCTCTCGGGAATCGACACCGGCAGCGGCTTGACCCCTCCCACCAGACCCTGCTGCAGCCCCTCCACCTCCTGCTTGTAGAGCGCGGCGTTTTCTTTCCCACCGACTGTCGCTCCGGTGGCCGCCTGACCCGTTTCGTTCCCTCCGACGTTGATCCGGTCGGTGAGGATCCCGGGCGTCGACTGGAGGAGCGTCCACGGATCGCGAGCCGTCGGTGCGTTGTCGAGCGCGGCTGTCTCGGCCGGTGCGAGCCGCAGGTCTCCGCGGCGGAAGCGATAGCTCGCGTTTTCCGGCAGGAGCACCCGCAGACGGTGCACCAGGACCGGCGCGGTCACCTGCGGCAGGTCGAGGGCGAGCTGCGAGCGGCCCGGCGGCAGCGCCCTCGCCTGGACCGAGACGACTTCCACCACGGCCCGCGTCCCGCTGTTGAAGCCGAGCGGCACCGAGATCATGCCCCCGCGCTCCAGCGGCCGCACCGCCTGGTCGTCGACCTTGGCCGACCAGAGCTTGCCGCCCGCCGGCAACGTCATGTCCAGCGCCGCTCCGGCCCGGCTCCGCGAATCGACCAGGAAGCGGTCGCGGAACAGCAGCGTGCCGTCCACGGTCAGGAGGGCCGTGGTGTCGCGCCGGCGGATGATCGCATCGCGGATCGGCGCCGCCGGCAGCGGCACGACCGCCAGCCGCGCACCGGCCCCATCCGCGGTCAGGCGCCAGGCCGCCGTCAGGTCGAGGGCGGTCAGCGCCTCGGAGAGCGTGGCGGGCAGATCGGAGAGATCGACCCGGTTCCAGCTCGTCTCGGGCAGCGGACGCACGTCCGCGGCCACGGCCGAGGAGATGGCGAGATAGCGCGCCCGCACCTCGACCTCCGGCTTCACGGCTTCCAGGGAGAGCTCACCGGCCGGCAGCGCCGGCGGCGTCGAGCTCAGCACGAGGTAGCCGACGCCCTGGAGCTGGCGCCGGCGGTGCACGGTGAGCCGCCCGGTCTCCACCACCGGCACGACCGTGCCCTCGTCGGTGCCCGCCTGCTCGATCTCCAGGCCGGGCGGCAGCTCCACGCTGAAGCTGCCGAGACCGCCGCGCCGCACCTCGTAGAGGATCACGTCGTGCCGCCGCAGCCCTTCCGGCCGGAGCTGCAGGATGGTCAGGACCACGCTCTGCGCGA
This sequence comes from Thermoanaerobaculia bacterium, assembly GCA_035637095.1. Taxonomy (GTDB): domain Bacteria; phylum Acidobacteriota; class Thermoanaerobaculia; order Multivoradales; family UBA5704; genus UBA5704. Next base: position 7,469 of record DASPXX010000312.1, read on the forward strand.
GCAGCTTCTCGGCCTCGGCGCTGTCCACCTTGCGGCGCACGTCGAGCACGGTGTCCGTGCCGCGCGCCGTCGCCAGGCGGACCCGGCGGCGGCCGTTCTCCTCCCGCTCCTCGACCACGACAGCCCCCGGGCTCGCCCAGGCCAGGTCCGCCGGCAGGTCGATCTCGGTCGACGCCACGGACGCGGCGACCCGGCCGAGGGCGAGCCGGCCGGTGCCGGCCCCGTTCCCCAGCGGAGCCCGGCCATCGACATGGACCGTATAGCGGCCCGGCTGCGGTGCGGCGAGCACCACCCCACCACCGCCATCGATCGCGGTGACCGCGGCCGTGCCGGTCCGCCCGACCTCGTCGCGGATCTCGACCTTCTCGGGGAAGCCGGCCAGGGGAAGCAGCACCGGCCGCAGAATCTTCCCCTGCAGAAGGACCTCGAAATCGGAGGCCACCTCGGCCTCCTTGTCCCCCACCGTCAGAGACACCTGCTGCGAGGTCACCTCGGCCACGGGCGTCTCCTGGCGGGCGAGCTCCTCGGCCCGCTGGCGCTCGGTCCGCTCGACCGTCTCGACCAGGGCGAGATAGTCCTTCAGCGGGAGCGTGACCTCCGCGGGGATGCTCTGCGCGGCGGCGGCTCCGCTGGCCAGCAAGGCGAGGAAAGCAGCAATCGGTCCCCAGCTCTTCACATCCATGGCGTGGCCTCCTTCTCCATCTCGACGCGGAGGACGAGCGGCCCGGGATTGGCGGACAGCGCGCTCCAGGCGGCGGTGATCTCCCGATAGCCGGGCGGCACCAGGAACATCCCGGGCAACGGACCGCTGGTCGCGATGTTCGCCGCGACGGACTTCATCTGCGCCGCCAGGGCATTGGAGGAGACGGCGGACACGGGCGCTCCCTGGGGCGGACCCTGGACCGGGCCGGAGCGCGACGGATCGGCCAGCCGCCAGGTGCGGCCGCCGGGGAGGACGAGCCGGACCTCGACGCGCGCCGCGGGCGCCGAGAGACCCGGCAGCGGCAGGGAGAGCTCGCCCTTCCCCTGCGGCAGGGTGAGCGGCAGCACGCCGTCGAGGTGGACGGCCTGCGCCGCGTCCCGCGTGAGGAGCGGCACGGCCAATCCGCCGGGCACGGCGCCGGCCGTCACCTCCTCGCCGTCGCGGCGGGCGGTGGTCAGCTCGAAGCCCGGCGGGAGCTGGAGGACGAGCTGCTGCGCTCCCCGGTTGCGCACCTCGGCCCAGAGGCGGTAGACGGCGCGCCCGGACTCCCCGATGGCCACGTCGAGGAGAAGGCGGTCGACCTGGGCGGCCAGGACCTGGGTCTCCTCCGCCCACTCGGCCTCCCACCGCGGCGGCCGGGCGGGATCGGAGACGACCAGGAGCCGGCCGCCGGCGCCCTGGATGGAGGGCGGCACACGGGCCGTCTCGCTCTCCTCGGGCCCGCGCACGGCCTCCGGATCGGCGAGCGTCAGGAGACCATCCCCCTGGAGAGCGGCCTTGACCAGATGCACGGTGCGGCGTCCCCCGGCCGGCGTCAACACCGGGCTCGCGAAAGCCGGCCGCGGCTCGCCCTCGAGCTCCATCTCGACGGCGAGCGTGCCCTCCACCGGCTCCAGAGGCGTGAGCACGAGGGTCCCCTCCGTCACGTCCCATCCGGCGAGCGGACCGCTCACGGAGACAACCTTGAGATCCGCCGGAATGGGGATGCGCAGCTCCGAGAGCCTCCCCTGGGCCACGCGCGCCTCGACCCAGCCGCGCACCCGGAGCTGGGTGCGCGAGAGGGTCGCTGCGGTCGCCGACGTGGCGTCGAAGCGCAGCGGCAACTGGGCCCGCTCCGGCAAGGTCCGCTGGCCGAACAGGGTGAAGGTGACCCCCGCGTCCTTGTCGAACGCGGAGACGAAGGTCCACGGACCGCCGGCGGCGCCGCGCACCATCCCCTTGCCGGTCAGCGTGACCTCGTCGACGCCCGGCTGGGTCTGGAGCTTCCCGCGCAGCACCGCGGCGGGCGGCAGGCGCAGCGAGAACGCCGAGGCCGGCCGGGTGGACGTCTCGTCGCGCTTGACCGGCACCACGGACTCCAGCGTCACCTCGTGCCGGCCGCGGCCATGCACCTGCATGGCCCATCCTTCCTTCTCGCTGACCTCGACGCGCCCTTCGAGAGCACCGAAGCGGGCCGAGGTGAACGATCCGGCTTCGCCCAGGGGAACGCGCTCCCAGGTGTCCGAGAAGACGGAGAGGACGAGCTTCTGGACGATGCGCGCGCTCGACGGTCCGACCGCGATCTCCAGATCGGCGGACTCCAGGGCGAACCGCGCCGGAGGAGGCGCCGGCTCGTCCGGCTTGGGATTGGCGCGCGAGCGGAGCTGTTCGTATTGCGACAACGGCAGGGTCACCTCCTGGGCCGCCAGAGGAAGGGGCGCCGCGAAGGCCGCAAACGCGCAGACGAGCCACAGGACCCCGAGACGGGTCGATTTGCACATGCCTGGTTCACCTCCTGGAGAGCTGGCTACCAGCACAAATCGCGCCGTGGTGCTCCCGGAGGGTCAGACACGCTCAAAAGCCAGGACGCAACCAGATGGACCAATCGAGGTGATCCGGTTTCTTGAATTCAAAAGAATGCAGCGAGATACGGAAATCTGCATAGGAGCTTTGGGTTGAGATAGACGGCCCCCTCGCGACAGCCGAGAAAGGGGAGGTAAGACCACGATGGAACAATCGATCAAGAGCTTGACGTCAGCACTCCAAGGCCCGGAGTATGATGTGCCCATCCCTCGGGAGATCTCCGGTGCGGCCGGCCTGACCGGCCTGCCCGGGCCGAGGCGCGCCAGGCGCCATGAGCACGGAAGCGGCACCAGATCCGGCCGAAGCCGAGATCGCAGCGGATCTCGCGCGGCGTATCGCGGCGGGCAATGCCTCCGCCGAGGAGGAGCTCGTCCAGCGCTACAGCCGGGGCCTTCTCTATCTGCTGCGGCGCCTGGGCGCCTCCCCCGACCTCGCCGACGACCTGCATCAGGAGACGTTCCGCATCGTGCTGGAGCGGCTGCGGCGCAAGGGACTCGACGATCCGGCGGGGCTCGGGGGCTTCCTCCGCGGCACCGCGCGCAACCTGATGACCGCCGAGCGGCGCAAGACGGCCCGCCGCCGCACCGACGGCGACGACGCGGCTCTGGAGCAGGTGGTCAACCCCTCACCCGGACAGCTCTCCTCGGTGCTCCTCGACGAGGAAGCCGGAATCGTCCGCAAGCTGATCGGCGAAATGCCGACCGACCGCGACCGCCAGCTCCTCCTCCGCTTCTATGTCGCCGAGGAGGACAAGGAGAGCATCTGCTCCGATCTCGGGCTCGAAAGCCTTCATTTCAACCGGGTCCTCTTCCGCGCCCGCCAGCGCTTCAAGGAGCTCCTCGAGCGGTTCGAGAAGCGGCAGGCGCTTTCCCGGGGCTCTTGAGGCCATGATAGAGAGCAGCGGTATCGCCATGGACCACACCACCATCGAAGAGCGCCACGTCGTCGACCGCTACGTGATGGGAGCGCTCCCACCCGAGGAGGCGGAGAGCTTCGAGGAGCACTACCTCTCCTGTCCGCAGTGCCTCGACCGCCTCGCTCTCGCGGAATCCATGCAGCGGGGGTTCAAGCGCGCCGCCGGGCAGGACGTGGCCCGCCTGGCGGCCACGCGGCAGCTCGCGCTCGTCGCCTGGCTCTCCCGCCTCAGCCGCTCGCGCCAGGCCGCGGCCCTCCTCCTGGTGCTCCTGGCCGTCGCCATCCTGCCCGGCGCGCTCGCTCTCTGGCAGCTCGGCGAGCGTGATCGCGAGCTGGCGGCGACCCGCAGGGCGCTGGACCACGAACGGGAACAGTCGGCGGCGGGCGCCCACACCGCCGCTGAGCTCGAGGAGCTCCGCTCCGCGCTGGACGCCAGCCGGCGCGACCTCGCCCAGGAGCAGCAGGCTCGGGCGCAAGCTGCAGAGCAACTGGCCCACACGGCCGGGCAGCTGGCGCAGGTGCGCGTCCCCCAGGTGAACGTGCCGCTCCTCTATCTCGACGTCGTCCGCGGCGGCGGCTCGCCGGACGATGCCCCCCGCCTGCACCAGCCGCCGGCCGCGAGTTGGGCTTTCCTCTCCCTGCAGCTCGGGTCCTCGTCCGCTCCCTCCTATCGAGCGATCCTGCGCGATGCGGAGGGGCGGGAGATCTGGCGTGGCACGGGCCTCCTGCCCAGCGGCGAGATCGATGCCCTGAGCCTGAACCTGAGCCTCCCGGGAAGCCTGCTCGCGCCCGGCGACTACACTCTCATCACGGAAGGAGTCGGCGGTCAGAAGGCGCCCCCGAGACGCTTCACCTTCCGGGTGCTGCCTCCCCGCTGAGCGAGAGGCTTGCTGTCGAGCGAATCGTGCCGGTCCGTGTCCCGCGCTTCTCCTCGTCTCCGGATCAGGCTATGATTTGACGAAACCGGGGAGATTCCCTACACTCGAATCATGGCTGAGCCCGCCAGAACAAGACGATTGGACCGGGCTCCGGCTCACGAGGAGCCGGACGAGGAGCCCTGCACGCTCCTGCGGTATGTCGAGGGGCCGGACGGCGAGATCGAGTGGCGTGAAACGCCCCTGACACCGGAGGATTTCCTCGATCCCAAATTCGGGGACACCATGAACCAGGGCAAGCCTCACGTCATGGCGGCGACCTTCCTGTTCGACCTGCTGACGCGCCGGTTCCATGGCCGGCCGGACGTCCTGGTCCTCCATGATGTCAAACATCTGATGATGTCGCGCCGCGGGCCGGCTCCGGACGTCTCGGTCATCATGGGACTGGAGACGATCGACCATCAGATGCGCAGCTACAACGTGAAGCGGATCGGCATTCCGCCGAGCCTCATCATCGAGGTGGTCTCTCCCCGCGACCGGCGCATCCGCGAGGTCGACGAGAAGATCAAGCCCGGGCTCTACGAGCGGATCGGGGTCCGGGAGTATCTGATCCTGGATCTCCCGCGGCGAGGTAACGGGTGGCAGGTGAGGTGGACCGGCTACCGGATGGATGAGGCAGGCCGCTACCAGCCGATCGAGCCGGACGCTCAGGCCCGCCTCTTCTCGGAGACCACCGGGCTGCTTTTCGGAGCGAACGTGGCAGGAGACTGGGCCGAGCTCACTGACGCCGGGACCGGACAGCGCCTCCTGAGCTCCCTCGAAGAGCAGGAAGGGAGGCTCCGCGCGGAGGAAGAGTTGCGGCGAGAAACCGAGAGGCGCCGGCGCGAGGCAGAGGGACGCCGGAGCGAGGAGAAGGCCCGGAAGGCGGCCGAAGCCGAGGTCGCCCGCCTGCGCGAAGAGCTGAGGCGGCTCCGCGGCGAAGGCTGATGGCGTCAGCCCGCTGATTCCACCTCAACCCCGTTGTCCACCTCCGGCCGCGAGTTCACGAACTCCCACCCGAACCGCCCCTTGATGCAGAGGTGGCCGTTGGTCACGTCGTGGTCGAGGGGCGAGGTGACTTTCACGATCTTTTCGTCCTGCACGTGGACGGTGAGCGTGCAGCCGACGCCGCAGTAGGCGCAGATCGTGTCGGTCTGGGTCTGGCTGGATTCGTTCCAGGTGCCCGCCTGGCGCATGTCGTGCTCGCTCTTGAACATCAGCGCACCGGTCGGGCAGACGCCGATGCAGTTGCCGCAGTAGACGCACGCCGAGTCCGGCAGGTGGACGTCGTACTCGGTCGAGATCCGCGCCTCGAAACCGCGCCCGGCCACGGCGATCGCAAAGGTATTCTGAGCGTCCGTGCCGCACGCTTCGACGCACTTGTAGCAGACGATGCACTTGGAGTAATCACGGACGTAGAGATCGTTGTCCACCTTCACCGGCTGATGGACGGTCGCTGCATGGCCATCGTGCGGCGCATGGTGATGACCGGGAACGGCCGCGTCGCGCTCGCCGGGGCCGGCTGGCGGGGCTTGGGGACCGAAGCGCTCCGGCCGCGCGTCATACCGCGCCATGTACTCCTGGAACTGCGGCGCGGTCGACACGTCGACCGACGAGGCGAGCAGCTCGAGCACCATCCGGCGGCTCAGGCGTACGCGCTCGGAATCGGTCTTCACCACCATGCCCGGCTCGGCCTTGCGCGAGCAGGCGGGGACGAGCGTGCGGGAGTTTTCGACCTCCACGACGCAGACGCGGCAGACGTTGACCGGAGTCAGGTTTTCGAGATAGCAGAGCGTCGGCGTATCGATCCCGATCTTGCGCGCCGCCTCCAGGAGCGTCGCCCCCTCCGGCACGGCCACGCTCTGGCCGTCGATCGTCACCTCGACCATGTTGCGGGGACGCGGCGGCGGAGCCACCGGCACCGGTCCGCGCGGCACGGGGATCTTCAGATCGGGAGCGTTCAGCGTCATCTCGTCTCCTGATAAATGGTGAACCGGCCAAGCGCCGACTCGATCGCGCTCGATGCGGTCTGGCCCAGACCGCAGATCGATGCGTCGCGCATCGCCTGGCCGAGCTCCTTGAGCAATTCCAGCTCCTGCTCGACCGAGCCGAGCGGCCGGTCCGTGGCCAGCCGGTGCAGCAGCTCCTCCTGGCGCACGGTGCCGACCCGGCAAGGCACGCACTGGCCGCACGACTCGTCGCGGAAAAACTGAGCGATCCGTCGCAGCGCCTGGCGCAGGTCGACCGTGTCGTCGAACGGCATGACCACGGCCGAGCCGAGGGTCGCTCCGGCGGCGCGCGTCCCTTCGAACGTGAGCGGGATGTCGAGCTGGTCGGGCGTGACGAATGCGCCGGCGGCGCCACCGAGGAGGATCGCCTGCGGCCGCCCGGTCATACCTCCCGCCGCATCGAGCAACTCCCGCAACGTGATCCCGAACGGAAACTCATAGACGCCGGGCCGGCTGACGTGGCCGGAGACGCAGAAGAGCTTGGGGCCGGTCGAGCGCTCGGTGCCGATCGCGGCGTACGTCTTGCCTCCTTCGATCAGGATCGGCAGCACATTCACCAGCGTCTCCACGTTGTTGATCACCGTGGGCTGGCCGAACAGACCGACCTGGGTCGGGAAGGGCGGCTTGTTGCGCGGCTCGCCGCGACGCCCTTCGATCGAATTCATCAGCGCCGTCTCTTCACCGCAGATGTACGCTCCGGCGCCCCGCCGCAGCTCGAGATCGAAGCGCACGCCGTCGCCGAGCACGTTCTCACCGAGGAATCCGCGCTCATAGCAGCGGCGGATCGCATTTTCGAGCCGCTCGGTGGCGAGAGGATACTCGCCGCGGATATAGAGATATCCGCGCTCGCAGCCGGTGGCGAAGCCCGCGATCGTCATGGCCTCGATCAGGGAGAACGGATCGTGCTCCATGAGCACGCGGTCTTTGAACGTCCCCGGCTCGGACTCGTCGGCGTTGCAGATGAGATAGCGCGGCAGCGGCGCCGAGCGCGCGCCCAGCCATTTCTGCCCCGTCGGGAACGCTGCGCCGCCCCGGCCGACGAGCTTCGAATCGATCACCTCGCGCACCACCCGGTCCGGCCCCATCTCGATCGCCCGGCGCAGCGCCAGGAATCCCCCGGCTGCCCGGTACTCGTCGAGGCTCATCGGATCGATCTGTCCGACGCGGGAGAGCAGCGTCAATCCGGGCTGTCCGGCCTGCGGCACCGAAAGGGCGAGGTCCGCCGGAGGAACGGCCTGCCCGGCAGCGGCGAACAGGACTTCCGTTCCCGTCGTCGGAGCCAGCGCCTGGTCCCGCGGCGGGTCTCCGGCGGCGATGACCAGAGCGGCGGGCGCGCGCTCGCAGAGACCCAGACAAGGGCTGCGGTGCCAGGTCATGCGGCCGTCCTGGCTCGTTCCTGGAGAACCGATCGCCTGCTCCATCTCGCCGCAGAGCGCCTCGCCGCCCTTGAACCGGCAACCGATGTCGTCGCAGACGTGCACCGCCACCGGCGGGTGCGGCCGGGTCTGGAACAGGGCATAGAAATCGGCCACGCCGAAGGCTTCGGCCGGGGGCACGTCCAGCGCGCGGCACGCGTAGTTGAGCGCACCCGGGCTGATCCAGCCCACGCGCCCCTGAATGGCGTGGAGGACGGGGAGCAGGAACTGTCGCCGGTTGCCGTTCAAGAAAAGGGCGGCGAGGCACCCATCGATCGCCGCCCTCTCGTTCGGTGTGGGCTCGTCTGCCGTGAAGTGCAGATCCATTCGTTCTCTCGTGCTCCGTTAGACTGCCACCGGTGCGGTCGCCGTGGCCTCCGCGGCGGCGATGGGCCGCACGACCGGCTCGATCCGCACGGCGGCGGCCTTGAACTCCGAGGTGCCGGAGAGCGGATCCTTGGCGTCCACGGTCAGCTCATTGGTCGCCACCTGGTCGGGGAAATGGAACGTCATGAAGGCCAGCCCGGGCCGCAGCCCGTCGTCCAGGCGGACCGGCGCCAGCACCGAGCCGCGCGCCGAGACGACACGCACGATCTCTCCCGGGGAGACTCCCAGACGCCGGGCGTCCTCGGGATGCAGATCGATCGTCTCGCCCATGCGCAGCGGGGAGGAGAAGTGGCCGGTCTGCACCCCCGTGTTGTAGGAGTCCAGGCGCCGGCCCGTGGTCAGACGGATCGGGAACTCCTCCGAGAGCTCCTCGAAGGGCGGCTGGTGGTCGACGCAGGCGAACGGCGCGCGAGGTCCGAGGACCGGCCGCTCCCACAGCCGTCCATGCAGGAAGCTCTCCCCCGGGTGCGACTCGTCGTAGCACGGCCACTGAATGCCGTTGAGCTCCTCCAGCCGCGCGTAAGACATGCCGGCGTGCACCGGGCTGAGCGACCGCAGCTCATTCCACAGATCCTCGGCCGTCGGTGTCCCCCAATCCCTGCCCATGCGGCGGGCCAGCTCGCAGAGGATCTCGATGTCGTCGCGCACGCCGGGCGGCGGCGGCAGAGCCCGGCGCACGCGCTGCACGCGCCGCTCGCTGCTCGTCACCGTGCCCTCCGTCTCGCACCACCCCGCGGCCGCGGGCAGCACCACGTCCGCCAGCTCGGCGGTCGCGGTGAGGAGCATGTCCTGCACCACGAGGATCTCCAGCCCCTCGAGCAGGTGGATGGCGTGGTGCTGGTCCGCCTCGGAATTGGCCGGGTTCTCGCCGATCACATAGAGAGCTGTGAAGTCGCCGCTCTCCATGGCCTCGAACATCCCGGAGAGGTGCAACCCCTTCTTCGGGGGAATCTTGCAGTCCCAGGCCCGTTCGAACCTGGCGCGCAGCTCATCGTTCTCGACGTGCAGGGTTCCCGGCAAGCGGTCCGGGAGCGCGCCCATGTCGCCGCCCCCCTGCACGTTGTTCTGTCCACGCAGCGGGCACACCCCGGAGCCCCAGCGGCCCACGTGACCGGTCAAGAGCGAGAGATTGATCAGCGCGCGCACGTTGTCGACCGCGTTGTGGTGCTCGGTGATGCCGAGCGTCCAGCAGAGCTGGGCGCGATCGGCGCGGGCATAGGCGTGCGCCATCTCGCGGATCAGCGCCGCGGCCACGCCGGTCACCCCCTCGGCGTATTCGAGCGTGTAGGGCTCGACGTTCTGCCGGAAGTCCTCGAAGCCGCTGGTCGCGTTCTCGATGAAGCTGCGGTTTTCCAGCCCGGCCGCGAGGATCTCGCGCGCCACGGCATTGGCCAGCGCGACGTCGGTGCCCACATGGAGAGGAAGGTGCCCGGCCGCCCACTCGGCGGACGAAGTCCTGCGGGGATCGACGGCATACATCCGCGCCCCATTGTGGATGCCCTTGAGCACATGGTGGAAGAAGATCGGATGCGTCTCCCGGGCATTGCTGCCCCACAGGAGGACGACATCCGTCTCCTCGATCTCCCGATAGGAGCTCGTCCCGCCGCCCAAACCGAAAACCGTCGCCAGACCGACGACGCTGGGGGCGTGTCAGGTCCGGTTGCAGCTATCGATGTTGTTGCTGCCCATCACCACCCGGGCGAACTTCTGCGCCAGGTAGTTCATCTCGTTCGTGGTCTTGGAGCAGCTGAAGAGGCCGAACGTCTGGCCCCCCTTCTTCTCCACCGCCGAACGGAACCCTGCCGCCGCACGGTCGAGAGCCTCGTCCCAGGTCGCGGGACGGAGCACGCCCTCTTCGCGGACGAGCGGTGTGGTGAGCCGGGCATTGCGCTTCGCCATGAGGTCTTCCCCCTTCGGGGGGAGTATACCGCGTGGCTCTGGAGGGGGAACCCCCGGGGCGGCTCAGAAAAGGGATGCCGCAGCGCGGCAGACCTACCTCACCACCTCGCCAGAGCCCGCGCAAGCAACACTTTGTCAGAACTGGTGAAATAAAAACGCCGTCCATGTCACTCCCTGATGTCAGCGATCTCGCCCCGGGGCAGGGGGGCATCTTCAAGGCACCGGCACCGCGAGCATAGTCGCTCGTGCCGCCGGATCACAGGAGGATACGCAAATGGCGACAAGCCAAAAGACCGACAAGGAAATCGACAAGGACAAGCAGAAAATCCTCAAGGAGCTCGAATCGTTCGAGCGAGAGGCGAAGGGGAAGGGGCTCTCATTCAGTCGGCTCACGGAGGAGCAGATCGTCAAGAAGCTGCGCGGGGAGACCGCGAATTCGCCGTTCATCACCGGTCAGGGCTGGACCAGCGGAACGCCACCCGGAACCGCGGCGAGCTACTCGGTCTCGATCTTCAATCCGGATCCGGCTACCTATTACCCGATCTTCGTCTCAATTTTCTTCGGCCTGTTCAACTTCCTTCCCGGCGAGGATATTGGCGAAAGCATCGCCGGGTATCTGCCTGCCTGGCCGTACATGAGCACCCAGCCTTTCAGCCTGCCTAACGGGGCATCGGCCAACAAGACGTTTACCTACACCACGCCAAGCTCCGCCCCCAAGACCACATACACTGGCAATGCACTCCTCTGGCTCGGTAACTACCACGATATGGGCACCTACTACGATCGGGGTCTTTTTGACGTAACTCTGATCTGACACCGCCGGGCAGGAGCCCGCAGGGCCAGGAAATATTTCCCTCCGGCCCGCGGGCTCGCTTCGTCCGACGTATCGGAACCACGCGGTAGAGGTCGACAGGCTTCCCGGCGCGGCGTGGGTTTTTCCTTGCAAGAAGGACCTGCCGCCGCAGGTCGCCCGGCGCCTCCCGAATTTCCCCACCGCCGAACGGAATCCCTGCGCCGCACGGTCGAGAGCCTCGTCCCAGGTCGCGGGACGGAGCACCCCGTTGTCGCGGACGAGCGGTGTGGTGAGCCGGGCATTGCGCTTCGCCATGAGGTCTTCTCCCTTCGGGGGGGTATACCGCGTTGGTCAACCCCAGCGCCGCTCGCGGATCAGGCGGGCCTGCAACGCCTTCAGCTCGTCGGCCTCCAGGCCGGCAAGGACGGCTTCACGGTCCGCACCGAGCTCGATCTCGAAGCTCTCGCAAAGGGATCGGATCGTTTCCCGCAACGCTTCCTCGCGGCCATGCCGAATCCCCTCCTCCCGGCCTTCCCGCAACCCCTCTTCGCGACCCTTGAGCATCCCCTTGCGCATCCCCTTCTCGAGCCCCTTGCGTATCCCCTTCTCGACGCCCAGCCGTTCGGCCAGGCTGAGGGCACCGCGGGCATCCTGCTCGGCGATCTTCGCGCGATCGTAGAGGTCGAGCTCCCCGGCGGTGAAACCCGCCATGCGGGCGACTTCCAGCGCCTCCCGGTATGGCGGCTGCGAGAGGGCCGGCGGAACCACCTCCAGGTTCTCCGCCTCGCGGAAGAAGTAGGCCCAGCGGTCGATCGTCCCCTGCGGCTCGTCGCCGGAGGAGTATTTCGGCAGCTCCAGGAACACGTACTGCACCTGCGAGAGCCCCAGGGCGCCGCCGTGCTGCTCCTGCATCCGCCAGCGGCTGAGCATCGGCACCGGCGCGCCACCCGGCACCGGTGGCCCGGGCCAGAGCAGGAAATCGCAGATCGTCACACCCACCACGTCGTCCAGACCGGGGTAGTCCTCCCCCGTACGCAGTTGGGTCACATAGGCCTTCGAGGTGTTGTAGACCACCCGCTTCTCGAAGCCCTCGACGTTGAGCACCTGCATTTCGACCACGTAGTGCCGGCCCCGCTCATCGAAGCACTTGACGTCCACCAGCGACAGCTTCAGCTCCTCGACCGGCACATGCTGCTCGGAGGACAGATACTTGAGGTCGACGATCCGGTGGTCGCCGGAAAGCTCGAGCAGGGCGTTGAGCAGCTCGATGAGGAGCGGCTTGTGGGCCTCGCTGCCAAAGATGCGTTTGAAGACGAAGTCGGTCTTGGGATCCGCGAATACCGGCCGCATAGAGAGAGACTATCGCGCGGCGGGGCACCCCCGCCAGAGCGCCAGACCGTCGCCCCTGCCGGCCGCGCCGAAAGCCGATGGGGAACCGGTGCGCCGAAACCGCCAGCCCCCGTTCCCACGGCGTTGCCGTAGAGACGCCCCAGTCCGTTCCCACGGGCCTGCCGGGTGTACACCGTCGGGGCGTCTCCCCACCGCGGTTCGGTCCGCCACGGCCGGTGCCGCACGGCACGGATCCGGATTTACTCCGCCAGGTAAAAAGAAGTACGCTTGACGCCATGAGAGGCACCATTTCCTCCAAAGGCCAGGTCACCGTGCCCATCGAGATCCGGAAGCAGTTGGGGCTGGTCCCTGGGACATCGGTCGAATTCGAGATCAGGGAGAAGGGTGTCCTCCTCCGTAAGGGGATCTCCGGCACTCATCCCGTCGACCAGGTGTGGGGGACGCTCCGCCTCGGGCGCCCGGTCGACGAGATCCTCGACGAGATGCGGGGGACCTCGACCGAGGAAAGCGTGAGGCTCGCTCCCTCGAGCAGCGCACCTTCCGAAACCCTCGACGCACTCAGCACCAACTTCGAGAGTCTGCTCGAGCACATGCAGGCCAGGAAAGGACTGGCCACGGCGTTCAATGCCACTCCTGAGGCGCTCGGCCAAGCGGCAGCCAAAGCGGCGCGACGACGGAGCCAAGGCACATCATGGCCAAAGAGCACGAGATCCTGACGCTGACCCTCCGCGACTGGGAAGCCTTTCTGGCGGCCCTCGACAACACCGACCGTCCTCGGCCTCGGCTCGCGGAGGCTGCGCGCCACTACCTGAGTCGACGCGAGCACGATGCCGAATCAGCCCGGCCGAGCCGAGATCAGGGCCCGCGCCAGACCTCAAAGTAGGGTACAATCACCTTCATGGAAGACCGTCACCCCCAGCCAGATTTCGTCGTCGAGTCGCCAGATTATGGCATTCGGCTCGTAGTCGAGGCAACGAACACCATCGCTCCCACTCCGGAGTGGCTGGTGCACTACCTCCGCAACCTGTTCAACCTCGGAGCCATCCCGCGGAGCGACTACGTCCTGCTCGCCCTGCGCGATCATCTCTACCTCTGGCGCAGGCCGGACCCGGCAGTTCAAAGGCCGCCCGACTTCGAAGGTGAGACTGCCGCCATCCTCGCCCCTTATCTTCGTATGGTCCCGAACCGTCTCGAGACCATGACCGAGAACGGCTTTGAGCTGCTGGTCTACGCATGGCTGGCCGATCTGGTGAACGGGACCGAACCTGATCCCGAGGCCGCGAAGTGGCTCGAAGGCTCGGGGCTTCCGGACTCCATCCGGAACGGCACGATCAAGGCGCAGATGGCGGCGTGATCATCTACGCCGAAACCAACTTTCTGCTGGAGATCGCTTACCAGCAGGATGGGTGCGAGAGCTGTCGCGAGATCCTCGCGCTCGCGAGGCAAGGCAAGCTTGCGCTGGTCGTGCCGGCATTCTCTCTGGTGGAAGCGCGGCAGACGTGGGTCCGTCGAAGCTCCGAACACAATGCCCTTCAAAATCAGCTTCAGCCCATCATTCGGCAGCTCGCCCGTTCCGAGCCATTCAGAACCGTCAGCGAAAGCTCCCGCGAGCTGCTCGCCGCACTGGCTGCGAGCGGTGAAGGCACACGACTCCGACTCGAAGAGACGATCGCCGCGTTGAGCGTCGATGCAACTGTATTGCCCCTTGCCGCAGACATTGCAGCCCGTGCACGCCAGGAGGAGCTCAACCTGTCGCTATCGCCTTCCGACGCAGTGGTGTATGCGGCTGTGATCTCTCATCTCGAAAATGCACTTCCGGGACCAAAGTGCTTCCTCAACCGCGACTCCAAGGGGTTCACAAATCCGAGCATGGCCAACAAGCTTGCCACGTTCGGCTGCAAAGTGATCGCCAGCTTCGACAATGGGCTTGATTTCATTCGCAGCGAGCTGAGCCGAGGGGAAGCGGCACCTCCTCTGCCAGGGGCCTGACTACAAATGCGGTCGAGGAGAGCACCTTATGACACCCGGCACGATCGCAGATCTCACGGTTCGCCCCAGGCCGGCAACTGGCGAGCACGACGGTCGGCGCCTCGGCCAGCGTCAGGCAGGTGCGCCGAGTTGCCTCTGCGACCAGGGAGGAGGTGGTTTTGATTGATCCGGACAGCATCGCCATACTCCGCTCGGAGATGAAAGCCAGCATTGCCGGTGACCGGCGCGTGCTGGACGAGCTACGGGACGATGTGCGGCCGCTAAAAGGGGCAACTAGGAAAATCCAGCCGCGTTCGACCACTGCCATTTCGCTCGTAGGCACAGATGGTGGGAACAACCGGGTTGAGTTCGACCCCTTCATGGTTCAACTCGTCCGAGTTGTGGACTCCAGCAACAACGAGTACTGCTTGGAAGTCGTGACACCAACTTCCGATCGCCACGCCGTGAACCGCCGTCACTTCCACGAGGATGGCTCTCCTTCCACAGCGCTCGGCCAGATGATGCACAAGCTGAAGATCGACAACCTGTGGTCGCTGACGCCGATGATACCAACTCCGCCGACTCCCGGGGCCCCTATCGCGCCGATCTCACCGAGTTGGGTGCAGGTTTACCGAGAGCTGACTGAATGGGCGGTTCTCCTCAAGCTGGTCAGTGAGCTGCAGTATGGATCCGATACTGTGATCATTGCAGATGGAAACCTCCGCAGCAAGGTATTCAAAGGCGAGCTCTTCATCGAGTACAGACGACTCCTCCAAGAGGCGATCGAGGCCCAGGAGAAGCGCCGACGCAAGATCTATCTCGCCGGCGTCTCAAAACACAGCAAGGTTCTCCAGCGATATCGTTTGGCCATGGCCATCGAGGGCGTCCTTCGCACAGACTATCCGGCATATGTTGAGGTGCCGCGCGAGCTCGAAGCGAAGTCCTACGTATGGGGCGAATATGCCCGAGGAGACGAAGAGGCAGGTAAGTTGGGCGGTGAGTCCAACAAATACGTGGGTGGCAAGATGTTCTTCGTCAAATTCGGCTCGCGCCCACACGATCCTGTATGGCCGATCGATATATTCCAGCCGCAGGCAAAGGATGCGGCGACGGTCCTTGGCTATATGCTCGCGGATGCGATTGACGGATTTCCTGTTCCCTTCTATCCGCAGTGCCTCCAGCGCGCCCACGAGAACGCAGCTCTGGTGGACTTCGACATGACAATCCTGCAAGACGAGGTGATCCGGTCCGTGCGCTCCATGCTGGGAGATCAGGCCGGACGCTTGGACGAGATGGCTCTTCAGCCTAACGATCCCTCGTCCGCCCGATATACCTAAAAACCTGGGGGCCCACGTGCAACTGTTTGCCCACGATAAGACGATCGGCATCTTCCGGGGCTTCCGCGAAGGAGGCCTTGAGTTCCATGCAGACTTGGCTCTGCCCTATCGTAGTGAGTTTCAGAATACACCGATGCATGGACAACTCGTTCTCGTACAGCTTGAGACGCCGAATGAAGCGGTCCTTGG
>DASPXX010000313.1:0-17525 GCA_035637095.1 Thermoanaerobaculia bacterium
CTCTCATCCCGTGGGTCCGGCGCAAGGCCGCGGAAGGAGGCGCCGGAGGAGACTGGCGGCGCTTCGGCCGCTACTTCCTCGCCGCCGTCCTCCTGCTCGTCGCGCTGCCCGCCGCCACCGCGGTCTACCGGCAGGCGAACCCGCCGCCGCGCGAGATCAGGAATCCGCTGATCGTGCCGACCTCCATGAACGAGGAGGGCGAGGGGCCGAAATCGCCGTTCTTCCCCTCTTCGGCGCGCACCAACGTCGGTGGCATCATCCCTTCCAACTTCTTCATGGATTCGGCGATGTGCGGGGAGTGCCACAAGGACATCTACGCGCAGTGGAACAGCTCCGCGCACCACTTCGGCTCGTTCAACAACCAGTTCTACCGCAAATCGGTCGAATACATGCAGGACGTGGTCGGGCCGCAGCCCAGCAAGTGGTGCGCCGGCTGCCACGATCACGCGGTGTTCTTCAACGGCCGCTTCGAGCGCCCGATCAAAGGGCAGATCGACACGCCGGAGGCGCACGCCGGCCTCGCCTGCACCTCCTGCCATGCGATCACCGAGGTCCACAGCTCGATGGGCAACGGCGACTTCACGATCGAATATCCGCCGCTCCACCAGCTGCTGGCCAGCCGCAACCCGGTGATCCACAGCATGGACCATTTCATGACCTATCTCGACCCGGAGCCGCACAGGAAGACGTTCATGAAGGCGTTCATGCGCGACAACGCCGAGTTCTGCGCCTCCTGCCACAAAGTGCATCTGGACGTGCCGGTGAACTCCTACCGCTGGTCCCGCGGCTTCAACGATTATGACAACTGGCAGGCGAGCGGCGTGTCGGGCCAGGGCGCGCGCTCGTTCTACTACCCCAAGCAGACCAGGACCTGCGCCGGCTGCCACATGCCGCTGGTGGAATCGAAGGATCCCGGCAACAAGGACGGCTTCGTCCATTCGCACCGCTTCCCCGCGGCCAACACCGCTCTCGCCTATGTGAACAAGGACGCGGAGCAGATGAAGGTCGTCGAGAATTTCCTGAAGTCCGGCTTCATCACCGTGGACATCTTCGCCGTGTCGCCGGAGGAGAAGGAGACCGGGGAGACGGCGATGATCCGCCGCGCTGCTCCGCAGAGCACCGGTCCGCAGCTCAACACCACGTTCGGCGTCGGCGAGGAGGCCGAGCAGGCCGGTCCGGTGGTGATCCGCGACGTGGGCGAGGTGGCGGCGCCGATCGGCCGCGCCGGGGTGCGCCTGAAGCCGGGCTCGACCGTCAAGGTGGACGTGGTGGTGCGCACGCGCGCCATCGGCCACTTCTTCCCGGGCGGCACGGTGGACGCCTTCGATGTCTGGCTCGAGCTCCAGGCGAAAGACGCCGGCGGCCGGGTGATCTTCTGGAGCGGCATGGTGGAGGACGGCGGCAAGGGGCCGGTCGAGGCCGGCGCCCACATGTACCGCTCCTATGCCCTGGACGCCAAGGGAAATCCGATCAACAAGAGGAACGCCTGGCAGGCGCGCTCCGTGCTCTACACGCGCCTGATCCCGCCCGGCGCCGCCGACACGGTGCACTACCGGATGCACATCCCGGCGGACGCGCGCGGACCGATCACGCTCACGGCGAAGCTCAACCACCGCAAGTTCGCGCACTACTACACGCAGTTCGCCTACGCCGGCAAGCCCAAGCCGGGGCAGGGGCCGCAGCTCGTCTCGGCCCATTTCAACAGCCTCGACTACTCGTTCGACAAGGCGAACATCCCGGCCAACGTCTCGGGGAAGATCAAGGGGGAGATCCCCGACCTGCCGGTCACGGTCCTCGCCTCGGACGAGGCGAAGATCGAGCTCGCGCGTCCGGGAGACCCCGCGCCTGTCTTCAGGCCCGCGGTCGACAAGAAGGATTGGGAGCGCTGGAACGACTGGGGGATCGGCATGCTGCTCCAGGGAGATCTGAAGGGTGCCGAATACGCCTTCGAGCGCGTCACCGAGGCCGATCCGTCGTACGCCGACGGCTGGCTCAACGTGGCCCGCGCCCTCATCCGCGAGGGGGAGATGGAGCGGGCCAAACCGTTCATCCAGCGGGCGCTGGCGGTCGATCCGAGCCTCGGCCGCATCTACTTCTTCAAGGCCTCGATCGAGAAGGCGGACGGCGACTACGACGCTGCCCTGGCCTCGCTGCGCACCGTGGAGGCGAAGTATCCGCGCGACCGCGTGGCGCTCAACCAGATCGCCCGCATCCTGTTCCTGAAGCGCGACTACCGCGAGGCCCTGAAGGTCCTGGAGCGGGTCTGCATGGTCGATCCCGAGGACGTGCAGATGCACTACACGGCGATGCTCTGCTGGCGCGCCCTGGGCGACTCGGCGAAAGCGGAGCGCGAGGAGACGCTCTTCCGCCGCTTCAAGGCGGACGAGTCGTCGCAGGCGATCACCGCCGAGCGCCGCCGCCTGAGCCCGGAGGACAACAACGAGCGGCAGCCGATCCACGAGCACGAGTCCGTGCCGCTCCCAATGATCCCAGGGCGCCCCGCGGCGCCCGATTCCGCCATCGCCGGAGGTTAGACGTTGAAGACCGCGATCCCTCTCGTGTCCGCCCTCCTTGCCGGAGTCGTGCTGATCGCCGCCCAGCCCGCGGCGAAGCCCGTTCCGGCGGGCCTGCGCTTCACGGATGTGACGGCCAAGGCCGGTATCCGGTTCACCCACAACAGCGGCCGCGCGGGCAAGAAATATCTCCCCGAGACGCTCGGCGCCGGCGGCGCCTTCTTCGACGCCGACGGCGACGGCTGGCTCGACGTCCTGCTGGTCAACAGCAAGGACTGGACGCCGAAAGGACACAAGTCGCTTCACGCCCTCTACCGCAACAACCGGAACGGCACGTTCACCGAGATCACCAAGGGGAGCGGTCTGGACATCGAGATGTACGGCCTCGGCGTGGCCGTGGCCGACTACGACAACGACGGCCGGGACGACGTCTACATCACCGCCCTCGAAGGAGACCGCCTGTTCCGGAACCTGGGGAACGGGAAGTTCCACGACGTCACCGCGGCATCGGGGATCAGGAACTCCAGCTTCGGCACCAGCGCCGCCTGGCTCGACTACGACCGCGACGGCAAGGTGGACCTCTTCGTGGCCAACTATGTGCAGTGGAGCCCGGACAAGGACCTGTGGTGCTCGCTCGACGGCGCCAGCAAGTCCTACTGCACGCCGGAGTCGTACAAGGGGAGCTCCTCGAAGCTGTTCCACAACCTCGGTGGCGGCAAGTTCCAGGACGTGACGGCCAGGGCGGGCATGGGGCAGGAGGGGAAGGCCCTGGGCGTCGCCGTCCTCGACGTCAACATGGACGGCTGGCCCGACCTCTTCGTGGCCAATGACACGCAGCCGAACAAGCTCTACAGGAACCTGAAGAACGGCACCTTCGCCGAGGAGGGGCTGGAGGCCGGGGTGGCCTTTGCCGAGGACGGCGTGGCGCGGGGCGCCATGGGCGCCGATGCCGCGGACTACGACCGCTCGGGCCGCCCCCACCTGCTGGTGGGCAATTTCTCGAACGAGATGCTCGCGCTCTACCACAACGAGGGGAGCGGAGTGTTCGTGGACGAGGCGCCCGCCTCGGCCGTGGGCCGGGCGAGCCTCCTGACCCTCACCTTCGGCGTCTTCTTCTTCGACTACGACCTGGACGGCCTGCTCGACCTGTTCGCGGCCAACGGCCACATCGAGGAGGAGATCGGCCGCGTGCAGCCGCGCGTCGCCTACCGGCAGCCGCCGCTGGTCTTCCACAACCTGGGCGCCGGCAAGTTCGAGCCGGTGACCGGGCAGCTGGGCGCCGAGCTCAACCGGCCGATCGTGGCGCGGGGGGCCGCCTACGGCGACTACGACAAGGACGGCGACCTGGACGTCCTCGTCACCACCAACAACGGCCCTGCCTACCTGTTCCGCAACGACGGCGGCAACAGAAACCACTGGCTCTGCGTGCGGACGGTGGGCTCCAGGTCCAACCGCGACGGCATCGGCGCCGTGGTGCGGGTGGCGAGCCCCACGGCCGGGAAGCAGTGGAGCAGCGTGCGCAGCGGCTCCTCCTACTGCTCGCAGAGCGACCTCGCGCTGACCTTCGGCCTGGGGAAGGATGCGAAGGCGACTCTGGAGATCGAATGGCCGAGCGGCCAGAAGCAGCGGCTGGCGGACGTGCCGGCCGATCAGTTCCTCACCGTGGAGGAGGGCAAGGGGATCCTCGCGCGGTCCGGAGTGGCTCGATGAGCGACGACAATCGATCTCAAGGTCCTGCGGACCCGAAGGCCATCGCCCGTCGCTTCCGGGAGGATCTGTGGAACACGGGCGACCTCTCCATCGCGGATGCCATCATCGACCGCGAGTGTGTGATCCATGCCCGCATCCCGTTCGCCACCGACTTCATGCGCGGTCCCGACGCGGTGGCGCAGCTCGTCCTGTTCTACCGCCTCGCCTTCAGCGAGATCCGGGTCACGGTGGACGGGCTGGTCGCCGAGGGGGATCTGGTCGTGTCCCGCTGGACGGCCCGCGGCAGGAACACCGGCGACCTGCTGGGACTGCCGCCCACCGGCCGTGAGACGGTGACGACCGGGATCGACTTTCTGCGCATCGCCGGCGGCAGGATCGCCGAAGGGTGGGTGAGCTGGGATACGCTGAGCCTCATCGAGCAGCTGGTGGTCCCCGCGCCGCGCGAGCGCGAGGTCGGCGAGCCGGATCCCGGCTCCGGGTTCCTGCCGCTCCTCGCCCGGCTGTGGGAGAAGCGGGAGGAGAGCGGGAAGCCGTAGTCATTTTTCTGTTTCAGGAGGTCGCCATGCGAAAGCTTTGCTTCGGAGCACTCTGCGTCGCCGCGCTGCTGGGATTTGCGGGCGCCGCCCGGGCCGACGTGATCCTCGACTGGAACGAGGTCCTCCTCAATGCGATCCGCGTGGACAAGACCCCGCCGCCCAGGGCGGCCCGCGCCATGGCATGCGTCGACATCTCGATCTACGACGCGGTCAACGGGATCCTCGGCGGCTACACGCCCTATCACGTGACCGATCCCGCTCCGGCCGGCGCCTCTCCCGAGGCGGCCGCCGTCGCCGCCGCCCATGCGGCCCTGGTGGCGCTCTTTCCCGCCCAGCAGGCCACCTTCGACGCGGCCTACACGGCCTCGCTCGCCGCCATCCCCGACGGAGCGGCCAAGACGGCCGGCATCGCCTGGGGTGAGCAGGTCGCCACCGCAATCCTGGAGCTGCGCGCCGATGACCACTCCGGAGCGACGGATGCCTGGGAGCCGCCGCTGGGCGGCGGCTGGTGGCTGCCGACCCCGCCGGCTCTCGCCGCGCCCCTGCTCCCCAACTGGCTGCGCGTGACGCCCTGGGCGATGACGAGCGGCACCCAGTTCCGCCAGCTGGCGCCGCCTTCGCCGAACAGCGCCGAGTTCCTGGCCGCCTTCCGCGAGGTCAAGCGCGTCGGCCGCGTCGACAGCCCGAGCCGCACCGCCGAGCAGACGCAGATCGCGCTCTTCTGGGCCGACGGCGCCGGCACCGAGACGCCGCCGGGCCACTGGATCACCGTCGCGGAAGGGATCTCGCGCGCCCGGGGCTTGAGCCTCGGCGAGAACGCCCGCCTGTTCGGCCTCCTGTCGATCACCGTGGCCGACGCGGCCATCGTCTCCTGGGACATCAAGTACGCCTACAACAACTGGCGTCCGGTCACCGCCATCCAGCACGCCGACCAGGACGGCAATCCGGCCACCGAGGCCGATCCCACCTGGCTGCCGCTCATCGCAACGCCGCCGTTCCCGTCCTACAGCTCGGGCCACAGCACGTTCAGCGGCTCCAGCTCGCGGCTCCTCGCTCACTTCTTCGGCACCGACGCCGTCGCCTTCAGCACCACCTCCGACGCCCTGCCGGGCGTGACCCGCTCATTCACCAGCTTCTCGCAAGCCGCCGAGGAGGCCGGGCAGAGCCGCATCTACGGCGGTATCCACTGGCAGTTCGACAACCAGGTGGGCCTGGCGAGCGGCCGCGATCTGGCCGACTTCGTCTTCTTCAACGCCCTGACGCCGGTCGCGGCGCCGTCGACCTGCGTCCCCGGCCCCACCACCCTCTGCCTGACCGGCGGACGCTTCAAGGCGGAGGCGCAGTGGCGCTCCGCCGAGTCATCCGGCGCCGGCAACGCGGTGAGCCTCGGGGACGACTCCGGCCGTTTCTGGTTCTTCGCGCCGGACAACACCGAGGTCGTCGTCAAGGTGCTCGACGCCTGCGCCGGGTTCGACCGCTACTGGGTCTTCGCCAGCGGACTGACCAACGTCCAGGTCACCCTGACCGTGACCGACACCCGGTCCGGCCAGGTGAGGCGCTACTTCAATCCGCTGGACCGCCCCTTCGTGCCTGTCCAGGACGTCGGCGCCTTCGCCACCTGCCCGTGATGCGGTTTTGGTAAGATGATTGACGCTGGTTGCATTCGATGAGATGAGATCCGGGTTGTAACGACTGACGTCCCCGCCACGCCTGAGATCCCGGGAGCCGCCGCAGGCGCCGGCCGGAGGACCCTTGGCAGACATGAATGGAGGAGGAGACGTGAGCAATGTAGAGATCCTGGACAAGATCAAGCAGATCATCGGCAACATCGCCGGGCTCGACCCGAAGCGCATCGGAGACGCGGACTCGCTGCGCGACGACCTGAAGCTGGACTCGCTGTCGCTCTTGGAGATCGGGGTCGACGTCGACCTGGCTTTCAAGCTGAACCTGCCGGACGAGCGGTACAAGGAGGTCCAGTCTCTGCCGCAGATGGTGGACCTGGTCGAGCAGCGGCTCGGCGAGCTCTCCGGCGAGCTGTCCACTGTGCAGGCCGGGGCGGTGTGATGGTGCACCGGGTCGTCGTGACCGGTCTCGGAGCGGTCACGCCGGTCGGCGCCGGGCGTGGGGAGGTGTGGGACAACCTTCTCGCCGGGCGGAGCGGATTCGCTCCGGTCGAGTCGTTCGATACGAGCAAGTTCAGCACGCATCTGGGCGCGGAGGTGCGGGGGTTCGACCCCGCCCCCTGGGTGCGCAAGCTCGATCCTTCGCGGCTCGGCCGCGCTTCGCAGCTCGCGGTGGCCGCGGCCCGCATGGCCCTGGAGGACGCCGGGATCGCTCCCGGCGAGATCGCTCCCGAGCGTACGGGCGTGGCGATGGGGACGACGTCGGGCGAGCCGCGCGAGGTGGAGCGCTTCGACGATCGGTTCCTCGCCGGCGACACCGCCTCGATCGGCGCCGAGTTCATCACGCTCTACCCCTGTCACATGATCGCCGCCCACGTCGCCCGCGAGCTCGGGCTGGCCGGGGTCTGCACGATGATCCCGACGGCGTGCGCGGCGGGCAACTACGCCATCGCCCACGGTCTCGATCTGCTGCGGCGCGGCCGGGCCGACGTCATGCTGGCCGGGGGCGCCGACGCGTTCTCCCGCATCACCTATTCCGGCTTCCACCGCCTGGGCGCGATCGCTCCCGAGCGGTGCCAGCCGTTCGACAAGAACCGCAAGGGGATGATCCCGGGCGAGGGAGCGGCGATCCTCGTCCTAGAGCCCCTGGAGCGCGCCCGCGCACGCGGCGCCCGCATCTATGCCGAGGTGGCGGGCTACGGCCTCTCCTGCGACGCCCACCACATGACCGCGGCCCATCCGGAAGGCGACGGCGCCGCGCGAGCCATGGAGGGAGCGCTCGCCGACGCCGGGCTCCGGCCGGAGGACGTGAGCTACATCAGCGCGCACGGCACCGGCACGCCGACCAACGACCGGCTGGAGACCCTGGCGGTGCTCCGCGTCTTCGGCGACGCCGCTCCGCGCACGCCGATGAGCTCGGTCAAGTCGATGATCGGCCACACCATGGGCGCGGCCTCGGCCATCGAGGCCCTGGTCTGCTCGCTCGCCGTGGACACCGGGTGGATCCCTCCGACGATGAACCTGGAGGAGCCGGACGGCGACCTCGATTACGTGCCCAACCAGGCGCGGCAGCACGACGTGCGGGTCGCGATGAACAACGCCTACGCCTTCGGAGGCAATAACGCCTCCGTCATCTTCCGGAGAGTCGAGGGCTGATGCGCAAGGTCGCCGTCACAGGAGCCGGAGCGCTCGCTCCCGTCGCCGATTCGCCTGTCGGCCTGCACGCCGCGCTCTGCGAAGGGCGGAGCGCGCTCAAATCGATCGAGTTATTTGCATTGGACGGTCTTGCGCCTCGTCCGGCCGGCGAGATCCGCCCCTTCGAGCCCCGCGACTATCTCGGCGACCGCAACCTGCGGCCGGTCGACCGCACGGCCCGGTTGCTGCTGGTCGCCGCACAGCAGGCCCTGGAAGGGAGCGGCTGGACGGCCGCGATGAGGGCCGCCCGCGAGGTCGGGCTCGTCCTCGGCACCATGTTCTGCAGCGTGCGCACCATCGCCGAGTTCGACCGCCGCGCCGTGCAACTCGGGCCCTCCTACGCCAGCCCGCTCGACTTCGCCAACAGCGTGATCAACGCCGCGGCCGGCCAGGCCGCCATCTGGCACGACCTGCGGGGGATCAACACCACGATCACCGGAGGGGAGGCCTCGAGCCTCCTCGCCCTCGCCTATGCCGCGGACCTGATCCGCGACGGGCGGGCCGGAGCTCTCCTGGCGGGCGGCGCCGAGGAGCTCTGCTTCGAATCCTTCCTCGGCCACGACCGCGCCGGCCGGCTTGGGCGACGCCCCATCCCCTTCGATGCGCAGCGCGACGGTTTCGCCCTCGCCGAAGGAGCCGCGGCTCTCCTGCTGGAGGATGCCGGGGAGGCCGCTGCGCGCGGCGCGCGAATCCTGGGCTTCATCCGCGGCCACGGGGGCACATTCGATCCGTCGGCGGGAGCGGACGAAGGCTCCGCGGTGTCCGCCGTCGCCCGCGCGGTCCGGCTCGCCCTGGCGGATGCCGGGGTCGAGCCGCGGGACCTCGACCTCCTCGTCGTCGGGGCCAACGGCAGCGTGCGCGGAGACCGGGCGGAGGCTCTGGGCCTGGCGCAGGCCCTGGGCCCGCGCTCCGCGGAGATTCCCGTGGCCGCTCCCAAGGCTCAGCTCGGCGAGGCCCTCGGCGCCTCGGGAGCCTTCCAGGCTCTGACGGCCCTCGGGGTCTTCGCGGACGGCGTGGTGCCGGGCGTGACCGGTCTCGAAAGGACCGAGGAGGGATTTCCCCTGGGTGGAGTGTCGGCGGAGACGCGGCGGCTCGACCGCCGGCCTCGGATCGCCCTGCTCCATGCCGTGAGCACGGATGGCCAGTGCTGTGCGGTGGTGGTGGAGGCGGCGTGAGACCTCAGCTCGTCCCCCGCTTCGAGGACCAGGGCTACGCCGACGACGACATCGCCGCCCGCCGCCGCTGGATCGAGGAGAGAACCGGCGCGTCGCTCGGTCAGGTTGGCGCGTCGGTCCTGCCGGGCGAAGCCCTGCGGGGGAACATCGAAAACCCCATCGGCGCCGCCCAGGTGCCGCTCGGCGTGGCCGGGCCGCTGCTCATCCATGGCGAGCACGCCGAGGGCACCTTCTACGTCCCCCTGGCCACCACCGAGGGGGCTCTGGTGCGCTCCTACGAGCGGGGCGCGACCGCCATCACCCGCTCCGGCGGCGCCACGGTCCGCCTCTATGTCGACGAGAATCGCGTTGCGCCGGTCTTCGTCTTCGACGGCGTGGCCGAGGCCGCCGAGTTCGTGCGGCGGCTGCCGGAGTGGTTCGCGACTCTCGCGGCCGAAGCCGGGTCGACCACCCGGCACGGCAAGCTCCTGCGCCTGGAGCCGCGCCCCCTCGGCCGCGAGGTCATGGTCCATTTTTGCTACTCGACAGGCGACGCCCACGGCATGAACATGATCGTCAAGGCGACGGATCGTGCGTGCCAGTGGCTCGTGGCGAACACCCCGGCGCGGCGCCATCTCATCTTGAGCGGCCTGGAGGGGGAGAAGCGGGCCGCCGGATCGCTGTTCGCCGGCGGCAAGGGGAAAAAGGTGGTGGCCGGAGCCCGCCTTCCTGCCCGCATCTGCCGCGCCTGGCTCCACGCGAGCCCCGAGCAGATGGCCGACGTCTGGCGCCACACCATGCTGGGCCACGTACAGGGGGGCACTCTGGGCTACAACGGTCACTACGCCAACGGCCTGACCGCGCTCTTTATCGCCTGCGGCCAGGACGTGGCCAACGTCGCCAACTCGGCCGTGGGCGTGACCACCTTCGAGGTCACCGAAGAGGGGGACCTCTACGCCACCGCGACCCTCCCCTCGCTCACCGTGGCCACGGTCGGCGGAGGCACCGGCCTGGGCACCGCGCGCGAGTGCCTGGATGTGCTCGGCTGCGCCGGCACCGGCGGAGCCCCCAAGCTCGCCGAGATCGCCGCCGCCCTCGTTCTCGCCGGCGACCTCTCGATGGGAGCCGCCATCGCCAGCGGCGAATTCGTGCAGGCCCACGAGGAGTACGGCAGAAATCGGCCGGAGGGAAAGGCATGAAGCGCCTCTTCCGCGGCCTGCGCCGCGCCCCCGATCCTCGCTATGACGCGGTGATCATCGGCGCCGGAATCGGCGGCCTGATCGCCGCCAATCTCCTGGCGCGGGCGGGGCTGAAGACGCTCCTCGTCGAGCAGCACTACATGGTGGGCGGTTACTGCAGCACTTTCAAGCGTGCCGGGTTCACCTTCGACGCGGCGACCCATTTCTATCCGCTGCTGGGCAATCCGGAGACGCTCACCGGCCGCCTCCTGGGCGAGCTCGGGGTGCGCACCGGCTGGGTCAAGATGGACCCGGTCGACACCTTCCATTTCCCGGACGGCTCGCGCTTCGCCGTACCCGCCGACTTCGCCACCTATCTCGCCCGGCTCAAGGTCGAGTTCCCGGCGGAGTCCGCGGCCCTCGACGGGTTTTTCGGAGCTGTGCGCGAGACCTACCTCCTCGGTCTGCTCCACTACTTCCGCGGCAAGCCGCTCGCCCAGGTGGAGCGGCTCGCCCCCTATCGCAGCCTGTCGGTGCGCGAGGTCCTCGACCGCTCCTTCGAGGACCGCAAGCTCAAGCTCCTGCTCACCGCCGACTGCCCGCACTGGGGCTCGCCGCCCGGGCGTACCTCCTTCGTCTTCGATTCCATGCTCCGCCTCTCCTACTTCCTCGGCAACTACTACCCGCAGGGGGGCTCCCAGGCCTTCGCCGACGACCTGGCCCGCTGCTTCGAGGAGCGCGGAGGCCATGTGCTCATCAGCGCCGCCGTCCGCAAGATCCTCATCGAGGACGAAACCGCCCGCGGCGTCGAGCTGGAGATCCTGCGCGGCACCGATCCGCCTCATGGATCTCAACACGCGGTCAAGTCCAGCGTGGTGATCAGCAATGGCGACCTGCTCCTCACCCTGGAGCGGCTGATCGGCGCCGAGCACCTGCCGGCCGGCACGATCGAGAAGGTCCGGTCGCTGCGCGCCACCTACCCCTGCTTCCTCTTCCATCTTGGCCTGGACGGCGTGCCGGACGACGTCCTCGAGCACGTCCAGGGCTATTACTGGGACGGCTGGGACATGGACGAGGTGGGGCGCGGCGCCCTGTGCTGCAAGATCTTCGTGCCGACCCTCTACGAGCCCGCCATGGCACCGCCGGGCAAGCAGATCATCATCATCCAGAAGGTCCTGGACATGGACTACGAGGCCGTCGAGGACTGGCCGGAGCACAAACGATCGATCGAGACTTTTGCCCTCGGCCATCTCGAGCGCCTGATCCCCGGCATCGGCAAGAAGATCGTGGTGAGTGCCAGCGCGTCCGCCCGGACCTCCTGGCGCTTCACGTTGAACCAGAAGGGCGCCATGCTGGGCTGGGAGATGTCTCCCGAGCAGCTCGGCGAGGGGCGGCCCGAGATGACGACCCCGATTCGCAACCTTTATCTCGTTGGCCACTGGACCCGACCGGGCGGTGGCATCACACCGGTGATCGTCTCGGCACAGCAGGTGGCGGCGGCGGTCGTTCAGGGGACACAAGGAGTGGAAATGCCATGCAGCCCGAAACTCATGACTGCGACGTCTTGATCCTCGGCGCCGGCCTCGCCGGCTTGAGCCTGGCGCGCCAGCTCCTGCTGGCCGACCCGGATCTGCGCATCCTGATGCTGGAGCGCCGCCATGCGGTGCCGCGCCGCGAGCAGAAAGTGGGGGAGGCGACGGTCCAGGCCAGCGGCTACTACTACAGCCGGGTCCTCGAGATGGAAGAGCACCTCCTGCGGCACCACTTCGTCAAGTACAACCTCCGCTTCTACTGGCCGAGCGCCGCGGGGAGCAGCCGCTACGAGGAGTACAGCCAGTCCTACATCCGGGGCATGTCGAACATCTTCACCTACCAGCTCGACAGGAACGTCTTCGAGGCCGCGCTGCTGGAGGTGAACACCCAGAATCCCAATTTCCGCATCGTTGCTCCGGCCAAGGACTTCGACGTCGACCTGGGCAAGGGAGGCGCGTCCCACACGTTCCGCTGCCTGTCGAACGACGGCGAGATCACCGGACAGGCGCGCTGGGTCGTCGATGCCTCGGGGCGCAGCCGCATCCTGGTGAAAAAGCTCGGTCTCGACCGGCCGTCGCCGATCGTCCACGGCACCTCGTTCTTCTGGGTCGACGGTCTGCTCGACATCGAAAAGCTGACCGATCTGACCCCGCGCCAGATCCGGCTCCGTCCCGACCGGCAGGCGCTGGGGCACGTGCCGGCTCTCCTCGCCACCAATCACTTTTGCGGCGAAGGCTACTGGTTCTGGGTGATCCCGCTCCACGGCCGTACCAGCCTCGGTCTGGTCCACGACGTCGAGCGGGTGCCGCGGCATGAGGTAGACACCCTCGACAAAGTCATCGATTGGGTCTGCCGCGAGCACCCCTGCTTCGCCCGCGCGCTGCGGCAGAGCAAGATCGTCGGCCGCGGCAACTTCGACAGCTTCGCCCTCGATTCGATCAAGACTCTGTCGGCCGATTGCTGGGCCCTGTGCGGCGAAGCCGGCCGCTTCACCGATCCGCTCTACAGCCCGGGTGGCGACCTCATCTCCATCTACAACACGCTGATCACCGACGCCATCCTCACCCGTGACCGCGCCGAGCTGGAGTCCAAGGTGCCGCGCTACGAAGCCTTGCAGTGGGCGGTCTACGAAGCCTACGTCCCCAGCTTCGCGATCAGCTACGACACCCTGGGAGACCAGGAGGCGTTCTCCATGCGCTACGTGTGGGAGCTCGCCATCTACTTCGCCTTCTTCGTCTTCCCGATGATCAACGATCTGTTCACCAACCGCCACTTCGTGCCCGGCTTCCTGCGGCGCTTCGCCCGCCTCGGTCCGATGAACCACCGGATGCACAAGCTGCTGGCGAGCTTCTACCACTGGAAAAAGCAGCACATCACGGAAACGCCGCCGCAGATCTTCTTCGAGTTTTACGAGTGCTGGCAGCTCGCCGCGGCGGAAAAATGCTTCTACAAGGTCGGCGTTTCGGTCGAGGAGGCGCGGCGTATCCAGGAGGAGCAGCTGGAGAACCTGGAAGAGCTGGCGCGCCGGCACGCCGCCCACATCGCCGCCACCGTCCTCGGCGATCCGCGGGCTCTGACGCATCCCGATTTCGTCGGCAGTCTCGACCCGTCGACCGTCGAATTCGATCCGGAAGGCTGGCGCGAGCGCCTGGCCGCGTGCCGCGAGACGACGGAGACCTGGCCCTGGCGCTTCAGTCCCATCCCAGCCGACCGCTTTCGCCCGGGCTCGATGGACGCGATGGCCATGGAGGAAGAGGAGGTCCCGGTCACGATCGCGGGAGGTGCCAGGTGATCCTGGAGGAGAAGGCGGTCGATTTCGCGCCGGGGCTGGAGAAGGCCTTCTCCTTCGTGCCCCGGGAGCGTTCCGGTCCGGTGGCCGTCGAGGGAGATATTCCCTCCTTCCTGCGCGGGACCTATTACCTGAACGGTCCGGCCCGTTTCGAGCGGGGGAGCGTCCGCTATCGTCACTGGCTCGACGGCGACGGCATGGTCTGCGCCCTGAGCTTCGCCGAGGAGGGCGCGCATTTCGCCTGCCGCTTCGTGCGCAGCGGCAAATGGGCTGCGGAGGAGGAAGCGGGGCAGGCCCTCTTCCGCACCTTCGGGACCGCCTTTTCAGGCGACCGTCTGGTGCGCGGGATCGCACTGGAGTCGCCGGTGAACGTCAGCGTCTATCCCTGGGCCGGCAAGCTCCTGGCCCTGGGCGAGCAGGGCCTTCCCTGGGAGCTCGATCCGGTGACTTTGGAGACCCGGGGCGTCTGGACCTTCGGCGGCGCGCTCAACCCGGTGACGCCGTTCGGGGCGCACCCGAAGATCGACCCGGAGACCCACGAGCTGTTCAACTTCGGGATCTCCTTCGCCAGCGCGCAACCGGTCCTGAACGTCTACCGTTTCGCCCCCTCGGGCCGCCTGCTCTGGCGGCGCCGGCACCCGCTGGAGCACCCCTGCTCCGTCCACGACTTCCTGCTGGGGCCGCGCCACATCGTCTTCCATCTCGGCCCCTACGTGCTCGACATGGCCTCCCTCACCCAGGGGCGGACTCTGATGGAGTCGCTGCGTTGGGAGCCGGAGCGGGGAACGCGCCTCCTGGTGCTCGACCGCGAGACCGGCGAGGCCGTGACCTCGCTGTCCGTGGGCTGCGGCTACGCGCTCCACACCATCAACGCCTGGGAGGACGGCGGCCGCCTGGTCGTCGACGTGGTCGAGTTGGAGCGGCCGGTCTACGACCAGTACGAGCCGCTGCCGGACTTCTTCCCGACCGTGGGGCCGGGCGGACCGGTGCGCTACGTCCTCGACCTGGAGAAGGGAGAGGTGGTGGAGCGCCATGCCCTGGCCTACCGCGCGGCGCCGGACTTCCCGGCGATCGATCCCCGCCATTTCGGAAAGCCCTACGGCGACCTCTGGATGCTGGGCATGGCGCACGCCGGGAAGACCGGCCGCAAGTTCTTCGATCAGGTGGTCCACCTCGCCTGGGACGGCCGGGA
The DNA here is from genome assembly GCA_035637095.1 of Thermoanaerobaculia bacterium. GTDB lineage: Bacteria > Acidobacteriota > Thermoanaerobaculia > Multivoradales > UBA5704 > UBA5704. Next base: position 14,923 of record DASPXX010000313.1, read on the forward strand.
AGACCTCTGGCAGGCGCCTCCGGGCTGTTACCTGGGAGGCGAGCCCGCCTTCGCCGGAGATCCGGACGGTCCGGGCGGAGCGGTGATCTGCCAGCAATTCGACACCGCGAACGACGAGACCGCCTTCCTGGTTTTCGACGCCTTCAACGTCGCCGCCGGCCCGCGGGCGGTGGTGCGGCTGGATGCGCCGGTGCACCTGGGGTTCCACGCCTTCTGGGCGGAAGCTCCATATCGAGGTTGACAGGGGCACCAGAAAAGCATAAGTAGAGCACCTTAGAGGCTTTAGAGGTTTGTTTCAGCCAGAGGTGCCATGACGACTCTCGAACACCTCCGCATACGCGGTTACCGCAGGTTGTACGATGTGGACCTGTCCATGAAGCCGTTCAGTGTGCTCATCGGCACCAACGGGTCGGGGAAGACCTCATTCTTGGAAGTGCTGTCTCTCCTCTCCGCGTCCTGCAATGCGCAAATGTCCGCCAGGGTCTCCGAGCTTGGTGGGATCGGAGATATCCTCACGCGAGACAAGGCGACGGCGATCGAGCTCAAGGTGTCTTCTCCCGTGCAGGGCCAGAAACCGCTCGACTATGAACTCCGCCTCGAGCCACGGGGGCAGGGTTACTGGATCCAGCATGAGGCGCTGACGCAGGCGCGTGGCCATCCGGCTCCCTTCAAGCACATCGAGGCGGAAAACGGAAACGTTCGATATTTCGACACCCGGGTGTCAAAACTCGCTCAGCCGGACTGGACCTTGAACCCCCTCGAGACGGCGCTTTCCCAGGTTCCCAAGATGTTTCATGAGCCTGAGGAGCTCCGGCAGACGCTCGCCGGGCCCGCGTTCTACGCATCGTTGAACGTCGGTCCCAGGTCACCCGTCCGTTTGCCTCAGCAGATGCGGCCGGCGAGCCTTCCGGGCTCTCAGGGCGAAGACCTGGTCTCGTGTCTTTACTCGCTCCGCGAGAACGATCCCGACCGCTTCGAAGTGCTGGAAGACACGCTCGCTTCCGCCTTTCCGGACTTCGAGCGGCTCGCTTTCCCGCCCGCGGCCGCCGGTATGCTGTCCATGACATGGAAGGACAGGAACTACTCCCGGTCCATGTACATGCATCAGCTCTCCGAGGGAACGCTGCGCTTCCTGTGGCTCGCGACCTTGCTGGGCAGCCGCGACCTCCCGCCCATTACTCTGCTCGACGAGCCCGAGGTGAGCCTGCATCCAGAGTTGCAGAGCCTTCTCGTCGAGCTGATGCGAGAGGCGTCGTCACGCAGCCAGATCATCGTCGCGACCCACTCGGATCGACTCGTGCGTTTTCTCACACCTGAGGAGCTCCTCGTCGTGGAGACGGAGGACGGGTCCGCCAGGCTCACGTGGGCGGACACGATGCAGATTGATGACTGGCTCGCGGACTATAGCCTGGATGAGCTCTGGCGGACGAGGCATCTCGGGGCGTTGGCGTGAAGATCACCGTTCTCGTCGAGGGTGATACCGAGCGAGTCTTTCTACCTTCCCTCCGGGACTTTATCTCTCGCCACCTTGCTGGCGGCAAGATGCCGAGCCTCTCCGTGCGGCCGTATGACGGACGGATCCCGAAAGCTGACAGACTGCGCCGGATTGTCGAGGACCTACTGACCAAGCGCCCGCCTTCCGATGCCGTCATCGCACTCACGGATGTGTATACCGGTACATCCGATTTCAAGGACGCCGCGGACGCGAAGGCGAAGATGACCGAGTGGGTTGGCGGCAACGAACGCTTCTATCCACACGTGGCCCAGTACGACTTCGAAGCTTGGCTCCTACCGTATTAGTGTCGCGACAGCTATGTGAAACCTCGGGACGCTCTTCGCATCCTGAAGGACAACGATCTCTCCGTCTCCATTGAGGTCTGCCCCGAGCTCAAAGCCTTCGTAAACACAATTCTCAGGCTCTCGGGCGGTGAGATACTGCCATAAGTCACGATGAGCGCGACCTGTCGCGAGCTGGTTGGCTGGCCTTCTGGGCGGAGAGGTGACGAGACCGTGGACATCCCGCGCTTCTGGGAAAAGCAGGTCGGACCGGCCGAGCATCCGGATGGTCATCGGCTCGAGCTGACCACCTGGGGTTGGTCGCAGAAAAGTGTTGCCGATGCCCGGGCGAAGGCTGGAGAGCTCCTGCAGCTCCTGCGGGCCCGGCTGCAGGCAGGGACGGCGCCCGGCCGCTATGCGTATGGGAGCCGGCCCGTGCGGGAGGAGATCCTGCGGGAGCTGCCGGGCGCGACGGATGGCCTGGCCGCGGTGGTGACGCGGAACGTCTACGGCTGCGAGGTCCTGAACACGGCGCAGGCCATGTTCGTCGACGTCGACCTGCCTCGCCCGAAGCCGGCGTGGAGCCTCGGGCGGCTGCTGGGGCGGCGGGCATTGGACCCGGTGGAAGAGCGCATCAACGAGCTGCGGCGGATTCTGGAGGCGGACGCCTGGAGCGCCGCGAGAGTCTACCGGACCGCGGCGGGTCTCCGGCTCCTGATCACCGACCGCCTCTTCGAGCCCGCCTCGGCGGAAGCCGAACGGCTCATGACCTCCTTCGGCGCCGACCCGGCCTTCGTGCTCCTGTGCCGGGTGCAGAAGAGCTTCCG
>DASPXX010000314.1:0-4495 GCA_035637095.1 Thermoanaerobaculia bacterium
AGCCGAGACGATGACCGCCATCCTCAACGCTGACCCGCCGCCGCTCGGCGAGGCCAATAGCAGGGTGCCGGCACCGTTCGAGCGGGTCGTGCGGCACTGCCTGGAAAAGCGGCCGGAAGACCGCTTTCAGTCGACACGCGATCTCGTCTTCGACCTGGAGGCGGTCGCGCAGGCTGGTACCGCCGGCGCGCCAAGCTGGCCGCCACGGCGGGCACGGCGCGTGAGGCTCGCCCCGGTGGCGGGGGCGGTCGTGCTCGGCTTGCTCGCGGTGGGAGGCGTCGTCGGCTTCTTGTTTTCCCACCGCATCTGGAAGACGAGCCGCACCGCGCCCATGAGCGTCGTCCCCCTCACCAGCCTTTCTGGCTTGGAACGGGATCCCGCGTTGTCGCCGGATGGCAACTACCTTGCGTTTTCCTGGGACGGCGGCGGCCAGGACATCTACGTCCAGTTGATCGGCGCCGGAACGCCGCTGCGGCTGACCACCGACCCCGCTGTCGATCAGAGCCCGGCCTGGTCGCCGGACGGCCGCTACATCGCGTTCATCCGATCGGTCACGGAGGGTGAGCAGGGAGTGTTCATCGTTCCTGCCCTGGGGGGTCCGGAGCGCAAGCTTCAGACGGGCCGGTGTCCGCCCTTCCGATGCAGCCTCGACTGGTCTCCCGATGGGAAGCTCCTGGCGTTCTCGGACCAGACCTCGGCCGACCGTTTCGGCATATTCCTGCTCTCGGTCGAGACACTCGAGCGGCGCCGCCTCACTGGGCCGCCAGAGGAGCACCAGGCCGACGTGCGACCCGCCTTCTCGCCGGACGGCCGCGGGGTCGCATTTGCAAGGGTGGGAACCGGGACGAAGCCCAGCCTGTACGTGGTGCCGGTTGAGGGCGGTGAGCCGAGGCGGGTGAGCCTGGGCGACGTGTGGAGCGGGGGGCAGCTCTTCGGTCACACCTGGGCGCCTGACGGCCGCAGCATCGTGGCCTCGTGGGCCCCCTGGGTGTGGGTGACGAACGGCGCGAGCCTATGGAAGGTCCCGACAACCGGCGGCGTGCCGGAGCCGGTGGGGGTCGGCGGGGAGAACGCAAGCCAGCCCTCGATCTCCCGCCGCGGAGACCGTCTGGCTTTCGTGGAGACACACATAGACACCGACATCTGGGAGATCGGGATCTCGGGTTCGCCGCCCAGGGGCCACCCGCCCAGGAAGGTGATCGCATCCTCGCGCAGGGACGACGCCCCGCAGCTCTCCCCCGACGGCACCAAGATCACGTTCGAGTCGGAGCGGTCCGGCAGCTGCGAGATCTGGATGTGCGATCGGGACGGCGCGAACGCCCTGCAACTGACCCGCTTGGGGACTCACGCGGGAACGCCGCGATGGTCGCCCGAAGGCCGCAGGATCGCCTTCGACTCCGACGACGACATCTACGTGCTCGAGGTGGCCGGCGGTCCGCCCCGGCGCCTGACTTCCGAGGCCTCGACCGACGTCGTGCCGAGCTGGTCCAGTGACCGCCGGTGGATCTATTTCGGCTCGAACCGCACCGGAGGTTTCCAGGTGTGGAAGGTGCCCGCCGACGGGGGGCCCGCCATCCAGGTGACCAGGAACGGGGGCTTCGCCGCCTTCGAGTCGCCTGACGGCAGCCGGCTCTACTACGCAAAATACGACGCGCCCGGAATCTGGACCGTTCCGGTCAGCGGGGGCGAGGAGCAGCGGGTGCACGACCTGCCCCCGATCGGATACTGGGGGCATTGGGGTATCGGGCGTCAGGGACTCTACCTGGTCAATCCGGAGGCAAAGCCGCGTCCCGCAATCGAGCTGTTCAATCTCGCAACGCGCCGTGTGACACGGATTGCAGAGATGGAGAGACAGCCGATACAGTGGCAGGGGGGTTTCTCCGTCTCCCGGGACGAGCGCTCGATCCTTTACTGCCAGTGGGAGCAGAGCGGCAGCGACATCATGATGGTGGAGGGCTTCCGCTGACCGCGACGGACGGCCGTCCTGAGCTTGCCGTCGACCTCGGTCACGACTGACACCTCGCGAGGACCCTGGCGGTGATCTCCGAAGAGCTCGGCGGGTTCTCCCCCAGGCCAAGGGTGTGCAGCGCCTCGTGGATGACGATGGCCTGGGCTTTCACGGGACTCCGGTTGGCCAGGTCCTTGAACGCGCGGCCGCAAACGTAGACCACGCGGCTTCCCGGGGTAGTGAACGCGAACGCTTCGTTCCCTTGGCAGCGCCGCCGGCCGCTGCCGTCGGCGAAGAGGATCTGGGCGAGATGGGTGCCGCCGGTCTCGCCGAGGGCGTCCAGGTTCTCCTGGAGCGTGCGCCCCGAGGCGTCGGAAAACTCGGCGAAGAGGCCTCGGCATGCCGGCTGCTCAAGCCGACGGTGCGCTCCCACCACGGCCCAATGAAGAGCAACCCCTCCGGAGGCGGGCTGCACCACGCTCCGGACGACGAAGCCGTCGTCGCTCGGCCGGGTCACGGCGGGAATGAGGGGGACGACCACGCACGAAAGCGCGACGATTCCGAGGACCTTCATGGCGACTCCTTTGCGCGGGAGCCGCCTGGCCAGGCGCGACCGCTACACCGTCCTTGCGCTATTCAATATCGGTCGCTACCATCGGCGAGTCCTTGGACGGGGGCCGGATTTCCCCCGGATTTCCGCCGGAGGGGCCATGCGAGTCTCGTTCGGCGACTGCGTCCTCGACCTGGAGCGGCGGCAGCTCGTCCGTCTCGACCGGGACGTGCACCTCACGCCCAAGGCCCTCGACCTGCTCGCCCTCCTCGTGGCCGAGCGCCCGCGGGCGGTCGCGAAGACCGAGATCCGCGACCGCCTCTGGCCCGGAACGTTCGTCTCGGAGTCGAACCTCACCACCCTCGTGACGGAGCTGCGGGGCGCCCTGGGAGATGCGGCGGGGTCCCCGCGCTACGTGAAGACGGTCCATCGCTTCGGCTATGCCTTCTGCGGCGCCGCCGCCGAGCTGGCGGGGCGGCCGCCCGCGGGCCGTCGTCGTGGGCCTCGCTTTACCCTGGAATGGGCGGGCGGAGAGGTGACGCTCCACGAGGGCGAGAACGTGATCGGGCGCGAGGAAGACGCCGCGGCCTGGATCGAGTCGGCCAGCGTCTCCCGGCGGCACGCGCGGGTCGTGGTCTCCGAGGGGAGAGCCACCCTCGAAGACCTCGGCAGCAAGAACGGGACGTTCCTGCGCGGTCAGAGGATCACCTCGGCGGTCGTGCTCGCCAACGGCGATGAGATCCGCGTCGGCGCCGTCCCCTTGCGCTTCCGCGTCTTCGAGGCTGCGGACTCGACGCAGACCGCCGCCAAGGGGTGATCGGTGACACGATCCGGTCCTTCCCGTAAGATCGGCCTGGAGGTCGCGAGGAACGCGGATGGCTCTTGGTTTCGGGTCGAAGGCCGAGGACGTCATGGCCCTGATCTCCCGGAAGAACTATTCCCGGGCCATCGAGGTCCTGCGCGCCCAGACCGAGGCGAACCACCGCGATCCCCGCCTGCGCATGCAGCTTGCCGACGTTCTGGTCCTGGCGGGGAAGGGCCGGGAGGCGATCGGGATCCTCACCCCCCTGGCCGACGAGTTCGCCCAGGAGGGCTTCGCGGCCAAGGCCATCGCGGTCCTGAAGAAGATCCAGAAGGTCGATCCCGGACATCGGGACGTGGACGCCCGCCTGGCAGGGCTCATCCAGGAGAAGCAGCGCCTGGCCACGGCCGCCGCGGCCGCGACGAGCCTGCCCGAGATCGGCATGGAGGAGATCGGGTTGGAGTTTCCGGCCGGCGGATCCATCGCGGTCCCCGCCGAGCGGCCTCGCGAGCGCGAGCCACTCCCGGAGCCGGCCGCGCCTGAGCTGGCCCTCGAGCCCCTGACCTCCGAGCCGGATGCGCCGGAGCTCGCCCTGGAACCCCTGCCCGTCGAGCCGGAAGTGCCGGAGCTGCCCCTGGAGCCCCTGCCGCCGGTCCCGTCCCCGGCAACGCCACCTGCCGCGCGAGCGATCGCGGCCATCGAGGATCCCGACCTTCTCTACCTGGAGGAGGCCGATGGCGAGATGCAGGCCGAGGTGGAGGTGGAGCCCGAGCCCGAGGCCGAGGCGGAGCCCGCCGACCCCATGTCGGACAGCCGCTTTGCGGAAGAGCTTCAGGCCCTGGTGGACACGGCCTTCCTGGCTCCATTGCCGAGCGACGAGGTGCCGACTCCCGCGGCCCCCGACAAAGGGGGAAGCCAGATCGTGGTGAGCCCGCTCTTCCGCGACTTCTCCGTCGACGAGATGGTGGCCGTGATCCAGGGGCTGAGCCTCCTGAGCTTCGCGCGGGGCGACGTCATCCTGCGGGAGGGGGAGCCCGGCGACCGTCTCTACATGCTCACCTCGGGGATGGTCCGGGCCTTTCGCAAGGACGCGGCGAGCGGCCGCCAGCTCCGCGTGGCCGACCTCAAGGAGGGCGCCTTCTTCGGCGAGGTCTCGATCCTCACCGGAGGGCCCCGCACCGCCACCGTGGCCGCC
>DASPXX010000315.1:0-8049 GCA_035637095.1 Thermoanaerobaculia bacterium
CGGAGCCGCGCCGCGTCCTCGCCGGTCAGGGGCAGCACGGCCGCGGCCCGCCGGACCGCTTCCCCCTCCCACCGGGCCAGCCGGCGCGCCTCGACCGTGAGCGCCCTCCCCCGCCAGCCGGAGCTCCGCCGGGCGGTCTCCAGCCAGAGATCGCTCTCCACGTTCTGCGCCCGCAGCACCACGGGAATGCCCCGGGTGCGAGCCGGAGCCGTCTGCGGGAGCGCCTGGAGCTGCTCGGCATGGACGATGTCGAAACGCCCCGCGGCGAGGCACCGCCCGACCTCCCGCCGCACCGCGGAAAGGGCATGGCGCGCCACCGACAGGGGCATCCCTGAGATCCAGGAACGCAGCGACGACGGCAGCGGATGGCCGGGCGCCGCCGGCACCAGCCGGGGCTCGCAGCAACCGGCGAGCTCCGCCCGGACCGTAGCCAGATCGAAACGGGAAGGATCGACCGGGGCCACGAGGACCGGCCGGTGGCCGGCCGCGGTGAGCGCCGCGAGCGTGTTGCGGAGCAGGAACCTCCCCCCGTCCACCGGGGGCCAGGGAGCCTTCGTAGCCACGATCAGGATCTTCATGCGGGGCGGTCAGCAGGCGAAAGAGAAAGTTTCCCGAAGAAAGTTTGACGTCGAGTGCAAGAATCGGCCCCCGTTTTCCCACTGATATTGGGCATGCTGGCCCGAACCATCACTACCACACCCTGGGGCATTGAAGCCCGACCCGTGCAGGTCGAAGTCGACGTCCACTTTGGGCTCCCGCAGATGCAGATCGTGGGGCTCGCCGACGCCGCGGTGCGCGAGAGCCGCGAGCGGGTGCGCGCCGCGATCAAGAACTGCGGTTTCGACCTGTCCCCGATGTCCGTCGTCATCAATCTTGCACCAGCCGACCTGCGCAAGGAAGGCAACCACCTCGATCTGGCGATCGCCCTCGCCCTTCTCGCCGCGCACGGCGAGATCCCGGAGAAGGTCCTGGAAGGCCGGCTCCTCTGCGGCGAGCTCGGCCTGGACGGCACCATCCGCCCGGTGCGCGGAGGTCTCTCCATCGCCGACCTCGGCCAGCGGCTGGGCCTCGCGGAGGTCCTGCTGCCGGCCGCCAACGCCCCCGAGGCCGCGGCCCTGGGCACCGTCCCGGTCATCGGCCTCACCGGCCTCGCCGAGGCCATCCGGCACCTCCTCGGCGAAGAGCCGCTCCCGCCCGTCCCGCCGCCCCCCTTCGCCGCGGACGTGACCGCCCATGCCCCCGATCTCTCGGAGGTGCGCGGCCAGGAAACCGCCAAGCGGGCCCTGGAGATCGCAGCGGCCGGAGGGCACAACCTCCTCTTCATCGGGCCTCCGGGCTCGGGGAAGACCATGCTCGCCCGGCGTCTCCCCGGCCTCCTGCCGCCGCTCACCCTGGCGGAAGCGATCGAGGTTACCAAGATCCACTCCCAGGCCGCCGAGCAGCCGCCCGCGGGGTTGATCCGCCAGCGCCCGTTCCGCAGCCCGCACACCGGGATCAGCACCGCCGGCCTGATCGGCGGCGGCAGCTCGCCCCGCCCGGGCGAGGCGAGCCTGGCGCACAACGGCGTCCTCTTCCTCGACGAGCTTCCGGAGTTCCGGCGCGACACCCTGGAGTCGCTGCGCCAGCCGCTCGAAGAGGGCCACGTCACGGTCGTCCGGGTGAGAGCCCACCTCCGCTTCCCCGCCCGCTTCGCCCTGCTGGCCGCGATGAACCCCTGCCCCTGCGGCCATCTCGGAGACCCCCGCCACCAGTGCCTCTGCCCTCCCCCGCTCATCGAGCGCTACCGGAGCCGGATGTCCGGCCCGCTCCTCGACCGCATCGACCTGCACGTCGAGGTCCCGGCGGTCAGCCTGCGGGAGCTGCGCTCCGGCCCCGGAGAGCCGACTCGGATCGTCGCCGAGCGGGTTGAGTCCGCGCGCCTCCTCCAGCAGGAGCGTTTCGGCGCCGCCGCCTCGACCCCGGTCAACGCCGCCATGGGACCGGAGGACCTCCGCCGCTGGTGCATGGTCGACGACGCCGGCCGTTCCATGCTCGACCGCTCCTTCGAGAAGCTCGGCCTCTCCGCCCGGGCGCTCGATCGGATCCTCAAGGTCGCCCGCACGATCGCCGATCTGGGAGGGAGCGAGACCATCCGCTCCAGCCATGTCGCGGAGGCGATCCAGTACAGGAGCCTGGATCGGAGGATGATCGTATGAGCGGACGGGTTGACAGCTCGTTAACGCAGAGGTTAACATGAAGCTCGTCCGGCTGGCGAGGAAACGCTGGGAGGTGCTGGCCATCCTGAATGCGCGAGAACGCTGCGAGGTCCTGGAGTTTCTCATGGATCCGGAGGAGTCCTAGAGCGCTATCAGCAGGCGCGAGCGAATGAAGAGATCGAGATCGTCGAGATCGAGGAGACCATATGGAAGCATCTGAGACCCTGAAGAAAAATCTCGAACGGTACCGCCAATTCCTCGAGGAGGCGAGATCTTCCGTCGACTACTGGGTCGATGGTCCGATCACCGAGTTCAGCGAGGACATCTGGCGACTCATGGAGGAACAGAAGGTCTCCCGGGCCGAGCTCGCGCGGCGGCTCGGAACCTCCAGGGCCTACGTCACCAAGCTGCTCGGCGGGAATGCCAACTTCACGCTGCACACCATGACCAAGGTGGCGATGGCTCTCGGGGCCACCGTCCACATCCACGTCGCGGACCAGAAGGCGATCACCCGCTGGATCGACGAGATTGCCTCCGAGGAGGCGGACCAGGCCGCCTCCTCGGTCGCGGCGCGGTCGACGTAATCAGTGATTGGAATCAGTCATCCCTCCCAGGAAGGGTCCAGCCGTGCCCTCGCGAAAAGGGTGGCACCTGCTCCCAGGGGCATTCTTCATCCGCCGGGGCTGGTCCGGGACGCGCGCCCGCCTCGCCACGATGGCGCTCTTCGCGGCCGGGCTCCCGATCTCGGCGCTCGGCGTGATGGCGGACGATTTGTGGACGGCGGTAGCCTTCATCAGCATCGCCACCTCCTCGAAGCGTCAGGTGGTGGTCTTCTTGTTAGCCCCTGTAAGCTGGGAAAGCTGGATCACCAGCCGCAGAGCGTCGTTGACCGCTTGGTGATTCGGAAACGCCTTGGCCACCTCAGGGTCGAGGAGAACCAGATTGGTCCCTTGTTGGAAACGCTCTGCATACTTGCCTCGTACGCTTCCCTTCAAGAGTGTCCGAAGATCATACTCTGGCTCAAGATCGTCGTCTTCCTCATCCTTCTTCATAGACTTTCCTCTCAGAGCGCGTGAGTTCCCTGGCGCTGATGATTCGAATGCGGTCGCCGCGCTCCATGTGGGCCACGATCAGAAGTCGTCCTTGGACTGAGCGGCCCACCGTCAGATATCGCTCCTCATCCTCCGAATGGGCGGGATCGTGGACAGTTTCACTGAGCCGATCTTCCAGCACCGTAGCAGCCTCGGTAAACGAGACTCCATGCTTGCGAAGATTCCGCTCTTCCTTCCAAGGGTCCCACTCCAACTCCACGGACCAAGAGTAGTTCCTTTTGCCCTCCGAGCCAACCTCAGCGCGCGCCTCAGACCGCCCGCCAGGCGGGGGGTAGGTCAGCAGCAGGAAGTGCACGGCGCTGAGGCCGAAGTGCGCCAGGAGAGGGCGGGCGATGATCCATGGCGCGGCGCGCCACAGCGCCAGCTCCAGGCGGCCGTGCCCCCCAGGCCGTCGCTGGCTGCGGTCGTCCGGCTGCTCCGCGTTCCCTCTCCTCCAGCAGGCGGCGGTTGGCGTATAATTCGGATGCCGGGCATTTTTCTCCTGCCGGGAAGACCGAGAGACGTTTCCAACGAGCCCAGGACATCTACATGGAGTCGACAATGGGCGGCGAGTTTCCTGGAGAGGTGCTGTGATGGCCGACAACCTCGAGCGGATCGGCGAGATCCTCGGCGCAGTCGGCTCGCCCGGGTGCTTCACCGCCCGGCGGACGGCGACGGCCGAGGACCTGCAGCTGGAGGTGCAGGGGCTCGGACGGCTCCTCCTTCCCGTCTCGCGGGCTCAGGCGGAGAGTCTCTGCCGGCTCGCCCGGCCCGCTCGCTATGGACGGGGAGAGAAGACGCTTCTCGACCGGCGAGTCCGGGACACCTGGGAGATTCCCAGGAGCCGGGTGAAGATCGACCGCCGGCGGTGGAACCGGACGCTCCTGCCGGTGCTCGAAGAGTTGCGCGCCGATCTCGGGCTGGTCGACGGCTGCCGGCTCGAGGCCGAGCTCCACTCCTTCCTGGTCTATGGCCCAGGCCAGTTCTTCCTGCCGCACCAGGATTCGGAGAAGGCCGACGCCATGGTCGGCACCCTGGTCGTGACGTTGCCGGCCTCGTTCAAGGGCGGCGCCCTGGTCGTCGAACACCAGGGCGAGAAGGTCGTCGACCGCGGCTCCCGCCGGCAGCTCTCCTTCGTCGCCTTCTATGCCGACTGCCGGCACGAGGTCCAACCGGTCAAGGAGGGCTACCGGCTCGCCTTGACCTACAACCTGACCCTCGAGGGGGGCAAGACCGCGATCGCAGCGGCTGCCGCCGAGCCCGCGACGGTCGACGCCCTCGTCCGGTGCCTGCGCGATCATTTCGCGACACCACGCCCCTCCCGGAGGTATCGGGACGAGGGCCAGCCGGCGCAGCCGCCGAACCGTCTGGTCTACCTCCTCGATCACGAGTACACCGCGCACGGTCTTGCCTGGCAGCGCCTCAAGGGGAACGACGGCGCCCGGGCGGCGGCGCTCCGGGCGGCGGCGGAGCGCTGCGGCTGCGAGCTGGTGCTCGCGCTCGCCGAGATCCATGAGACATGGGACTGCATGGAGCCGGGCTGGGACGAGCCCTGGCGCGGCCGGGACCGCCACTGGGAGCGCGACGAGGACGATGAGTGGTCGGAGAACGACGCCGCGACGGACGATCCAGACGCCTACGAGCTCGGCGACTTCATCGACGGCGAGATCACGCTGGCCCGCTGGGTCGACCCGGCAGGGGAGGAGGCCCTGCCGATCGTCTCGAAGGTGTCCGACGACGAGGTGTGCTGTTCAACCCCATCGTCGGACCTCGCGCCCTATGCCTCCGAGTACGAGGGGTACATGGGCAACTACGGCAACACCATGGACCGCTGGTACCGGCGGGCGGCCCTCGTGCTGTGGCCGCGCGAGCGCGCGTTCGCCGTGCGGGCCGAAGCCTCGCCCGCCTGGGCGCTCCGGGCGCTCGAGCAGCGGATCCTGGCCGGTGGGGCGCCCGAGGCCAGGGAGCTCGCGGCGTCGCTGCTGCCGTTCTGGGGGGGCGTCGCATACCACGAGGACGGCCGCGGCCTCCTCGGCAGCGCCCTCCGGGTGGCGGACGGCCTCGCTACGCCGGAGCTGGCGGCGTCGCTGCTCCAGCCCTTCCGGGTCGAGGCGCTCACCCCTGAGGAGGCGCCGCCGCTGGTCGCCCTGGCCAGGCGCTACGGCGAGAGCTGGTGGGGGCAGCTGCTCTCCGCTTGGTCGGGCGACCGCCATCGCGGCCCGCGGCTCGACGAACGGGGGCGGCTCTCTTGGCTCGCCGCGCTGCCGCGCCTCTGCAAAGCCCTGCGCGCCGCCGACGAAGCCGTGGGATCGGCCGTCGCGCGGCTGCTGCTGCGAGACCGGTGGGAAGAGCTGCAGGTGGTGATCGGCGAGGCGCGGCGCCATCCGCAGCCGAGCCTGCGGGACAAGGCGGTGGCGGCGCTCTCCGCGCCGCTCCACGGCCTTCTCGGGAGCGCCGGAGTGGTGGCGGCGGACGACTTCCGGGACGAGGTCGTCGCAGCCCTGTGCACCGCCGAGAACGAGCCGCTGCTCCCCTGCCTCGTGCAGGTGGTGCGGGCGGCCGCGAAGGAGAAGGCGCAGCCCGGGAGATCGGCCGCGCCTGCGCTTGCGGCCCTGACGCGACATTGCATCGGGCGGCTGGAGGCCCGGCTGGCCCGGCCGGCGCGGAGCGCGGGCGACTGGTCGATCGCCCTTCCGGACGGCTGCCGTTGCGAGCTCTGCAGCAGGCTGGGCGCCTTCCTCGCCGATCCTGTCCGCCAGCGGCTCGAATGGCCGCTCGCCCAACAGAGCCGGGGACACATTCATCAACGGATCGATGCCTCCGAGCTCCCCGTGCGCCACGAAACACGGCGCTCGGGGCGGCCGTACACCCTGATCCTGAGCAAGACGGAAGAGCTGTTCGAGCGGGAGGCCCGCGAGCGCCGGTCCTGGCAGTCCGATCTCGCCCGGCTCGGGCGGCTCGGAGCGGGCTGAGCGGGAGCCGCCGGCCCTCCGTGCGGCCCGGCGGGACGCTCGCAGTGGTCATGCGCGCTGCCGCCCGTTCGGCGGCTTGATCGCCCGCGCCGGCAGCGGGCGAGTGTGCCTGCGACCTCAACCCAGCAGCCAGTTCTCGATCGCGAGGCCGGGAATCGGGTCCTCGTGGAAAGCACGGTCGTCGGAAACCAGAGTTGCTTCGAGATCAAAGGCAATCGCAGCGATCGACAGGTCGAAATCCGCTTTGGGCGTGCCGCACCGCCGCAGCTCCGCCTTCAAGGTTCCGAAGCGCCGCGCCGCCGCGTCACCGAAGACCTGAAAGCGCATCCGGCTTGAGAGCGTCTTGATCTTCTCAAGATTGGCCTCCACCCGGCCGGAGAAGCGAGCTCCGTATTCGAGCTCGGCGAGCACGGGGGCGCAGAGAACGATGTCCTCTGGGTTCAATGCACCGAGGCGCCGCAGCACCTTGGTATTTCCATTGAGCCCGGCGATGAAGATATTGGTATCCAGGACGTAGGTCAAAGCTCAGGCGGTTCCTGGGTCGCTGCCTGTTCCCTGGCGTTCTCCCTGGATTCCCGGATGGCCCGCAGCATCTCTTCTGCGGACGCGTCATCCAGGGGCTCGATGTCTCGGAAGAGATCGGCGGCCGTTCGCCGGCCTTTGTAGCGGACCTCAAGAACGAGACCATCGATCTCGGCCGTCACCGGATGCTCGGGATCTACCCTGAGCTTCGCTACGGCTGCTTCTATGCCTTTGACCATCGCAACCCTCGTTCGTCCTCTACGAGTGTAGCGCACTTCTCGGCGACGGAGGTACAGAAGGCGGAAACCTGCTTTCCTCCTTCGGAGGTCACGCGGTGGTCACTCGATCGTGCCTCGGATCGTCTTGATCAGGTCCGGCTCGGTGCCGCCCGTTCGGCGGCGTGATCGCCCGCGCCGGCACCAGGTGAGTGTGCCCGTCTGACTGGTGCGTGGCACCCACGGCGGCGGGAAATGTATGCTGCCCAATGGCAGGCGAAAGGAGGCTTCCTGTATGCGAGCCACAATCCACATCGAAGATGGCCTGTTTGCTGACCTCATGCGGCTTACCCACGCGACGACGAAGACTCAGGCCGTAAGGGATGCGCTCAAGGAGTTCATTCGGCTGCGCCGTAAGGAAGAGCTTCTGGCACTCCAGGGTCGGCTCGGGATCGAGGCCAACTGGCGCCAGCTTCGCGAGAGCGAGCTCGAAGAGGCCTGAGTCGGCACCATTTTGCCACAATCGGGACTTGTGGTCCGTAGCTCCCGGACCGCCAGCGCGGCCGGGATCTGCCGATCACGCCCCGACAAGTTGCTGTAGATCATCGGTCTCGCCATGGCCGCCGGCCGCACTCTTTAAGGTGAGGGCCACGTGGGTCCTCGCCCGAACGATGCAGCATTCTCCCCATGGAGGATCGGCGAAATGAAGAGACAGCGGCCTGTCAAGAAACTGCAGCTCAGCAGCGAGACACTGCTCCGTCTCGACCAGTTCCCGCTCGTGCAAGGCGGAGTGATCGCGGGCACCCTGACCTTCGAGGGGACCTGCGAGAACTCCCTTTGCCCGGTTTGCACGGATCTGTGTACCGGCACACAGTAGGGCTGAACGGCTCCGCCGAGAGCCCCAAAAGTCCAAAAAGTCGGCTCACTTTGCAAAAATTTGGGAATCCCACCCTGAAGGTTCCCGGCCGGTTCTCATCCCTCTACCCTTCTCGATGCCGGGAATCACCCCGGCAGAAAGGAGACGCATCATGGCGAGAGAGAAGACGGTGAAGGG
>DASPXX010000316.1:0-28968 GCA_035637095.1 Thermoanaerobaculia bacterium
CCGGTCTGCTCACGGCCGAGCGCCGGGAGGATCTGATCGAGCTGGACTTCCCGGCCAGGACCGCCGACGAGGTCGAGCCGCCGGAGGGGCTCGCCGAGGCGCTCGGCGTGGAGCCCCGGTTCGTCGGCAAGAGCCGTTTCGACTACCTCGTCGAGGCGCCGTCGGAGGAGGCGGTCCGCGCCGCGACGCCCGACCACGCCCGCTTGCGGACCCTCCCCGTGCGCGGCGTGATCGTCACGGCGGCGGCTTCCGGAGGACCCTACGACTTCGTCTCGCGGTTCTTCGCACCGGGCTCGGGGGTCGACGAGGATCCGGTGACCGGCTCGGCCCACTGCACCCTCGGCCCGTACTGGGCGGCGCGGCTGGGCAGGACGTCCTTCCTGGCCTGGCAGGCCTCGGCGCGGGGCGGCGCCGTGCGGGTGCGGGTCGAAGGGGACCGGGTCAAGCTCGGTGGCAAGGCGGTGACCGTGCTGCAAGGGCAGCTCCTCGTCTGATCTTCCCACCCGGGAGGGTGGCGCGCGCCGCGCGCCATTGGGTATGCTCGCAGACGTTGTGAATCTAGAAAGGCGGTTTGGTCATGACCCTGGAGCGGACGATCGACGCTTTGGTGGTGGGGGCCGGCCCGGTCGGTCTCACCGCGGCGCTCACCCTGGTGCGCGACGGGCATCGTCGCGTCGAGATCATTGACGAGGCGGAGCGGAGGACGGGTCTCAGCTACGCGTTGGCCCTCCATCCGGCGGCTCTCGATGGGCTTGCGGAGCTCGGGGTCGGCGCTGAGCTCATGGCCCGCGGCAACCGGGTCGACCGGGTGGCCCTCTATGACGGCGCGGTCCGCCGGGCCGAGCTCGATCTGGGGAGGCTCGAGCGGGCGCACCCGTTCGTGCTGGTGGTGCCGCAGAGCGAGCTCGAGCAGGTCCTGCTCGCCGCTCTCAAGGACTCAGGGGTCGAAGTGCGCTGGCGCCATCGCCTGAGCCGGCTCGATGCCGGCGGGGACGGGCCGGTCGCCTGCTCGATCGACCGCATCGATTCCGACTCGTCCGGCTACGCGGTGGCCCACACCGGTGGCGTGGTCGGGAAGAGCTTCGACCGCGAGATTCCGCTGGTCATCGGCGCGGACGGCCACGGGTCGCTGGTGCGCCGCCAGCTCGGGATCGAGCGCGAGGCGGCCGGGCCGTCGGGAACGGTCGCCGTCTTCGAGCTCGACGGAGAGAGCCTTCCCGCCGATCTGCCGGGGGACGGCGCCCGGCGGGAGCTGCGGATCACCTTCGCCGGCGGTCTGCGGAGCGTCTGGTGGCCGCTGCCGGGGGAGCGCACCCGTCTTGGCTTCGAGCTTCCCGAGGACGAAGATCCCACCGCGGCGCGCGGCAAGAGCCGGCTGCCGTCGATCGTTCCGTGGCTCGCGAGCACGCTCGACGACGGGAAGCTGCACGAGCTCGCGGCGGAGCGGCTGCCCTGGCACCCGGAGCCGACGGGGCGCCTGATGTGGTCGGTCGCGGTGCGCTTCGAGCGCGCTCTGGCCGCCTCGTTCGGATGCGGCCGGGTCTGGCTCGCCGGCGACGCGGCCCACCTGGCGTTCCCCTTCGGCGTGCAGAGCATGAACGAGGGCATCCTGGAAGCCCGGGAGCTGGCTGCCCGGTGCGGACGGATCCTCACCGGCACGGAGCCGCTCTCGTCGCTCGAAGAGTATGGAAGCGCGCGGCTCGCGCGCTGGAAGGCGCTGCTCGCACCCGCCGGTCCGAAGGGCGAGATCGTGGAGGCGCTTCCGGTGGCGGCCGACGAGGCGGAGCAGCTCCTCGCCGGGATCGACTCGGGAGGTTAGAATCCTGGCGCCGGCGCGTTTGCCGCGGCGAGCTGCACTCCTTTCATAGATGGCCGAATCGCAGGAAATCGCTGCCACCCGCGAGCTGCGGCTGTCGCAGTCCGTGCGCGGGATGGGCAGCTCGGCGTTGCGTGAGGTCATGGAGCTCGCGTCGCGCCCGGGCGTTCTCTCGTTCGCCGTGGGGCTTCCCGCGACCGAGCTGTTTCCCCGCGAGGCGCTCGCCGAGGAGACGGCGCGCGTGCTGCTCACCGATCCGCTGGCCCTCCAGTACACCCTCCCTCTCGCGGAGCTCAAGCAACAGATCGTCGGCTTGATGGCCGGGCGCGGCGTCCGCTGCCGGCCGGAGCAGGTCTTCGTGACCACCGGCGCGACCCAGGCGGTGGACCTCCTGGCCCACCTCCTGCTCGATCCCGGCGGCGAGGTCCTGCTGGAGGAGGCGGTCTACGACGGAATCCGGCTCGCCGTGCGCCGCTTCGCGCCGCGCATCCTCACGGTGCCCTCCAACGCGGACCGCGGCATCGACGTCGAGGCCGTCGCCGCCGCTCTGGCCGGCGGAGCGCGTCCGGCCTTCCTCTATCTGATTCCCGAGAGCCACAACCCGCTGGGTGTCAGCCTCCCGCCGGAGTCGCGCCGGAGTCTGGTGGAGCTGGCCCGCCGCTACGGCGTTCCGCTCATCGAGGACGACACCTACGGCCTCCTCGGCGAGGGCTCCCAACCCGCTCTGCGGGCGCTGGACGAGGACTGGGTACTCTACGTCGGCTCCTTTTCCAAGATCCTGGCACCGGCGCTGCGGGCCGGCTGGGCGGTGGTCCCCGAAGCGCTCGTCCCGCGCCTCTCCATGCTCAAGCATGCGGCCGACGTCGACACGGCGGCTCTCGGCCACCGCGCCGTCGCGGCGTTCCTTGCGGCGGGGCGCCTGCCGGAGCACCTCCAGACGTTGCGCCAGGAGTATCTCCGCCGCCGCACCGCCATCCTCGCGTCGCTCGCGGCGCACATGCCGCCCGGGGTCCGCTGGAACCGGCCGGCCAGCGGCTTCTACATCTGGGTCGAGCTGCCGCGGTCGATCGACGCGACGGCTCTGCTCCGTGTCGCGGTCGAGACCGAGCAGGTGGCTTTCGCCCCTGGAGAGGCCTTCGCCGCCGCCGACGCCGCGGGCATCCGCCACTGCCTGCGCCTGAGCTTCGGGAACTGTCCTCCGGAGCGGATCGAAGAGGGGATCCGGCGGCTCGGCCGGGTCCTCTCGCGTCTGATCGCCACAACCTGACCAGCGGCCGCCGCCGGCCGGCGGACGGACGCTCTTCGAAGGCTCTCAGGCGGTCGCTCCGCCGCTGCCGAGAGCGTTGCGGCGCCAGATGCTGAGGAGCGCGTGGAACGCTTCCATCAGCCTCTGGAGCGCCTCTTCCTCTTCGGCTCCCAGCGGACCGGTCAACCCGAGGAGCTGGCGGACGTCGAGGGCCGACACTCCCACGTCGGCTCCGCTCCGCCATCGCCCATCCGACTCCCGGTTGCGGGGAATCGTCGGCCGGCCGTTGACGATCTGGAGCGCGTTGTGGAGGTCGTACAGGTCGCACCCGAGAGTGTCGAGCAGCTTCTCCAGCGTGTCGAGCGAGGGGTTCTGACGCCCCGTCTCGTACGCCGAGAGCATGCCTTTGGTGATTCCGGCGGCATCCGCCACCTGGTACTGCTTCCTGCCATGCCGGTCCCGCAGCCAGCGCAGCGCATGGCCCAGTCCGGTCAGCACAGAATTACGCACGGCTCCTGTCTCCTGATAATGTCCCGGCGGGCCCGAGGCCATGGGCCGGAAACGGGGTGGGGTTCTTCTTCATGGGCGGAAGTATAGGCGAAAGAGAGGCGTAAGGCAAGCGTCATGAGCGGACTTCCGGTCGGACTTCGCGATATCGAGCGTGCCCGGCTTCTGCTCGGCGAGCGGGTCCGCCGGACCCCCCTCCTCAGCGCCGGTCCCCTGCTGCGCTCCGTCCCCTGCGCCAGCCTCACCCTCAAGCTGGAATCGCTCCAGGTCACCGGCTCGTTCAAGGCGCGGGGCGCCACCCACAAGGTGCTCACCCTGGCGCCGGAGGAGGTCCGCCGCGGCCTGGTGACCGCGTCCGGCGGCAATCACGGTCTCGGCGTGGCCTATGCCGGACACCTCGCCGGCGCGCCCGTGACCATCTACCTGCCGGCCAACGTGCCACCCGCCAAGGCGGAGAAGCTGGAGCGCTGGGGCGCCCGGCTGGTCTGGGAGGGGAGCGTCTGGGACGAGGCCGACGCGGCGGCCCGCGACGCCGCCGGCCGCAGCGGTGCGACGTACGTTCACGCGTTCGCCGATCCGGCGGTCATCGCCGGCCAGGGCACCATCGGCCTGGAGATCTTCGAAGACGGTCCGCAGACCGACCTGGTGCTGGTCGCGATCGGCGGCGGCGGGCTGATCTCCGGAGTGGCGACGGCCGTCAAGGCGCTCCGTCCCGAGATCCGCGTGGTCGGCGTCGAGCCGGTGGGCGCGCCGACCCTCTACGAGAGCCTCCGCGCGGGCCGGGTCGTCGAGCTGGAGCGGATCGCGACCGCGGCCAACACGCTGGCGCCGCGGGCGAGCGCCGCGATCAACCTCGAGATCATCCGCCGGACCGTCGACGAGATCGTCCTGGTCGACGACGACGAGATGCGCGACGCGGCGCGCTGGCTCTGGTTCGAGACGGGCGTGGCGGCGGAGCTCTCCGGCGCGGCGGCCGTGGCGGCTCTCCTCTCGGGCCGCGTCGCGGCGCCGGGGCTCTCGGTCTGCGCGCTCGTCTGCGGGGCCGGCACAGACGGCCTGATCTCGTGAATGCACCGGAATGGCGGACCTCCTCTCGCAACCGCAAAACGGAAGTCGCAACTTACCACTTTTACGCAGCGGAAGCCCTACCTTACCGCGACGCCAAGGCAAATTGCGTCGCGGAATCGCTCGCCGGCAGCAGAGTTTTTAAAAAAAGTGTACGAAGTAGGCTATGGATGCAGCCAGGTCGTTCCCTGGAGGCGCTCGGCGAACGAGAAGCTGACCTCGGACGGGCAGCTGTCCCCTTTCCAGCAGGCGGTCGGCGCGGGCTGGCTCCACTTCTGGTTGCCGAAGACGGGATGGATCACCGACACGTCGACGCGGGTCGCGGCGGTCGAGCAGTGCAGCTCGCCGGTCGCGGCGCAGGCCGGCAGGACGCGCAGGCGCGCCTCGCCCAGCGTTCCGTCGTCGGCCAGATCGACCGTCATCTCGAGAGAGACGCGCCCGAGCTCCTGTTTCCCGTTGATCGGGAAGACGTCGACCCGGTAGCTGGCGCGGACGCCTCCGGAGATCGGCTCGGCCGCGGCGCCGCGATAGACGGCCGCGAGCTTGTGGATGCGTCCGGCGGAGCTCGCCGGGTCCGAGGCGGCGAAGCGCAGCGTACGCGCGAGCACGGAGAAGATGTGGAGGTCCGTGGACGTGAAGGCCAGAGCACAGCGCGAGAGGATCTGCTGCAGCCCGCGGCCCGCCCTCGACTCCGCGGCCACTCCCCCCTCGTCGTCGGTGAGGTTGTTGATGATCAGGAGCGACGACGGCTCCTGGTTGTGCTGCGGATCGAGCGTGGGATCGAGCACCACCGCCATGGCATAGGCCTGATCGAGCTTCGACAGGTCGGTGTTCATGTCGTCGCGCACCAGGAAGAACGTGTTGAGCTGCCGGCGCGCCGGGTTGCGCAGGAGCTTCGAGGTGCTCGGCGCCACCGAGAACGTCACCTGGCGCTCGGCGCCGGCCGGGTTGCCGTCGAGGTCGTGCTGCTCCATGAGGCCCAGACCGGCCAGGTTGCCGGCCGCCGAGCTGTAGCTGAACAGGAACATGGCGGCCCGGTCGTCGTACGCCGGGCCGAACAGGATGGCGGAACGGGCGAGGATGGCCCGCAGCTGGCCGGCCTCGCAGTCGACCTGCTCGGCGGTCATCGGATGGACCGGTTGTGCCGCCGCCGGAGTGGAGAGAGAAAAGAGGGCGAGACCAGCGAGGAGAAGGGTACCCGTCGCCGTACTACCTGGGAAGTCATTCAAGGGAGCCTCCTTGGCCGCTGGGGCCGGTCTGCCGGCCTCGCCGCACGTCCCGGTCCTCAGCAAGGATCGAGCCAACCGCCTCACCCCTTCCGGGGACTCTGTCCCACCTCACCGGGCGGCCGGCACCGTACCTTGTGACCGCCGCGGCGCCCCCCGCGCGCTGACCCGTGGGCTACAATGCCGGCCCACGGCCGGTGGCGCGCGGGTGTGACGGGCCGCAGAGATTCCAAGCTCAGGAGGGGGATCGGACATGGAAATTCGTACAGTCGGCGTGATCGGCGCCGGTGTGATGGGTGTCGGTGTCGCCCAGAATCTGGCCCAGACCGGCCATCAGGCCGTCCTGGTGGACATCGCGGACGAGGTGCTGGGACGGGCGCGCGACGAGATCCGCAAGAACCTCCGCTTCCAGGGGATGTTTCAGAAGGGCGGAGCGAAGCCGGAGCCGGCCGACACCGTGCTCGGCCGCATCGCGTTCACCACCCGCCTCGAAGACCTCTCCGAGGTGGACTTCGTGGTCGAGAACGTCCCCGAGAAATGGGAGATCAAGAGCCGGATCTATCCCCGCATCGACGTCATCTGCCCGCAGCGGGCGGTTTTCGCGGTCAACACCTCGTGCTACTCGATCACCCGCGTCGGCGCTCTCACCAAGCGGCCGGAGAAGGTCATCGGCATGCACTTCATGAACCCGGTGCCGCTCAAGCCGATGGTCGAGGCGATCCGCGGCTACCATACGAGCGAGGAGACGATCGCGACCGCCCGCCAGTTCCTCCGCCAGCTGGGCAAGGACTGCATCCTGGTCAACGACTCCCCGGGCTTCGTCTCCAACCGCGTGTTGATGCTGACGATCAACGAGGCCGTCTTCCTGGTGCAGGACGGCGTCGCCACGGCCGAGCAGGTCGACCAGCTGTTCAAGACCTGCTTCGGGCACAAGATGGGCCCCCTGGAGACCGCCGACCTCATCGGCCTGGACACCATCCTGTACTCGATCGAGGTTCTCCACGAGTCCTTCAGCGACAGCAAGTACCGTCCCGCTCCGTTGCTCAAGAAGATGGTGGACGCCGGCCTCCACGGGCGGAAGAACGGAAAAGGTTTCTACGACTACAGCGCCTCGCTGTGACACTTCGCGCGAGAATGGATGGATCGACCATGGATCAGACACAAGGCAAGATCAAGGAGTTTCTCTCCCGTTTCTTCAAGAACCACGACCTGCAGCCGCAGGAGGACATCTTCGCGCTCGGCTTCGTGAACTCCCTCCTCGCGATGCAGCTCGTCGCGTTCGTCGAGAAGGAGTTCGGGATCCGCGTCGAGGACGAGGACCTCGATCTCGACAACTTCCGCTCGATCGAGGCCATCTCCAACCTGGTCGCCAGGAAGAGCGGCGCTGCGGCTCCCGCCGCTACGGCATGAAGCTGGAGCTCACTCCCGAGCAGCGGTCGGCGCGCGCCGAATACCGCGCCTTCGCCCAGGCGGAGATCGCCCCCTTTGCGGACCGATGGGATCGCGAAGAGGCGCTCCCGCCCGAGATTATCCGCAAGCTCGCCGGGCGCGGCTGGCTGGGATCGATCGTGCCGGCCGAGCACGGCGGCCCCGGCCTCGACATGATCACCTACGGCCTGCTCACCGAGGAGATCGGCCGCGCCTGCTCGTCGACCCGGTCGCTCCTGACCGTGCACGACATGGCCTGCCAGGGCATCCTGCGCTGGGGAAGCCGGGCGCAGTGCGAGCACTGGCTGCCGAAGCTGGTGCGAGGCGAGGTCCTGGGCGCTTTCGCTCTCTCCGAGCCGACCGCCGGCTCCGACGCCAAGGGCGTGCAGACGTCCGCGGAGAAGGATGGCGACGGCTGGGTGGTCAACGGCCGCAAGAAGTGGATCACCTTCGCCCAGATCGCCGATCTCTTCCTGGTCTTCCTGCAGTGCGAGGGCAAGCCCACCGCGTTTCTGATCGAGCGCACCACACCCGGCCTCCGCGTCGAGCCGATCAAGGGTCTCCTCGGCACCCGCGCCTCGATGCTCGCGGAGATGTTCTTCGACGGCTGCAAGGTGCCGGCGGAGAACATGGTCGGCCGCCCGGGCTTCGGCGTGTCGCACGTGGTCGCCGCGGCGCTGGAGCAGGGGCGCTACAGCGTGGCCTGCGGCTCGGTCGGCATCGCCCAGGCCTGCCTCGACGCCTGTCTCGCCTACTCCCGCGAGCGCGAGCAGTTCGGCAAGCCGATCTTCGACCACCAGCTCGTGCGGGCGATGCTCTCCGACATGATCGTCCAGGTGCGCTCCGCCCGCCTCATGTGCCTGCGCGCCGGCTACCTGCGGCAGATGAACGATCCGGGCGCTTTCATGGAGACCATGGCCGCCAAGTACCTGGCCTCGACCGTCGCCGCCAAGGCCGCGACCGACGCGGTGCAGATCCACGGCGCCAACGGCTGCACGGACGACTTCCCGGTCTCCCGCTACTTCCGCGACGCGAAGGTGATGGAGATCATCGAGGGGAGCACCCAGATCCAGCAGATGACGATCGCCCGCTTCGATTTTCAGGAGCTTTGAACATGAAGCAGACCATCAAGTGTGTGGTGTGGGACCTCGACAACACGGTCTGGGACGGCATCCTCCTGGAAGACCGCGAGGTCGTGCTCCGCCCGCACGTGGTCGAGATCCTGAAGACCCTGGACGAGCGCGGCATCCTGCACTCCGTGGCCAGCCGCAACGAGCACGACCTCGCGATGGCCAAGCTCCAGGAATTCGGCATCGCCGAGTACTTCCTCTATCCGCAGATCAACTGGAACCCGAAATCCGGCTCGGTCGCCCAGATCGCCAAGGACATCAACATCGGCTTGGACGCCATCGCCTTCGTCGACGACCAGCCGTTCGAGCGCGAGGAAGTCGCCTTCACCCACGAGAAGGTGCTGTGCATCGATTCGGGCGTGCTCGACGGCCTGCTCGACCGCCCGGAATTCATGCCGCGCTTCATCACCGACGACTCGCGCCTGCGCCGCCAGATGTACATGGCCGACATCCGGCGCAACCGCGAGGAGGAGCAGTACGTCGGCCCCACGGAGGAGTTCCTCGCGACGCTCGACATGGTGTTCACCATCCACCCGGCGCGCGAGGAGGACCTGAAGCGCGCCGAGGAGCTGACCGTGCGGACGAACCAGCTCAACACGACCGGCTACACCTACTCCTACGAGGAGCTGGACGAGCTCAGCCGATCGCCGCGCCACCACCTGCTGATCTCGCAGCTGGAGGACAGGCACGGCTCGTACGGCAAGATCGGCCTGACCCTGATCGAGCACGACCCGGACGTCTGGACGATCAAGCTCCTCCTGATGTCCTGCCGCGTGATGTCGAAGGGCGTGGGCATGGTGATGATCCACTACCTGGCGCGCCGCGCGAAGGAGGCCGGCGTCAAGCTGCGCGCCGAGTTCGTCTCGACCGACCGCAACCGCCAGATGCTCATCACCTACAAGTTCGCCGGCTTCAAAGAGGTCGGCCGCAACGGCGGCGTGATGATCATGGAGAACGACTACTCCGCGGTCCAGCCAACGCCGCCGTACGTGAAGCTGGTGGTGGAGGAGTAGGGCGCGCGCCGACGGGTTCCTCGACCGAGGACCGGTCTCTGCTATAATGTCGGCAATGGACGAAAAACGCTCAGGAGTGAGTCTCAGTGCGCCCGCGCCGGCCGGCGTGTCTCTGCATCAGCCGGGCCGTGGATCGTTCCCGGCGGTCGATGACCACCTGGTGGTGCCGGAGGTCACGCGTGACGAGATCATCGCGGGCCGCCGGGTGGTGGCACACCCTGCCGAGGCGCCTCACGGGGACAAGCAGGTCGACCTCGACACTCTGCTGCGGGTCCACATCGCTCCGGGGTTCGTCGCTTCGGCGGACCTGATCACCCGCTTCGCGGCGGATTCGGACTTCGCCAGCGATACCTGCGTGCGAAGGGAGGGGACCGATCCGGCGACCGGCCGGCGCTACCTGGAGGAGATCGCCTTCGAGGTGGTCTCGACGCAGACCGAACGGAAAGCGACGGAGAAGGCCGGAGTGATGCACCGCCGTGGCGTGCGCCGCATCTTCGGGCTCTGGGTCAAGGGCCAGCGCAGGGTCTGCGAGTGGTCTGGCGAGAGCGGGAGCTGGCGTCTTTTGGATCCGGGGTCCTCGATCGAGGATCCGTGCTTCGGGGCGCCGCTTCCGGTCGCGGCTCTGCTCGATGCCGCGCTGGTCCCCAAGGCGGTGGTCCAAGCCCTGGTCGCCCAGGGTGATCCGGAAATTCTGAATCTGGAAGCCGCGGCTGAAACCCGGGGAGAGGTCAGGGGAGAAGCCAGAGGAGTTGCGAGATCCATCCTCAAGATCCTGGAAGCGCGCGGAATCGCCGTCAGTCCGGCGTACCTGGAGGAGATCCTCGGGTGCGCCGATCTGGAGCGGCTGAACCGGTGGCTGCTTCGTGCCAGCGAGGCCGCATCCGCCGACGACGTCACATCAGCGCGCTGAGGGGAATCGAGGAGTGACTCCATCTCAGCGGTCTGACCATCTGCTGAGGTTGACGCCGCTCACCTATGTCTTGGTGGTGGCGCTCAGCGTAGTACTCGCCTTTTATTTCTGGCCAGCCCGCGAGGCGGCGCGCAACGCTGCCCGAGATCAGGCAGCCATTGAAGCACAGGTGAAGGAAACCAACGACTTCGCCGCTTCGCTTCAAAAGGTAAAGGCCGATACGAAGGCACTTCTCGATCCTCTCCAGGAGCTTCTGGAGGTCGACAGGCGCCTGATCGCCGAGGGCCTCCCACCGCAGCCAGCTGAGGACTTCATCGCGCGCCTCGCCGAGGCGAACAAGAGGCTGATCGCCTCCGGCGCAACCAAGTACATCGATACCTGCCAGCAGAAAGGCGAGGTCGAGAAGCACCTGCTCTACCAGGGCTTGCACGGCCCCGTTCATGCGCTCCCGGGTTGGTCGCCGGACTGGCAAACCCGCTGCATCACAATCCTGCCGCCTGCATCCCCTCCAGCACCAACACACAGGTAGACACGACCTAACTACCCTGGTTTATGCCAGCCGCAAACCGAGCACTCCAGCTAGCGCCCGCTCGACAGCTGCCATCTCCAGTTCCGTCAGTTGGGTCAAGGGACCCTCTCCAACCCGTGTGCGGTCGAGAGTCCGGACCTGCTCTACCATGATTTGACAGTTTTGGTGCAGTTTCTCCCGAGCCCTGACGGTGATCCGGAGCGGCTCAAATTCTGGGTTGACCTGAGTTGTCAGAGGCAGAACCAAGACCGTCGGCAATGCCGTCGCGAGAAGACGATCGTCCTGGATCACCACAACGGGACGTATCTTTCCGACCTCCTGCCCGCGATTCGGATTGAGATTGGCGACCCAGATCTCGCCGCGCCTCATTCATCGGCCCCGCGCTCGGAGCGAGCACGCTGTTTCCCCGCGGAGGTCTCGGCAAGCTCCAGCGCTTCGTTGTCAAGGGGAAGGAACTCCTCGGCGACATCGAGAGTCTCCCGATCCCGCCCCAAAGCGTCGGCTGCGCGCGCGAGGGCTTCCCGAAACCGATCCTGGCGCACCAACTCGAGACCCTCGATCAGGGTCTCTGCGATCCCCTTGTTCGTCACTGCCATGGCCTCCCTCAGGAGGTCCTCCGGCACAACGGCCGTGATGGTCTTCATAGATCCCACGCTTTCATGATGGGCCGCCACCTGTGAGCCGGTCAAGATGGAATCAATCCGCCACAATTCGGTCGCGACAACGCGGAATTCTAGCGGGTCCGCGGGAAAGGCGCAATAGCTTGGCGGAGGAACTCGAAGTCGTTCAGGGGGAATTCCGCACGACCGCGCCTCGTAGCGCTCCGCGATCCAGCCGACGCCGCCGTACGTGCAGCTGGTGGTGGAGGGGTAGCTCCTGGCTACTCGAAGTCCCAGGGCTTTTTTGATCGCTGAGCCGTCACGGTCTCTCGCTTCCGGGACCTGCCTCCCCAACCGCGGAAGCGATTCGAGGTGCTCGCCGGCATCGAGGATCCGGCCGAGGTGTCCTTGACCCCGGAAAGGCTGAGCTCGAAGCCGGCTGAGGCGAGTGTGACCGGGGAAAGGCTGAGCTTGACTCCGTCCGACCCGAGCTTGCCCCGGGAACGGTTGAGCTGGACGCATTTCCAATTGAGCTTGACCTCGGAATCGGTCAGCCTGCCGATTGCCGAGTCGAGCTTGATCCCGGAATCGGTGAGCTTGAAGCCGGCCGAGGAGATCTCGACCTTGGAAACGGTGAGCCTGACGTCGGCCGAGGTGAGCGTGACTCCGGAAGGGCTGATCTCGACGCCCGCAGAGCCGAGCTCGATCCAGGAAACGGTAAGCCTGACACCGGCTGAGCCGAGCTTGACCGCGGCAGGGCTGGCCTTGACGCCGGCTGAAGCGAGCCTGACGGCAGAAAAGCTGAGCCTGACACTGGCCGAGTCGAGCCTGACCGAGGCAAGGCTGAGCTTGACTCCACTCGAGCTGAGCTTGACCTCGATCGAGCTCAATCCGGCTCCGGTCGAGCCGAGCACTTCCGCGGTCAGGCTCAGCGCGTCCTCGGTCAAGCCGAGCATTTCTTCGGTCACGCAGAGCGCTTCCGCGGTCGTTCTCAGCCTTTCTGCGGTCAGGCCGAGAAGTGTTTCGGTCAGACCGAGCTCTTCCGCGGCCAGGCTGAGCCACTCCGCCGTCAAGCAGGCCGCTTCCACGGTCAGGCAGAGCCTTACTGTGGTGGCGTAGCGCTGTGCTCCTGAAAGGAAGGTGAGGGAACAAGAAAGAGGGGCGTGGCTCGTGGCCACGCCCCCATCGGAAACCGTCAAGCAGGGGAATTACTTGGTCGGCGTGCGGGCCGGCGGCTCGACCGAGACGGCGTCTGGAGTCACCGGCTTGTCATCCGCCTCGATCAGCTTCACCCGCGGCTGGCTACGGAAGGGCTTCTGGCCGAACTCCACCAGCTTCTCCGACCGGGTGCCGTAGTGCTGCCGGATCCCGGCATCCACGAAGGTCAGCAGCGCTCGCCCCTCGCGGTTGAGCTCCACCAGACGCTTCGAGGTGTCTTGCTTGGAAGCGGTCAGGCTCGCCTGCTGCGCTGCGAGATTTTTCATCTCGGTCAACGTAGCATCGACCTTCTGCAGGGGGATCTCGAACTGGGGAAGCTCCGCCTTGTTGGCTTCCAAAGACTTCTTCCGCAACTCCAGCTTCTTCATGACGTCCGCGGACGATTGACCTGGCATCCTTTTCTCCTTTGGTTGGTTAACGCCCTATCCGAGCTGCTCGGCGAGATCGAGCACGTCTTCCGTAATGCCCTTGTCCGGCCCCTTGGTGTGGCCGGTGAGGGCGAGGACGACGGTCGTGCCGGCCACCATGACGCGCAAAGGCTGGCCCACCTGCCGCGCGAGCAGGGAGGAGAAAGCGAGGTAGATGGCTGCCACCAGCGGGTCTGGGAACTGCCGAACCCGGTCGATGGCCTTGCCCTCCGCCTGCATCTTCCAGTCCTGCATCCGCTTCAGGCGCAACTGCACCCGCTCGGCCTTGAGTCGCTGCTCCGCCTGGTTCCGCGTCACAGCCATCGCAGACCCGACGGCGTCGGCCTGCCCCGCCACCCGCTTCCTCATCACGGCCAGCGACTCCTCCTGCACGCGCTCCGCCTTCAGCTCCTGGACATTGGGCTCGCTCATCCGAGCTCCTTTATCTGGTTTTCCCCACCACCTCCATGGCGGCGGGTGTTGAGGTGTAGAGCCATCACGTAGGCTGATTACGTCCTCATGAAGGCAGGATAAGCGACGGATAGGAGGCCTGTCAAGCCCCTTTGTGCACCAGATTCGCCTTCATAGTGGTCTGGTGGGGACCACCTGCGGTATGCTGTGGGGCATGAAAGGACATCGCGGATCTGAGAACCCATCGGCGGTCGAGATCGCCAGGGACGTGCTGAAGGACACCCTCAAGCGGGGACCCGTCTCACTCGACGAGATCGGGAGGCGGCTGGGCCATGTGCGCGGTTACATGAGCCGCGCCCTGCGAGGGACGAACCCTCTGACCATCGAAACGATCATCGGTTCCTTGGAGGTGGCGGGCATCAATCCAGCCGACGGAGCCCCCCGGTGGGGACAAGAGAGGATCAGGCAAGCGCGTGCGCTAGGGCTTTATACCGGAGGATGGTGGAGAGCTCGAGGAGTGCGGCCTCGGACCCTTTCTCCACCACCTCCGCAAGGAGCTTCCTCTCGCGAGCGTCCGGGGGGATCCCGAGGCTGTCGAGGATCGGTGCGACCGAGAGGGCCTCCTGGCGCGCCTGGAGCGGCCGTGGCTTCAAGAGAAGCCGCGCAAGGTCGAGCGTCACCACCGCGACCTCCTGCGCGTGTCCCAGCGCGGCAAAGCGCCTGCGAATTTCCTCATATTCCGTCACCGCGTTGTCGATCTCGCCGAGCGCGCCGGAGATGTCGGCCATCAGCCAGTCGATCTTCAGGTGTGCCACTTCCTCGCCACCCAGCATCAGCCTCTCCTTGCAGAGCCCGACGATCCACAGAGCCTTCTGCGGTTTGCCCGCGTTGACCAGGTAGGTCGCCAGGTTCTGGATGGCGGCCCGGGCCAGCCTCTCGCGCTCATCCGACGGGGCCATCAAGCCGATCGTCTCGAGGGCGCTCAGCACGCTGTCAGCCGCTTTGTCGGGAAGGCCCGATTCATCGAGCACCAGCGCCGACTGCATGAGGGTGGTGACGAGGTTGGGGTTGTCGCCGGTGCCGCGGCGGATCATCGCGGCACGCCTGAGGAACGAGAACGCCTTGTGAAACTGGCGCATGTCCTTGAGCAGAGAGGCGTAGAACTCCAGGATGAGCGGGTTGTCCGGAGCTTTCGCCAGGGCTTGCCGGAGGTAGGTCTCGGCTTCGCGGAAGTTGCACGAGACCCGGTGCGCATTCCCCAGGTGCGCCAGCAGCATGCCGGCTTCCGCAGCCGGTGTCGACGGGGGAATGTGGACCGCGGCGGCCTCGCACCAGGCCAGCATGGCCGCCGGGTCGGTATAGCGAAGAGAAAAGCCGTGCTCGGCGACAGTCAGCCGGTCGCGGCCGGAGCAAGACGAGTTGGCCAGGAACAACCTGGCGGCTGCCGGGCTGGAAAACTCGACCACGATCGCGTGCCTCCTCTGAGGAAAGGTTGCAACGCGAGCATGATAACAGGAGCAGGTTCTTTGACGCCAGTGGTCTTTTTTTGACCACCGGTCAATTTGTGACCCCTAGCCTCCATGGGGACAGCCGAATGGGTCTATCGCGCAGCTGCCGTCGACTAGTGCCGAATCGTCAGGCGGAGACGGCGCCTTGCCGGCCAACCAGGCGGCGAAGTCAGTCCAGAGGCCGGAGAACCATTCGAGCACGGAAACTTGTCGGGCGGCGGGGGCTTCCCTTTCTTGTGCGGAGAGCTGAAGCGGCGCACACAACAGCAGGAGCAGGATGGCGGCAGTACCGAAATGCAGACGGCTCATCAATACCTCCCGGTGAGATCGGACGCGCATTTATTGCGGACCCGGCAGAGATGTTATGGCCAGCGGCAACCTCTGTAAATCGAGGCCCTCTCCCTTTACAAGTGCCGATCCGCCTGGAAAAGGAGTCGGCGCTGGGTCATTTCGCCGCGCCTTCACGTGTCGGAGTCAGCGATGCTGGAATTTTGTTCGGTGCAGGCGGCACTGGCGGGGAGCCTCCACCCGAGCAACCTCTCGCACTGCGCGAGAGCGTAATCGCCGAGCCCACGGAACGATAAGAACTGCTCGAGCGTCAACCTGCCGAGATCGTCGAGGCTATAGATCCCTTCGCGAACGAGAGCCTCGGCAATGGGCAGGACCAGACCTCGCGAGACCCAGTAATCGGCCCTGCTGGGAATTCTGCTTTCCAGGAGCTCTTCGAGCTGGTGAAGAGTGACGACTCCGATGCCTGGCAGGGAAAGCAGCTCCTCGCGGGTGAGCTTGCGGAGGTCGTCGGGCGAGGCGATTCCACCTCGGCTCAAGGCCCGGGCAGGTTTGGGGCGGATGCCCTGGCTTCGCCAGAAAGCCGCGGCCGGATCGAACGCCCGCGAACGGATTTCCCTGCCGATCATCAGCCCGCAAGCGCGAGCTGCCCGAGGCCCCACGCCAGGCATCCCGAGAAGCTCCTCGCGCGACATGGAGCCCAAGCGCTCCAACGTCATGCCCACCTGGGCGAAGGTGATCGCGGCGGCGGAGGGCAGGCCGCGCTTGCGCCAGACGACCTCCGGCCAGGCCGGGGTTGCCGGTCGAGAGTCTCGTCCTTTGCGCTCCCGGGGGAGCGGCCGAGCGAGGACTTCCTCCAAGACCTCCAACGCCCCGGGACCGACTCCCGGGATGCAAAGGAGCTGTTCTCGCGTCGCTCCTTCGAGGTCCGTCAAGGAATGAAAACCCGCCTCCGCAAGAGCGTTGGCGCTCTTGGGAATGAGCCCCACGGTCAGCCAGAGCTTGACCGCGGGCGGGCAGGTCTTCCGGAGATGACGATACCGGCCCCTCTCGCGGCGAGCCGGTCGAGAGCCTGGTCGTACACCCCGGGGTCCACCGGCGGCGCGAGAAGGCCCTTCAGCACCGCCGCGCACGCCGGACACCGCGCGAGGAGGTGCCTCACCACCTGGCGGCTCTCCTGCCGGCTGGCGGTCGCCAGGGAGAAACGGAGAAGGATCTCTGCGGTCGGATGTTCCATGGTCCAAAGGCAGCGGCCTCATCCTCACCCCTTCGACGGGTAAAAAGGCGGGCAGGGAAGCTCCTTGCGAACAGCTCCCCCGCCCGGGGAAAAGAAGGATCCCGGCAGAAGCCTTCAACCCGTTGGTGGCTGCGGGCTTCTCCGCAGTGCGGAGAGTACGGGTCGATCGGGCACTTCGAACGCGGTGAAGCCCATTTCGCATCCTGGATGCTTCCCGCACGAATTATTCCGGTGGGGGAGAAGGCGGGCTCTCTCGGACGTGTCACGAAATCCGCCTGGCGAGCACTTCCTGGTTTAGGATCAGCTCGAAAGGAGGGCTCGTGCCTGGGAACGTCCCACCTGTGCTCGGCTTGGCGCTCTGGAATCTGCTCTTGACCCACGGCTGGACCGGCAAGGATCTCGCCACCGCCGCAGGGTGCTCGAAGAGCACGATCTCCGGCTATCTGAACGGTGATCTGAAGCTGGACCGGGAGAAGCTGGAATCGTTGGCCACCAGGCTCGGCGCCGGGCCGGAGAAGGTCGAGCGGGCTGTGAACGCGGCGCGGCTGGTCCACTTGGAGACCCCCGCCCCGGTCTCTCCGGTCGATCCGACCCCCGAGGAGTGGCGCATCATCGACGGGTCCGTGGCGTTCGGGCTCGGGGAGATCGCGGACCTGCTCCGCGCGAAGGAGTTGCGCGAGGTCCGGGAGGAGCACGTCCGAAAGGACCGGGCCGCCGCGGAAGCCTTGGTTCGGCACCTGAAGAGTCGCAGCCGCTCGAGGCGCCGCGTGCTCGTGGAGGCCGCACCGGAGTATCAGACCTGGGCGGTCTGCGTGCGGCTCTGCGATGAGAGCGAAAAGAGGGCGGCACACAGCGCGCGCCAGGCGCTGGCCTGGGCTGTCCTGGCCTGCCGGGTGGCGCGCCATGTGCCTGGAGATGAAGCCTTCCGTTCCCGGCTCCTCGGCTTTGCTCAACCCTTCGTCGCGAATGCCCTCCGCGTGAAAGGGAAGCTGAGGGCCGCCGAGAAGGTCTTCGCCGGGGCGCGGCAGCTCTGGGAGAGGGGAGCCGACGAGGCCGGCCTGCTCGACGAGGGGCGTGCGCTTGATATGGAAGCTTCCCTGCGCCGAGACCAGCGGAAGTTCGATGAGGCGCTGAAACTTCATGGGCAGGCGCTGGATGTCGCGCACCCCGACCAGATCGGCGTCATTCTGCTCAACAAAGCAGTCACCTTTGAAGTCAAAGAAGACTACGTAGCGGCCATCGAAGTCCTAAAACAGGCCGCCAGTTTGATCGATGAGCTGCGCCACCCTCGGCTCTTTTTCGGCTTACTCTTCAATTGGGCGAGTCTTCTTTGTCGCACGGGGAAGGCCAAAGAAGCCGTGCCAATTGTACGCGAGGTAAGAGATATGGCGGCGAGGCTCCGGAACGACTTGGATCTCACCAGGACATTATGGCTCGACGCACAGGTGCTGGAAGGTCTTGGGCATCGGGACCAAGCGGTGGAGGCTCTTGAGCAGGTCCGGCGTGATTTCGCTTCACGCACCATGCCGTATGACTTCGGACTCGCGAGTCTTGATCTGGCGCTGCTCTATGGAGAGCAGGGGAGGTTGGCCGAGGTCCAGATATTGGCTGCAGAGATGGTGAGGATCTTCAGGGCTGCCGCCGTTCATCGCGAAGCTCTCGCCGCTGTGCTCCTCTTCCGTGAAGCAGCCGAGCGGCGAGAGGTGACGGTGCGTTTGGTAAAGAGGCTTCAGAATTATTTGAAGAAGGCTCGTACCGGCTCGAAGCTGCAGTTCATTGCGTTCCCGGCGTGAGGTGGTTCACAGGTTCAAAAAGGGGGGCGCAGAGCTAGTGGGTGCGCCCCGAGGAATTTACGACTTTCAGTTTGAACAGCCGCCATGTGGATCAATTACGCAGCCTGCGTCAGTGGAAGGCGTGGTATGGATGCCTGGGCAACCACCATGAGGGTCGAGACCACAGCCTTCTTCGAGGGCGAAACAGCCGCCATACGGGTCAATCCCGCAGCCTTCGTCAGCGGCGGATGTGCTCGGGATCGCAGCGCAGGCACCATAAGGGTCGATGATGCATCCCGCATCGCCCCAGAGGCCCACGATGACGTCCAAGGCCAGGCTGAAGGCGCTGGTTACCTCACTGCGAGCGGGCTGACCCCAGACCGGCGGTGTTCCGAGCGCTGTTACGAGGAAAAGAACGAGTACGACGCGATAAGAGTGAGAGCGGCGCATGGAGTCCTTTCAGGAAGGCGGCTCTGGAACGGGCGGTAGTACCCCCTCAGACCGGCCTTCCTGGGACATGGTGCCGCGAGAGGGCTGAACTTATCCACCCAGGAGTCATCTTTGATGCGCCGAGGAAAGGACGAGGACCAGGAGGAGCCGGTCGAACCAGGGGCTTTGATTGCGTTTATCCGCTGGCTGAAACGCTGGAAGCAGAACAGGCTCGCCAAAGAGGCTCGGATGGATCCGAGCCGAATCTCACGGTACGAATCCGGCGAAGATGTCCCCCACCCCGCAACCATGGAACGGATCTTAAAAGCGGGGGGGCTCCGGTTTCCTTTGGTAGCGGCCATCAAGTCGTTCATCCGGCTCATTCGCGGGGCACTGGCGAGCCCCGAGCTTGCTGAGCCGAGCTTCTTAGGAACGGAGCGGCCTCCCGAGGATGTGAAGCGTGCCGTGTGGGACATCGTGGAGCGCACCATCGCCCTGGCACGGCTGGAGCTTAAGGTCCTCTGGTCGCTTCGAGAAAGTGGCCGGCCGGCGTTGCCGACGGCGGCCGACCGGGAGCGGGTCGAGGACCTGTTGACACGGCTAAAGCGGTTCACAGCGAAGCGGCGGCGGATTCTTGTGGAAGAGTCCTCAGCCTTTCAGGATTGGCTCCTCTGCGTGCGGTTATGCGATGAAAGTGAGAGAGCAGCGGCCCACAGTGCGCAGGAGGCGTTGGAGTGGGCGACCTTGGCCCGCGAGATCGCCCGACGAGTTCCCGGCCCGGATTCCTGGCGCTCGAGGCTTGGTAGCTTTGCCGAGCCTTTCCACGCTAATGCTCTTCGGGTAGCTAACGAGTACCAGGCGGCGCGGGACGCTTTCGCCCATGCGCGCCAGCTTTGGAAGGAGGATGGTGATGATGCGGGCCTTCTCGACCAAGGGCGCCTGATTGACCTGGAGGCTTCACTCTACAGAGATCAACGGGACTTCAACGAGGCAATCAAGTGCCACGACAAGGCCCTGGAGGTGGCTTGGCCCGACCAGATCGGCGTGATCCTGCTCAACAAGGCGGCCACCTTACAAGAGAGGGGGACTCACGAAGCTGCTATTGAGGTGCTTCAGGAAGCAGCTCACCGTGTTGATGGAAGCCGCCAACCTCGCCTGTTGTTCGGAGTGCGATTCAACCTTGCTGCGAACTTAATCCGCCTGGATCGAGCGCAAGAGGCGCTGCCGATCGTCGCCGAGGTGAGGGAATTGGCCGAGCGGCTCCAGAACGATCTGGACCTGATCAGGACCCGTTGGCTCGAAGGGAACGCCTTGGCCTGTCTGGGCCGGCACGACGAAGCGATCGTGGCCCTGGAGGAGGTGAGCCGCGATTTCGTGGAGCGCAAGCTCCCGTTCGACTATGCGCTGGCGAGCCTGGACCTGGCGCAGGTCTATCTCAAGGAGGAACGGTTGGCCGAGGTGGGGGAGCTGGCGGTGGAGATGCTGGAGATCTTCGAGTCTCTCAAGGTGCAGCGCGAGGCGGTCGCCGCTCTCCTCCTCTTCCGGGACGCCACGGCGAAGGGCGCGGTCACCGAAGGGCTTGTGCGGCGGCTTCAGGACTATCTCTCAAAGGCGAGAGCCAATCCGAAGCTTCGGTTCGAGGTGTGAGCCCGAGTGGGTTACGGAATCACCGGCAGCTCGATATACGACCCTCGTCCCGCCTCCCTCCACACCGTCAGCCGGGGTGGCGGGTTCTGCTCGGGGGTGCGGGCGTTGGCCTTGTCGGCTCCCGTGATCGTGACCCGGAGACGGTGGCCGGGCTGGAACAGGGTCGAGGTGGGGTAGAGGTCGAAGACCAGCTCCACGGGCTGGCCCGGGGTCAGATCGGCGCGGTCGGACTGGAGCCCGCGGTGGTGGGGGAGCCCCATCAGGTCGTAGCCAGGGTCGGCCGTGGCGCGGTTCGAGGCCCGCAGCATCCCTTCGCTGACATAGTGCGAGGAGCCCTTGTCGTCCACCTCCTCCAGATAGACGAAGAGGTCCGCGTCCGGCGCCGAGGAGGAGACCCAGAGGTGGACCACGGGGTGGCCCGTCACCTCCAGGGGGGCGGTCAGCGGCGGCGTGGTGTAGGTGAGCCCCTTGGCGTCATTGGCTGACAGCTCCGGGACGTGGCGGTCCACGGACCAGCGCGGATCGGGCGCGATGGCGGCGGTGTAGTCCACTGTGAATTCGTCCTTCGCTCCTCGGGTCTCCGGCGCCTGGGGACCCAGGCCGCCTGCGCTGCCGAACCAGTATGCCGTCCGCCGTTCCTGGGGGAGAGGCCAGGTGCGGGCAGAGCGCCAGGCCCGCTCTTCCGGTGCGCCCATGACGTAGTAGTGGATCGGATCCTCCCGCATCACCCCGTTGTCGATCCCCTTGAGCCAATAGTCCCACCAGCGCAGGTGCTCGGCGGCGAAGTCGAAGCGGTCGTGCTGCGTGTGGGTCCAGGGACCGATCGAGATGCGCTCCGGATTGGTGCGGAGGTTTTTGAAGAGCACGAGCTGGTCCCGCACGTAGCGGTCGTACCAGCCGGCGAGGTGGTAGACGGCCACCTTCGAGTCCCGGATCTCCGGCAGGTAGGTGATGGGCGTCCAGTCGCGGAAGGGCATGACGCGGCTCACCGGATCGACGCTGTCGCGGTAGGAGAGGGCCGCGAAGATGTCCGCCGCGCTGCGGCTCGCCTTGTGCTGTTCCACGGCGGCCCGGAGGAGCGCGCCGTCCCTGTCCTCGTCCACCGGCGCTGACGGCTGGTCGACGTCCATCTGTCGCACCGCCTGGCTCCACATCTCGATGAACGGGCCATGGTAGATGCCGCCCTTCTCGATCAGCTCATACATGTCCGCCACCGCCACCTCGGGGAAGATGGCTTTGAGGTGGGGAGGCTTCTGCCCTGCGACCATGTACTGGGTGATGCCGAGATACGACCGCCCATACATGCCGATCTTGCCGTTCGACCAGCTCTGGGCCGCCAGCCACTCGGTGACGTCGTAGGCGTCCTGCGTCTCCTTCCGGTTGAACATCCCCTCGAAGGTGCCGAAGGATGCGCCGCTTCCCCGGGCGTCGACACACGCCACGACGTAGCCGTGGCGGAGCACGTCCTGCAGCCACTCGAAGGTGTCGACGATGGTGGATGTCTTCCCCTCGTCCACCACGGCGCACCGGTAGCGGTTGTGCGTCCAGACCACCGGCAGCTTCTCCTCGGCCACCTTCCCGCCGCGGGTGGGCCGGAAGAGGTCGACGGCGAGCCGCGTCCCGTCGCGCACGGTGACATAGCGCGAGCTGCGGACCCAGCCGTCATAGACCGCCTCGGAGTAGCCGGAGTATCTCCCGAAGGAGGAGATCTTCTCCGTTTGCGCGGGAGTCGCGGCGTAGGTTGTCAGGCAGCCGGCGGCCAGGGCGGCGGTGAGCAGCCAGGATGGACGGAGCGAGGATCCACGAAGCACGGGCACCTCCTGCGCGAGCGGCGCGTCTTCAGCGTAGCTTACGGAGGGGCTGCCGGATCGGTTTCGCCGTCTGCCCGCAGGACCCTGCCGGAGCCGGGCGGCAGCACTCAGGCACCGGCTGTATCGTATGCACCCAGCAGGTCTGCCACGCAGTTGCGCAAGGCCGGAACCTGTGATTGAACCGTCTCCCAGACCGTGGGATGGTCCACCGTTGCGTAGCCGTGAATCAACAGGTTTCGAAAGGCAACGATCTGGGGTACATCGGGGATTCTTGCTGCGATCTCCGGTGCAACCTTGGACAATTGGTTCAGAGCCTCACCGAGGATTTCAAACTGCCGTTCGACGGCAGAACGCAGCTTGCGATCGGCGAGATAGTCGTCGAGGGCAAGCCCGCGCGTGAATTCCAGGATGGTGTCCGCCGCCTCCCGCACATCCCAGAGGTACGCTCGAGGCTCACGACGCATACATCGTCTCGCGCGACTGCTCGATGTCGGCCTGGATGAAGGGGTTTCGGATACTTCCCGCCATCACCAGATCCACGGGCCGCCCCACCAGGGCGGCCAACTGATCGCGCAGCTTGAAGAAGGTGCCCAACGTCGGCGTGATCCGCGTTCGGTCGAACTCCACCAGAAAATCGATGTCGGAGTGCCGGAGGTCGAAGTCCTCTCCGCGAGCTGCCGAGCCGAACACCTCCAAGCGCCGCACGTGAGAACGGCGGCAGAGAATACCGATCTCGGCCCTGTGCTGAAGAAGGAGCGGATGCATGGACCGATCTCTCGCAGAGCTGGCACCGGAAACGGAGACCTCGGGCCCCGGCGCCTGTGCCAGATCATAGCAGAGGGAGATGCGGGCATTTCCAGCAGAGCCTCACCGGGACGTCCCTTGACGCCACCGGGCTGACGGCTTACGCTGGCGGCACCTGAGCCTATCAGCGGGGGGGAGCAACAGCCATGGAGAACCAGAGCGAGGGGCCTGCGCAGCGGCGGATCCTGGTGGTGGACGACAACCGGGATTCGGCCGAGAGTCTTGCCCTGCTCCTGGAGCTTCAGGGACACGAAGCCCAGATCGCCTTCGAAGGCCCGGCGGCGCTCGCGATCGCCCGCACCTTCAACCCCGACTTCGTCCTCCTGGACATCGGTCTGCCGGGCATGGACGGCTACGAGGTGGCCCGGCGTCTCCGCGAAGAGGGCAGCGCCTCCCGGCTGGTGGCCCTCACCGGCTATGGGCTGGATGAGGACCGGCAGCGCTCTCTGGATGCCGGCTTCGACGACCATCTGGTCAAGCCGGTGAGTCTCGAGGATCTGGCGCGGATCCTCACTCTCTGACGGTCTTATGATTCCCGCATGCGACTCGTCAAGATTGCCGTGGCCAGCCTCGACACGAACGTCGGGGCGGTCCGTTCCAATACCGGCCTGATTCTCGCGGCGGCCCGCGAGATGGCGGCGGCCGGGGTGACGCTCGGCTGCTTCTCGGAACAGTGCCTCGGGGGCTATCCGCCCGAAGACCTCATCCAGTGGCGATCGTTCGTCGACGCGCAGCGTGCGGAGCTGGACCGCTTCGCCCGCGAGACCGCGGAGCTGTCCACCGTGCTGGTGGCCGGCGTGGCCGTGGCCGTGGGCGGGCAGATCTTCAACTGCGCGGCCGTGGTCCACGGCGGACGCATCCTCGGCATCGTCCCCAAGGAGAAGCTCCCCACCTACAACGTCTTCTACGAGGCCCGCACGTTCTCGCGCGGCGTGCCCGGCCTGGCGCTCGAAGCCGGGGGCGTGCCGCTGGGCGATCTCATCTTCGCCTTCGACTTCGGCACCGTCGCCGTCGAGGTCTGCGAGGACGTCTGGTCGCCCGACGGGCCGATGCGCCGCCGCTGCTATTCGGGCGCCGAGGTGGTGCTCAACCTCTCGTCGTCGCCGTTCCGCGTCGGCATCGTGTCCACCCGTCTGGAGATGCTCGCCACCCGCTCGGCCGACAATCAGGCGACGCTGGTCTATGCCAACACCGTCGGGTCTCAGGACGGTCTGATCTTCGACGGCGGCGGGTACGTCTTCCAGAACGGCCGGCTGATGCTCGATGCGCCGCGATTCCAGGAGGGTTGGGCCGCCTGCGTCGTGGACCTCGACCGCACCCGCCGCATGCGCCAGGAGAACACCACCTGGCGGTCGGATTGCGAGGAGCTCTTCGGCCGGGAGGTGCCGGTCCCGGCGATCCGCGGCACCGCGCCCACCGGCGACCGCACAGATCTGCCCTATCCGGCGCCGGCGGAGAACAGCTTCTTCCTTCCTCCTCCGGGCAAGCCGGCGCGCTCGCCGCGGGAGGCGGTGCTCGACGATCTCATCGAGGCCCTGGCGCTGGGGATCCGCGACTACTACAGAAAGACCGGCGCCTTCCGCCGCCTCGGGATCGCCTTGTCAGGCGGGCGCGACTCGTTGCTGACGCTGCTCCTCGCCTGGCGCGCGGCGCAGCGCATCCATGAGGGAGAAGCCTCCGGGGAGGAGCTGCTCCGCCGCGCCGGCGAGACGGTGACGGCGTTCTACATGCCCACCCGGTTTTCCGGAGACGAGACGCGCAATGCCGCCGCCGTGCTCTGCCGCGAGCTGGGGATCGAGCTGCGGGTGGTGCCGATCGAGGAGGCGTTCGACCGTGAGGTGGAGGCCGCCGTCACGATGCTGGCCGGCGAGGAGCTGACCGACCTGACGCGGCAGAACGTTCAGGCGCGGCTGCGCGCGACCCGGATGTGGAACTGGGCGAACTCGGCTTCGGCCCTCTTCCTCCAGGCCGGCGACATGAGCGAGAAGTCCGTCGGGTACACCACGATCGGCGGCGACCTCGAAGGAGCGCTGTCGGTGATCGCCAACGTTCCCAAGACGGTGGTCATCGCGCTCCTGGAGCGGCTCCACGAGCGCTTCGGGTTCGAGGGGATTGCGCTCACTCTGGCCACCGAGCCGGGGCCGGAGCTCGCCGCCGCGCAGACCGCCGAGAATGAGCTCATGCCGTTCCCGGTCCTGGACGCCTGCCTGGCCCTCTATGCGGGGGAGAAGCTCTCGCCCGAGGAGATGGGCCGGGCGCTTCGCTCTCTCTTCCCGGATCTCGATCCGGAGCGGCTCGCGGCCTGGGCCGAACGCTTCGCAACTCTCTTCACCCGCTCGATCTACAAGTGGGTGCAGTCGCCGCTCTCGCTGCATGTGGGCTCGCTCGATCTCGACCGCGAGAGGGCGCTCCAGCTCCCCGTGGTGCAGGCGAACGAGTGGGGGTGAGGCCGGTCAGCCGGACCGGCGGATCCCTGCGAGGAGCTCGCCCACGGTTTCGTCGGCCGGCGGCGTGGCCGTGCCCTGGACGACCGGCTTGAGGAGCCGCTCGAGGCGCCGGGCCGCTTCGGAGACCGCCGGGAACCCGAAGGTGGAGCCGGCGCCGGAGAGAGAATGGACCAGGCGGTGGAAGTTGTGCGCCGCCCCTGCGGACCAGCCGGTGGCGCGGACCTCGGTCCAGGCGTCCTCGATCTGGCGGAGCCGCTCCGGCAGGCGGGCGGCGAAATAGTCCCGCAGCGGGGCGGAGCCGAGCTCGAGGCTCCCCTCGGCCGGAGGCTCGGTCATACCCCGCACTGCCGGGCAGCGTCCACCCGGGCTCTCATCGATTTCCAGACGGAGTGCACCTGATCCGACAGCGCCATCGGATCGAACGGCTTGGCGATGACGTCCCCGACTCCCAGGTCCCGGTACGCCGCCACGTCCTGGGCGTCGACCCGGGAGGTCATGAAGACCACCGGAAGGTCGCGGCAGGCCGGGATCTGGCGCAGGGCCGCGAGCGTCGCCGGTCCGTCCATGCCGGGCATCACCACATCCAGCAGCACCAGGTCGGGAGCGAAGTCGCCCAGGCGGGAGAGGGCTTCGGAGCCCGACGCGCAGGCGAGCACCGTGAAGCCGCCGACCGCCTCCAAGGCCATCCTGGCAACCGCTTGGATGTCGGGATCGTCCTCGACAAAGAGGATCCGACGCAACGAAGGGTCTTTCATCATCCGTCCTCACGCATTACTGTATTCATACCCTGAGGTAGGTTAAGACCCGAATTACGAGCGATCCAAGCGGTGAGCCGAGAGCACTCCAACCCGTCCGCCCGCCGGCTGCTCGCCGTCGAGGACGACCCCGACGTCCTGCGGCTGATCCGCGCCGAGCTGGAGCGCGCCGGGTTCGAGGTCTGGCCGGCCCTGTCCGCCGAGGAGGGCCTCGCCCTGGTGGAGAAGCGGGGCCTGCCCCATCTCGCCCTGGTGGACATCCTGCTGCCCGGCATGGACGGCCTGACGCTGGCGCGGCGCCTCCAGGAGTTTAGCGACCTGCCGGTCGTCATGCTGACCTCCGTCGGCGAGGAGGACACGGTGGTGCAGGCGATTGAGTCATTTGCCGAGGACTATATCCGCAAGCCGTTCAACCCGCGCGAGCTGGTGGCGCGCATCGACCGGGTCTGCCGGCGGATCGGCGATTTCGGCTACACCCTGCAGCCGGTGATCCGGGTGGACGACTGGCTGTCGGTGGACTTCGCGCACCAGCGCGCGCTGGTCGGAGGCAATCCTGTGTCGTTGACCGCGACCGAGAGCAAGCTCCTCTACGTCCTGATGCGGCAAGCCGGCCGGGTGGTGCCCACCGACTTCCTGTTGCGCCGGCTGTGGCCTTCCGACGAGGTCTTCGAGGACACGCTGCGCGTCCACGTGCACCGCCTGCGCGCCAAGATCGAGTCCTCGCCGAGCCGGCCGCGCTACGTGCTCACCGAGCGCGGCGTGGGGTACCTCTTCCCGCGGATCGCGTGAAAGGACCACGCTTGCGGTTGGGCCTCCTGGGCCGGGTCGCCCTCGCTCTGGCAGCCGTCGGGTTGCTGCCGCTCGCGCTCGCCTCGCTGCGTCTGCTGCAGATCAACCAGGAGGCCCTGTTCGAGCAGGTGTTGCGGACGCACTCCGTCGCGGCGACCACGGCGGCGGAGCGGGTGGCGGCGTTCCTGGCCACCCGCGAGTCGCTCGTCCGCACGGCCGCGGCGAGCCTGGAGCTGGCCGACGCCCGCTCGCCGGCGGCGCAGGAGCTGCTTGCCGGCAGTCTGCAGGCCTGGGCCGATCTCGGCGCCCTGGGGATCGCCGTGCTCGATGCGCGCGGGGAGGAGGTGGTGCGCGCGCAGCTCCGCGGGACGGATGCGCGTCCGGCGGTGGCTGCGGCCCTGCGGGCACCGGGACCGTTCGCAGGGGTGGCGGTGACCGGACGGAAGCCGCTCATCCTGCGCCTCGCCGTACCGCTCGCCGCGGGCGGCGGCTCCCTGGTCCTGATCTGCCGCGGCGCGCCGCTCGACGACATGGTGAGGCCGGAGGAGCTGGGAGATCAGGCGGACCTCGTCATCGCGGACAAGCGGGGC
The DNA here is from genome assembly GCA_035637095.1 of Thermoanaerobaculia bacterium. Lineage (GTDB taxonomy): Bacteria > Acidobacteriota > Thermoanaerobaculia > Multivoradales > UBA5704 > UBA5704. Next base: position 27,583 of record DASPXX010000316.1, read on the forward strand.
GTTGTGGTGGCCGGGTCCCTTCCTTCCCTGGCAGGACTGCCCAGGGAGATGCTCGCTCTCGGCCTGTCGGGACGGGTGGCCGGGGCCAGCCGCTTCCGCCGTGGCCGGGAGACGATCCTCGGCGCCTACGCGCCGGTTCCGGGGAGCGGATGGGTGGTGCTGTCACGGCAGCCGACGCGAGTGGCCGAGGCCGTGGCAGCGCGGATGCGCCGCCAGGCCGGGCTCGCCCTCGGTCTTTCCGCGTTGCTGATCGCCGGGTTGTCCACCGGTGCCTGGCTGACGGTGGTCCGGCCGATCCGCGGGCTGGTGGCCGCCCAGCAGAGCCTGATCGGAGCCACCAGGGCGGAACCGGCCGCCAACGAGATCGAAGACCTGCGGCGGACCTTCGACGTGCTGAAGCGGAGCCTGGCGGAGCGCAAGGCGCTGGACGACGTCTTCCTCGGCCGCTACCAGGTGATCCAGTCCCTCGGCTCGGGCGCCATGGGATCGGTCTTCCGCGGCTGGGATCCTCGCCTGCAGCGGCCGGTGGCGCTCAAGACGATCCATCTGGGCGAGGTGGAGCCGGTGAGGCGGAAGGACCTGCTGGGCATCCTCCTGCGCGAGGGCGTGGCGCTCGCCCGGTTGAGCCATCCCAACGTGGTGCCGATCTACGACCTGGAGGACGCTCCCGAGGGGGCGTTCATCGCCATGGAGTACGTCGAGGGGCTCAATCTCGAGCGGCTCCTCTGGCGCCGCGGCCACCTGACCCCGGACGAGGTGCTGCTGCTGGGGTCCGCCATTGCGCGCGGGCTCGCCGCGGCGCACGACCAAGGGATCGTGCACCGGGACGTGAAGCCGGCCAACGTCCTGCTGGGCAAGAACGGCGCGATCAAGGTCACGGACTTCGGGATCGCCGCCTTCCTGGCCGGGGCGTCGCAGGACGAGGACGTCGTCTTCGGCACGCCCGGGTACCTGCCGCCCGAGAGCCTGCTGGGGCAGGGCCACGGCGAAGCCGGAGACCTGTTCTCGCTGGGCGTGCTGCTGTACCGCTGCATCGCCGGCGTGATGCCGTTCGCGGGCGGCGAGCCCGAGGACGCCCTGCGCTTCACGCTGTTCAGCAGCCCGCAGCCGCTCTCCGCGAGGGTGCCGACCGTCCCGGCCGAGCTCGATTCCCTGGTGCGGCGCCTCCTGGACAAGGACCCGGCCCGGCGCCCGGCGAGCGCCGCCGCGGTCGTCGCCGAGCTGGAGCAGATGGCCGCGGGGCGGAAGCTCGAATGGACGCTCCCCGCGGAGGACCTGGAGGCGCCGGCAAGGTTCCCGAGGCCCGAGGCGACCGTGGGGCTGGAGGCGCGGTGGGTTTCGAAGAAGACCTTCATCCCCGGCCCGGGGTGAGGGGCTACCGCTTCA
>DASPXX010000317.1:0-5195 GCA_035637095.1 Thermoanaerobaculia bacterium
GACCTGGGCCGACCAGCTGGAGCGGCTGCTGCCGGCCCGCTGCCCCGGGAACCGGCCGGCGATCGTCGACAACGCCGGGATCGGCAACACCAACACCTCGATGCAGCTCGCCCGCTACCGCCAGCTCCTCCGCCCCCTGCACCCGGACTGGCTGGTCCTGGGCGTCTTCATCAACGACGCCGAGCCCGACGTCACCCCATCCCACAACTGGCTGATCTGGAGGTCGTCGCTCGCCGGCCTGCTGTCGACCCGGCTCCTGGAGGGCCGCGAGGTGCAGCTGCGCGACTACCGCCGGTACTACTCCGGGCTCTATCAGAACGGCCGGCCGGGATGGGAGCGGCAGAAGGCGGCGCTCCGCGAGCTGGGTCAGGAGCTCCGCGCGGACGGCGTCCCGGGAACCGTGATCCTGCTGCCCGAGCTCCACGAGCCGCGGGCCTTCGGGAGCTTCGCTCCGGTCTATGAGCGCCTCGCCGCCATCGCCCGCGCCAGCGGCTTCGAGGTCCTCGACCCCTCGGGAGCGTTCCCTCCCGGCCCCGGCGCGGCGTACTGGGTGAGCCCCCTCGACGCCCATCCGAACGCCGCGGCCCAGCAGATCTTCGCCGAAACCGTCGCCCTCTCCCGCTATGCCTGCGGCCCCTCGCCCGGCTGGCACTGATCCGGACTTTCTTTACAGGACACCCATGGTGCGCGCACGACTCCTCCGCCTGACCGCCTTCGTCGTCTCGCTGCTGGTCGCGTTCCTCATCGCCGAGGGAGCGCTCCGGCTGCTCTCCAGCCGGTCGCTCCATGTCTTCGACGTCGAGATGTGGCGCTATGCCCGCCTCGTCAAGATCGAATCCGACGATCCGAAGATCGTCGAGGAGCACCGCCCGGACGCGGACGAGGTGCTGATGGGCGTGCGCGTGCGGACCGACGAGCACGGGTTCCGGCTCCCCGATCCCTCCCTCCAGGCGGAGCGCCGGACGGACGACCGGCAGGTCCTCGCGCTCGGCGACTCGGTCACCTTCGGCTGGGGCGCGGGCGACAACGAGACGTTCCCCGCCCAGCTGGAACGGCTGCTCAATGCGACCTGCCCGGCCCGCGGCGGCCGGCGGGCGACCGTCCACAACGCCGGGATCGGCAACTGCAACACCTCGATGGAGGTGGCCCGCTACCGCGAGCGCATCCGGTCGATGCATCCGGACTGGGTGATCGTCGGCTACTCCTACAACGACGCCGAGCCGGACGCCGTGCCGTCGCACAACCCGCTGCTCTGGCGCTCGTCGCTCCTCTCCCTCCTCTGGGCGCGCACGGCGCGGCTCTCCGGCCCCTACCGCTCCTACGAGCCCTACTACAAGGGGCTCTACCACGACGGCCTCCCCGGCTGGGAAGGCGTGAAGCGCGGCCTCCGCGAGCTCGGCACCATGCTGCGCGAGGACCACATCCCCGGCACGCTCATCCTGCTCCCCGAGCTCCATGAGCCGAAAAACTTCGGTCCCTTCGCGGGGATCTTCGCCGAGGTGGCCGCGGTGGCCCGGGCGAACGGCTTCGAGGTGATCGACCCGTCGGGCGCCTTCCCCCCGGGTCCGGGCGAATCCTTCTGGGTGAGCCGCGAGGACGCACACCCCAACGTGCGCGGCCAGAAGATCTACGCCGAGGCGCTACTGCGCTCGCGCCACGCCTGCGTCCGCTGACCGCTTCGCCCGTTCCAGGGTGACGCCCGCGAGTGCTTCCGCGGCGCAGCGGTGCCCGGCGGCGGACGGATGGAAATTATCGAGCTCGATCGGCTCACCCCCCGCGTCGCGGCATTGAGTGAACGCGCCGAGGAGGTCGACGAAGGCGAAGCCGTGCTGCGCCGCGAGGCTCCGCGCATAGGCATGCTGGTCGCCGAACCGGTAGTGTTTGAAGTTGCGGACGAAGCGCGGGATGACCGCGACCAGGACGTCGAAGTGATCGGCGTGAGCGAGCCGGTCGAGCTCCCCGAAGTACTCCGCCACGGTGTCGCTGGAGACCATCTCCAGATACTTCTGCGGATCGGCCGGCGGCGGCTGGCGGTGGGCGAGCACGCGGAAGCGGATAAGCCGGTAGAGGGCGCTCCACATCAGGTACGGGCTCGCGTCGACGCGGGCGGCGCTCACTCCTCCCTTCTTTCGCTGCTCCTCTTCGAGGAGGGTCTTCAGGATGTCGCCGTCGATGTGCTCGCGCGAGCTGAGCGTGTAGGCGAGGAGCACCAGGTCGGGGTGGTACTGGAGCCCTTTCGCCTTGAGCATCTCCACTTCCTGCTGCGTGTTGTAGCCGGAGACCGCGAGGTTGATCACCTCGACGTTCAGGCCACGCCGGCGGAGCAACCCCTCCAGCACGCGCGGGAAGACGTCCTCGGAGCGGTCGACGTGGAGCCCCATGGCCACGCTGTCGCCCAGGACGACGATGCGGTAGACGCCCGGCGGCTTCGCCACCCTGTGCTCGACGTCGCGGAAGCCGAGGCTGTTGCTCGCCCCCTTGTAGTCGTAGAAGCTCAGCTTATCGCCCTGGTAGGCAAGGGGGACCGGCTCATAGCCGAGCCTGGGGTTCTTCGCCAGCCGGAAGCGCCCCTTGCTGATCAGGTAGATCTTGGGCGCCGCGCCGGCCGCCCGGACCAGAAGCTCCGCGGCGACCAGCGCGATCAGGAGGGCTACCAGGCTGAGGGTCAGCTTCTTGAGCAGACGATCAGCCCCTGTGGACCGGCGCCTCGACCGGGATGCGCATCTTGTAGAACGAGCGCCAGACGAAGTACGCCGAGACCAGGAAGAGGACCACCGAAACACCGACCCGCAGCGTCGGCTCCATCTCGATCGCCAGCTCGACGGCCAAGAGGCCGAAGAGGGTGGTGAACTTGATGATCGGGTTCATCGCGACCGACGAGGTGTCCTTGAACGGATCGCCCACGGTGTCGCCAACCACCGTGGCTTCATGCAGCTTGCTCCCCTTCTCCTTGAGGTCGACCTCGACGATCTTCTTGGCGTTGTCCCAGGCGCCGCCGGCGTTGGCCATGAAGATCGCCTGATAGAGGCCGAAGATCGCGATCGAGAGCAGGTAGCCGATGAAGAAGTAGGGCTCCAGGCAGGCGAAGGCGAGGGTCGCGAAGAAGACCACCAGGAAGATGTTGAACATCCCCTTCTGGGCGTAGGTGGTGCAGATCTCGACCACCTTCTTGGAGTCGGCGATCGAGGCCCGCTCGGAGCCCTCGTCGAGCCGGATGTTCTGCTTGATGAACTCGACCGCGCGGTAGGCGCCGGTCGAGACCGCCTGCATGGAGGCGCCGGTGAACCAATAGATGATCGCGCCGCCGGTCACCAGGCCGAGCAGGAACGGCGGATGGAGCACCGACAGGTTGGTCACCAGGTCCGGCCGTAGCCCCTTGGTCAGCACCACGATGATCGAGAAGATCAGGGTCGTGGCGCCCACCACCGCGGTGCCGATGAGCACCGGCTTGGCGGTCGCCTTGAAGGTGTTGCCGGCGCCGTCGTTGGCTTCCAGGTGGTGCTTGGCGCGGTCGAAGTCGGCGTCGAAGCCGAAGTCCTTCTTGAGCTCCGCCTTGATGTCCGGCAGGGTCTCGATGGTCGACAGCTCGTAGACCGACTGCGCATTGTCGGTGACCGGGCCGTAGGAGTCGACGGCGATCGTCACCGGCCCCATGCCGAGGAAGCCGAACGCCACCAGGCCGAAGGCGAAGATCGCGGGGGCCAGCATCATCCCCACGGGAATCGCGGTGCTCACGCCGTAGGCGGCGCCCATCAGGGCGACGATGGTCAGGCCCATCCAGTAGGCGCTGAAGTTGCCGGCGATCAGGCCGGCGAGGATGTTGAGCGACGCGCCGCCTTCGCGGGAGGCGGTCACCACCTCCTTGACGTGGGCGGACTCGACCGAGGTGAAGACCTTGACGAACTCGGGGATCAAGGCGCCGGCGAGGGTGCCGCACGAGATGATCGTCGACAGCTTCCACCACAGCGTCGTGTCGCCGCCCAGGTTCGGGATCAGCAGGTAGGAGGCGACGTAGGTGACCGCGACCGAAAGGAGCGAGGTGAGCCAGACCAGCAGGGTCAGCGGCGCCTCGAAGTTCATCACGTCGGCCTGCGCGTACCGGCCCTTGGCGAGAACCTGGTTGATGCCGTAGGCCACGCCGCTGGTGACGATCATCATGACGCGCATGGCGAAGATCCAGACGAGGAGCTGGACCTGCACGATCGGATCGTGCACTGCGAGCAGGATGAAGGTGATGAGCGCCACGCCGGTGACGCCGTAGGTCTCGAAACCGTCCGCCGTGGGACCGACCGAGTCGCCCGCGTTGTCGCCCGTACAGTCGGCGATCACGCCGGGGTTGCGCACGTCATCCTCTTTGATGTTGAAGACGATCTTCATCAGGTCGGAGCCGATGTCGGCGATCTTGGTGAAGATGCCGCCCGCGATGCGGAGAGCCGCGGCGCCGAGCGACTCGCCGATCGCGAAGCCGATGAAGCACGGGCCGGCGTAGTCGACCGGGATGAAGAGGAGGATCGCGAGCATCATCACCAGCTCGACGCTGATCAGGAGCATGCCGATGCTGATGCCGGCCTTGAGCGGGATCGCATAGGTCGGGTAGGGCTTGCCCTGGAGGCTCGCGAAGGCCGACCGCGAGTTGGCGAAGGTATTGACCCGGATGCCGAACCAGGCCACGCCGTAGCTGCCGGCGATGCCGATCAGGCTGAACAGCAGGATGACCGCGACCTTGCCGGCGGAGAAGCCGCGCAGCCCCCAGAAGTAGAAGATCATCACGATCCCGATGAAGACCTCGAGGAGCAGGATGAACTTGCCCTGGGTGATCAGGTAGGTCTTGCAGGTCTCGAAGATCAGCTCGGAGATCTCCCGCATCGAGCGGTGGACCGGGAGGTTCTTGAGCTGCGTGTACATGATCATCCCGAAGATCATCCCGCCGACGCAGACGACGAGCCCTCCGAGGAGGAGGTTGTGCCCGCTGGCTCCCAGGAAGGTCTGGCTCCCGAGGTCGGGAAGGATCAGCTCCGCCTCGCTGGCGGACGCCGGCGAGACTCCGAGGAGCGAGAGCAGCCCCACAAAAGCGAGGAGCAGCAGGCTCTTACGGGCCCGGCCGGCCCGGTCGAGGCGACAGTGAATGGACATAGATTTCCTCCGGTCCGCGAAACGGACATTCAACAAAGCGCGGGGGAAGGTACCACAAAACC
>DASPXX010000318.1:0-26802 GCA_035637095.1 Thermoanaerobaculia bacterium
CCAGGCTGGGAGGAAAAGACCGCCGCCCTCGGTCTCAGCCCGAATGGCCGCTGGCTGGCCGCGGCGGCCGACGGGACGGGCAGCCGGTTGTGGGACCTCTCCGCCGGCGGCGATCTGTCACCGCCGATCGAGCTGGGAGGCGGAGGCGGCCCCGTCGCGTTCAGCCCGGACAACCGGTGGCTCGTCACCATGGGCGGAGAAGATGAGCCGGCCCGGCTCTGGGATCTGACGCGGCCGGACCCGAGAGCCGGTCCGCACCGGCTGGAGCAGGCCCGCGGTCCGGTCGCCTGGAGCGCCGACCGCCGCTGGCTGGTGACCGCCGGAGCCGACCGCTCCGTCCGTCTCTGGCGGCTCGGTGCGCAGGGAGCCTCGGCGCCTCTGACCCTGCCCCCCCAGGAGAACCGGGACACCGTCCTCGCTGTCAGTCCCGACAGCCGCTGGCTGGTGACGAGCAGCTGGGACCCTGAGCCGCACGGGGGAGCCACCGACGCCGCCCGCCTGTGGGACCTGGCCGCCGAGCATCCGGAGCTGACCGGCCGGGAGCTTCCCGGCAACACGAGCTCGATCTCGCACGTCGCCTTCAGTCCGGACGGCCACTGGCTCGCCACCGGCAGCGCCGAATATGACCGGCATACGTTCCGCCAGGACCATACCGTGTACCTCTGGGACCTGACGAAAAAAGCCTCCACGGCAGCGCCGGTCCGCCTGCAGGGCCACGAGGGGAGCATCACCGCGATGGCCATCAGCCCGGACAGCCGGTGGCTCGCGACGGGCAGCGGCGACAAGACGGCCCGGCTGTGGGATCTGACCGCGGCCGATCCGGCGGCGGAGCCCCTGGTCTTTGGCGGGCACGAGAACCGCGTCACCGGCGTCGCCTTCGGCCCGGACAGCCGCTGGCTCGTCACCCTCACCGGCCCCCCGCAGTGGCATGACAGCCTCGTGCCCTACACCCCCATGGCTCGTTTGTGGGACCTGCGCGAGGAGAGCCCGGCGCCGCGAGCGGCGGTCTTCGAGGATCACGGGCGTGCGGTCGCCGTGTCGACGTTCAAGCTCGGCCCCGGTGGCCGTTTCCTGGCGCTTGTCGCCGGTTCCACCGCCTATGTGCTCGACCTGAGCTCCAACCGCCCCGCGGAATCGGCCCGCGTCCTGCGGGGGCACGAAGGCGAGGTCACGGCGGCGGCCTTCGGCCAGGAGGGCCGCGTGCTGGTCACGGCGAGCCTGGACAGCACGCTCCGCCTGTGGCACCTGACCACCGTTCAGCCGGCTGCCAGCCCTCTGGTCGTTTCAGCTGGCGAGGACGAGCTCTTCGCGGTGAGCCCGGACAACCGCTGGCTGGTGACCCTCGACGGCAATGACGCGGTCCTGTGGGACCTGCGCGCGCGTGACATCGTGGCCCGCCCGGTCTTCCTGCACGGTCACGAGGGGCCTGTCTTCGACGCCGCCTTCAGCCCCGACAGCCGTTGGCTCGCGACCGGCAGCTCCGACCAGACGGCGCGTCTCTGGCGGCTGGACGGCAAACCCCCGGGCGCCACCTCTCTCGTGCTGCGCGGCCACACCGGCGTCGTCGACCGCGTCGCCTTCAGCCGGGATGGCCGCCGGTTGGCCACCGGGAGCTTCGACGAAACCGTCCGTCTGTGGGACCTGACCCGGTCCGATCGGCCGCCGGGCTCCCAGGTGTTGCAGGCGGATGGCCCCGTCTTTCGCCTGGCATTCAGCGCGGACGGCCGCCGGTTGCTCGCATCCGGCAGCGGTGCCCCACGTCTGTGGGACCTGACCGCCAGAGATCCGCGCGCGAGCCCGCGGTCGCTCCCCGACGGAGACCAGGCCGCCCTGCTGAGCCCCGACAGCCACTGGCTCGTCACCTTCGGCAACGACGCGAAGCGGGCCCTGCGCAAAACGATCGACCATACGCAGGATGAGCGGCAACGATTCGAGCTGGAGAAGCGATGGCAGGGCATGGCCGCGACCACGACCCTGTGGGACCTGACCGCGGAGCCTGCGCCCGCCCGCCGCGTCCTCGCCAAAGCAGGTGAGCCGGAGGCGTTCAGCCCCACGGGCCGCTGGCTGCTCACCCGAGGCACGGATGACGCACCGCGTCTCTGGCCGCTGAGCGCCGCCGATCCCACCGCCGCGCCCATCGAGCTCCGTGCTGCCGGGTCTCTCGCCGCCGCCGCCTTCCGGCCGGACGATCGTCAGCTGGTCACCGCCAGCTATGAAGGCGCCGCACGCTGGTGGGACCTGACCGCGCCGGACATCGATCGCACGTCACGCGCTCTGCCGCGCCGCTACGGCTTTTCCGGAGGGATCGTCTTCAATGCCGACGGCCGCTGGCTGCTCGGCTTCGACCCCAAAGGCGCCACGCTCTGGGAGGTCCAAGCCGACGTTCTGGCGCCGGAGCCGGTCTCCCTTCCCACGCAGGACCATCCCGTCTCGGGCGCGAGCTTCACACCCGACGGCCGCTGGCTGATCACCAGGAGCCACGGCAGCCCCAGCGGGGACACCGTGAGCCTCTGGCCGCTGCGGCTGGCCGATCTGACCGCCCTGGCCTGCCGTACCGCCGGCCGGGAATTCAAGACGATCGAGTGGAAGCAGTATTTCCCCGGGCAAACTCCCCGGAAGGTCTGTGCGCCCTCCTGAGCGCGGCCGGATTGGATGAGATAGAAAGTGCGGCACGAACGATGCCCAACTGCGGGAGAGTCGCTTGTCTTCGGTTCCTTGCCCTCGCTCAAATGCCGGTCCGAGCTCGGTAGCGATCATCGGCTGGTGGCTTGACGATTGGCCGGCTTTCTGGATAACGGCGACTCTCTTTTCGGGAGCTGAGATGGCAGTGAGCTTCGATGTGTACAGGGCCCAGGAGCTTCTCGTGCTCGGGTCCGGGATTCCGAGTGCTTCTTTTCGCGAAGGCCAGGAGGAGGCGATTCGCCACGTCGTAGAGGGTCGTGGCCGGTTGCTGGTGGTGCAGAGGACCGGCTGGGGCAAGAGCTTCGTCTACTTCATCGCCGCCAAGCTGTTGCGCGAAGCCGGAGCAGGGCCGGCTCTGCTCGTGTCTCCCTTGCTGGCGTTGATGCGCAACCAGATCGCCGCCGCCGAACGGATGGGCGTGCGGGCGGTCACCATCAATTCCGACAATCAGACCGAGTGGGGAGACGTCGAGGCGGCGATTGGGCGCAACGAAGTGGACATCCTCCTGATCTCGCCCGAGCGGTTGGCCAATGAGCGTTTTCGCGACGACGTGCTGGCCATCATCGCGGGGCGGATCGCCTTGCTGGTGATCGATGAGGCGCACTGCATCTCGGACTGGGGGCACGATTTCCGGCCCCACTATCGCCTCCTGGAGCGCATCGTGCGCACCTTGCCCGCGAATCTGCGGCTGCTGGCTACGACGGCCACCGCGAACAATCGGGTGATGGCCGATCTGCAGAGAGTGCTCGGACCGGGTCTCGACGTTTCGCGAGGCGACCTGAACCGGCCGTCGCTCGTGCTCCAGACGATCCGCCTGCCGAGCCAGGCGGAGCGCCTGGCCTGGCTTGCCGCGCAGGTGGCGGCGCTGCCGGGCCACGGGATCATCTACACCCTGACGATCCGCGATGCGGTCCAGGTGGCGGAGTGGCTCCGGTCGCGCGGTTTGAACGTGGCCTCGTATACGAGCGAGACGGGGGAGAGCCGGGCCGAGCTGGAGCAGGCTCTGCTGGCAAACCGGGTCAAGGCGCTGGTGGCCACGACGGCGCTGGGCATGGGCTTCGACAAGCCGGACCTGGCCTTTGTGATCCACTATCAGATGCCGGGCTCGGTGGTGCACTACTACCAGCAGGTCGGGCGGGCAGGCCGGGCGCTCGACGCGGCGTACGGAGTGCTGCTCAGCGGGGACGAAGAGGCGGCCATCCTCGACTATTTCGTCGAGACCGCCTTTCCGACGCGGGCGGAAGTCGGCGCCGTGGTCGGTGCCTTGGAAGCGGCGCCGGCCGGCCTTTCGGTTCCCGAGCTGCTGGGTGAGGTCAACCTCAGCATGGGCCGCATCGAGAAGACCCTCGCTCTGCTGGCCCTGGAATCTCCGTCTCCGATCGTCAAACAGGGCACGAAATGGCAGCTGACAGCCGCCAACCTGAGCGAGGCCTTCTGGCAGCGGGCGGAACGGCTGACGGAGCTGCGGCGCGACGAGCAACGGCAGATGAGAGCCTTCGTGAGCCTGCCCTCGGGCCATATGGAGTTTCTCATCCGGGCGCTCGATGGGGAGCCAGGTACGGTCGGCTCGCCCGCGTTGCCGCTGCTGCCGGCGACGGCGGACCCGGCGCTGGTGCGGGAGGCCGTGGCATTTCTTCGCCGTTCCAGCCTGCTCATCGAGCCGCGCAAGAAATGGCCGAATGGCGGGATGCCCCGCTATCGGCTCAAGGGGAACATCCCTCCTCAGCTGCAGGCGCTGCCCGGCAAAGTGCTCTGCGTCTGGGGGGATGCCGGATGGGGCGGCCTGGTACGCCAGGGCAAATACGAGGACCGGCGCTTTGCCGATGAGCTCGTGGAAGCCTGTGTAAAGCTGGTGCGCGAGTGGAACCCGGAACCTGCTCCTGCCTGGGTGACTTGGATTCCGTCACTGCGGCACCCCGATCTGGTACCGGACTTCGCCCGCCGGCTCGCCGCAGCTTTGATGCTACCCTTTCATCAGGCGTTGGAAAGGACGCAGGACCGGCCCGAGCAGAGGACGATGGCCAACAGTACCCAGCAGGCGCGCAACCTCGATGGCTCCCTGGTGATCCGGGATCAGCCGCTGCCCGCCACCCCGGTCCTGCTCGTGGACGATCTGGTGGACTCGCGTTGGACGCTGACCGTTGCGGCCTGGTTGTTGCGCTCCCATGGCAGCGGCGAGGTGTTTCCTCTGGCGCTCGCGCTGGCAGGGCACGAGAAGTGAGCCGGCCGCTTTCACCGAACACGCAGGCCCTCCTGCTGCTGACGGCACCCCTCCTTGCGGGGCGCCGAGAGACGTCCGTCGAGCCGTTGACTCTGGGCGAGTACAAGCGGCTGGCGCAATTCCTCAGCGAAAAGCAACGGCAGCCGGCCGATCTGCTAGCGCCCGAGACATGGAGATTGCTCGCGGAGCGCCCGCAGCTCGTCGACGGCGACCGTGTCGAGCGCCTGCTGGCCCGCGGTTTTCTCCTGGGCCAGGCGATCGAGCGCTGGCAGGCGCGGGCGATTTGGGTGGTGAGCCGCGCCGATGCGGAGTATCCGAGGCGATGGAAGGGGCGCCTCGAGGAGGATGCGCCGCCGGTCCTTTACGGCTGTGGAGAGGCGGAGATTCTCGAGACGAACGGGTTGGCGGTCGTGGGCTCACGGCATGTGGATGACGCGTTGATCGCCTATACCGAACGCATCGGCCGGCTTGCCGCCGGAGCAGGTCGCACCCTCATCTCGGGCGGTGCGCGCGGCATCGACCAGGCCGCCATGCGCGGCGCGCTGGACGCGGGCGGCAAGGTGGTGGGAGTCCTGGCCGACAGCCTGGAGCGGGCGGCGCTGAGCCGCGAGCACCGCCGCTTCCTGATGGATGGCCGGCTGGTCCTGGTCTCGACCTGTGATCCTGCCGCCGGGTTCAACGTGGGACACGCCATGCAGCGGAACAAGCTGATCTACGCACTGGCGGATGCGGCGCTCGTGGTCAGCGCGGAGCATGAGAAGGGCGGTACCTGGGCCGGAGCGGTCGAGCAGTTGGAGAAGCTGCGACTGGCGCCTGTCTATGTCCGCTCGAACGGAGACACCGGCAAGGGGTTGGAAGCGCTCCAACGCATGGGCGCGTCTCCCTGGCCCGATCCGGAGACGCCAGAAGCTTTGGCGGAGCTGCTCACGGCCGAGGTGAGCCCGAGAACCGCCGCCCCCGAGCAAAGGGAACTTTTTTAGTCTACGACCCTGCTCCCGCTGACCGCCCACCTCACCTCCAGCGACTCCACACACCTTCTTGCCGCTATCTCCGAATTGTACCGGCTGCACAGGATTTTTAACGGCCGGGCCTCAGGGCGAATCCGGCTCAAGCTCCGTCTGAGAAGGGGCTTCCTCTCCCTCTTCCGCTTCGCGGGGGAGGGTCGGGGAGGGGGACCGCTTCAAAAATACCACCCCGAGCGGCGGCAGCGTCAGCGTCAACGAATGCGTCCGCCCGTGGAGCGGCACCGGCACGGCGTCGACTCCTCCCATGTTGCCCCGGTTGCTGCCGCCGTAGCGGGCGGCGTCGCTGCTGGATTTCAGTGAGTGGGCGAGCATCTATCGGACGTGGCTTGCACGGCTCGCCGAGTATCGCAACGAGATCCAGCGCATTCAAGGAAACCGGCCCAGCCTGGAAGGGTTGATCCGAGTTGTCGCATGACCGACAACCCTCTCCGCACTCCAGAGGATTACGAGCTTTTCCTCTACACCCTGAGCGAGCGCTTTCCCTCGATCCGGCATTCCACTGTAGCGTTTATCCGGCGAGGATTCTCGCTCGCGCGAGTGACCGGTGAGCTGCTTTTCGACCACGGCTTACGGCTGGTCATACTGGAGAGAATTGTCTTGCAGACTGCCCGCCGTGATCGACGGTTACGGCTACGAGGTCCGGTCGCGCAACGAGTTCTGGGATCTCGAGCCCTACCTCCGCCTCTATCGAGGGCAGATCGGCACGCGCCCATGATCGACACAGAGCTCGGCAGCCTTGGACATTGCGGCGCACATCAGCAAGGGAGCCCAAGCCGATGCAAGCACACAGACTGCACGTAACCGTTCCCGAGGACCGCAAAGCCTTCGTCGAGTTCCCTGACTCGGTCCCGCCGGGCCAGGTCGAGCTGATCGTCCTCGTTGCAGCGGAGAGGGAACAAGTCTCGGAGAAAGCGAGCCAGGTTGCCTTGGCGCGTTGGGATGCAGCCGCTGCGGAACTCGCTCTCGACCCGCGGCCCTTCCGCGAGCTGACCCTCGAAGAACGCCGGGCCCGGCTGCACCGGCTGCGCGGCGTTGGCAGAGGCTTGCTCCCGTCGAGTGAAGAATTTCTCCGGCAAAAGCGGGAAGAGGTCGAGATCGAGGAGCGGAAGCTTGCCCGCTGAGAGCGTCTATATCTTCGGCGCATGCGCCATCATCGCGCTCCTGGACGCCGAGCCCGGCCGAGGTCGTAGAGACACTGCTGGCGGAAGAGCACCGTTGCGTGATCCATCTCCTCAATGTTTTCGAGGTCTACCTCCCAGTTTTACGCCTTGATCACAGCCGAGGATTAGAGGCGTTTGACCGCGCTGTCAGGCCGTCCTTCGTCCGGGTCGCGAATGCGACGGCTGTGGACCAAAGTTCGGCCAAGCGGGCACGGAAGGTCGCTCGCCTCTCCATATCCAGAGCCCAGAAGAAGGGGTCGATCACGCGGCGCGGCTCCCAACGCTGCGTCAGGCCACTTCCGGGAACAGCCTGCCCGCCGGTCGCTGAGGTGAGGCTGAACCGGAGTTCCACTCTATATTCTTGCGCCAGCTGGATGAAATTCTTCGCATGATTGTTGCGCCCGAGCCACTGGCGGATCGCTTCTTCGTTCTGCGCCATCGCGGCGAGATATTTCTCCATGAAGGCTTGCGCGGTCGGCGCGGCGCCAGAGGGCAGGAAATCACGGAGGATCCGGTCAGGCTCCGGAGAGCTTGAGGCCGCCCAGAGCACGTCGTCGACCAGGTACTGGCGGAGCCCCGGCGGGAGGTTACGGATGCGGTCTGCCTTCGACAGCACCACGACCACCCGCCGCCCGCGCAAGCGGACTCCGTGGCTCTGCAGCGTGTTGAGAAAGCCGACCATCAACATGTCCATGGTGCGCCCCTCGAAGCGCTGGTTCTCGGCTTCCGGATCGAGCAGGTCGGGCATGCTGATGAACATGAACAGGGTCCGCGTGCGGTGCAGGAAGGGGGCCTGCTCCAGGGGCACCTGGAACTTTTCGAAAGCCTCACCCGGACAGTCTCGGATCAGCAGCGAGCGGTCGCGCCACGGCTCCATCTTGCGGAGCAACATCACATAGCAATCGTCCACTCCCATGGGAGTGGAGGGAGGCATAGAGCCTTCCCGCTCATGGATGTTGACGGCCTGCACCATGCGTTGCGACGCTTCAGTAACCGGTGCCCACGTGAAGCGGTTCCAGACGTTGTTCATCCGCATCAGCATCAAGGTGAGCGCGGTGAGATAGGCCGTCTTGCCATGCTGTTTCCAGCCGAACACCTGCACCGGAAAATGTGGGATCGCCGTCTTCGGCTCCATATAGAGAGCCGGAAGCTCCTTATGACATCCGTCGTGGGGGCATGTCGCCAGGTTTCTCCGTCGGGGGATGCGCTCCAGGCAGAACGGGCAGACCGTGCCGAGGCCGGGAACGAGGCGATAGGGGTTCAGGTCAAGTTTCATGAGAAGAACCTCCCGAGCAGGCCGGGTCGTTCCGCCACGGCGATCTCGAGTTGAAAGCGTTCGGGCACCGCCTGCTTCCGGATCATCCGGGCGAGGCGCTGCCGCCCTTTGTCTCCGATCCGGTACAGGCACCGGACCAGGGGCTCGAGCTGCGGGCCTCCCCCGACCGCGAGGACGCGTTCGACGAGATCGATCAAGATCTCCTCGTCCGCCTCGTCAAGGCGACCGCTGGCCAACAGCTCTGGAAGGTGCTCCTTGTCGACGAACTGGACCGGGTGGATCGGGTGCAGCAGCTTGCCGAGCGCAAGCTTGAAATCCTGGCCGGTCATCTTGCGCAAGGCTTCGTCGCGCGCTTTCGTGTCGACCTTGCGGTCGAGAGTGGCGGCCCAGAACAGGAGGACGCTGTGATTGCCGCGGCGCGCCAGATCCCGCAGCTCAGGCAGGAGGTCCTGGTCGGGGAACGCGGCGCGCTCCAGCCAGTGTGCGGCGACACGGGCGAGATGGTTGATCTGGGAAGGCGCGGGAACGATGGCTTCTAGATGTGCGCGAAAATTCGCGTGCCGGACATCGGAGAGGACGTGGTAGGCGAGCTCTTTGGCCAGCTTGCGGCGCACCTGCCGCTCGAAATGGACGCGGAGCCGGTCAGCCACGACGTGCCGGTGCTCGCCGAGGAAGTCTTCGAGAGCCTTCGGCCGCAGCGAAGCGTCTGCATCGAGCGGGCTCCCCTCCACCGCGCGGACGAACAGATCGACGCTCTCGGCCTGCACCAAGACCTCCTGGAGAGGGATCTTGAAGCAGGCGTTCTCAATCCATTCCCAGTACAGGTCGCCGTCGCCTCCGCGCGCCGCGCCCGCGGCGGCCACCTTCCTCTCCCGGGCGTCCACTTCGAGGGCGTCGGAGGAGAGCCGCCGCGTCGCGCCGGCCGCCCAGTAAAACCCCCGCTCCACCGGGCACCCTTCGGTCCAGGTGGTGAAGGTGCAGGCCAGACGCTTCGCGATAGGCGCCAGCCGGAGGGCGAGTCGGAGAGTCTGCTCGATCTGGCTGCTCTCGCCGGTCAGCGACACGGTCCGCGCCTGCCGGCGCAGGTCGTCTGCCCGCAGCGCGAGACCGAGCAGACGGACCACCTCGGACGCCGGCCAGCCGCAATCGTCAGGCGGGTTCTCGACGGGGACCACATCTACCGGGGGCGCCACCCCCGTCGCGGCGCCGAGAGCCTCCACGAGCCGCTCGACGCCGTCGAGAGGCAGATCGGCAGCGAAGAACCGGAAGGGGTCGTTGTCGAGGCGCGCCATCTCCTCGCGAGCCAGCAGAAAGCAGTGCACCAGGAATGCGCCGTCTCGGGCGTTGCGGTCCACGATCTCGGGGTGCGGCGCGATCTGGACCGCGTGGGACAAGACGATCTTTCCGCTCGGGATCTGGAAGAACTGGAGGCGGCGGACCCCCGGCGCCGGACGGAAGCACTGGATGCACCTCTCCACCGCCGACACCTCGGCCGGGGTCAGCGAGGCGCTCTTCCACACTGTCTGAAAGCCGCTGGAGCGGTGCGGCGAGAATGCCGTCTCCACCCGGGTATAGATCAAGCGCTCGGCGCGGACCGGCGTCACGAAGCCTCCCTTCGCACCAACCGGAATCCGTAATAGAACAGCCGGTCCGTTTCGGGATGCAGCGGCCGCATGGGCATCCCGTGGTCCGGGTTCGTCAGGACGCCGTGGAAATCGGGGTGCGGCAGGCCCACCCCTCCCCAGCGCTGACCGTTCCCAGCGTCCTCGACCCATTCCAGGACTCCCAGGCGCATCAGCATGTGGCCGGCGCGGGTGTCGGGGAGGCTGCGATTCTGGCCCGCCCGGCTCCACGCCTCGCGGACGCGGGCCAGCAGCGTGCGGACGCGGGGTTGCAGAGCGCCGTTCCAGTCGGGAGGAGAGACCGACCTGTCGCGCAGGGCGCGGTAGGCCGCGAACCACTCGGAGGTGGTGGGCAGGGCGTAGTCCTCACCACACCAGCGGGCGAAGCGCTCCGCCTCCGCCGGCCGCAGCCCGGTGGCGAACGCCTTCCAGTAGTTCCGTTCGTTGATCTCTCGGGGCGAGACCCGCGGATTGAGCTCCAAGATGCGGTCGTACCAGGCGGCGTCGAAGGCGCTGTCGCCCACCTCGCAGAGGAAGTGCTCGAGTTGGATCTTGGTCACCGGCAGCCAATGGATGTGGCTGCGGATCTCCTCTACCCAGACGAGAGGGAAGCCCGCGCGGTCGTAAACGATTTCGGGAGGCGCAGACATGGGGGTCTCCTTGGCTCAGAGGCTCAACAGGCGATTGATGAGGAAGCCGATGTCGTCATTGGATCGAAACGTTTCGAACTGGTCCCAATCCAGGGGAATCTCCTCCCGTGTGGCTGCCAGGAGGAGGCGGCCGGTCCACTCGGAATCCCGGAAATCCGCAAGATCGAGGATCGGGCCGTCGGTGAGCACCAGCAAGCGTTCCTCGGGAGAGCACGCTTGGAGGATCGGTCCCACCAAGCGCGGCCGGGAGCGTCCGCCGGCGCGTGGAGCCGGCGGCGCCTGCCCGGGGCCGGAAACCGGGCGGGCCTGTCCCAGGACGTGGGTGGTCACCTCGCCGTGCTCGGTCAGGCGCGACCACAGATCGGAAGAGTAGGTTTCCGGCAGGGAATTCTCTTCCGGCAGAGCGTCGAGCACCAGCCGGAGCGACTTGGAAGCCCTCTCGCCTTGCAGGGTCAGTGCCCAAAGGAACGGATCGATGACGCGGCGCGGCGACTTCTCGTGCCCCATCTCTCCTCCGGTCGGCCGCTCGCCCAACGCCGACACCATGGAGAAGACCAGATTGATCCCCTCGTTGCGAGCTCTGTTGATGAAGCTTCTTCCACTATCCACCCCTCCCGTCCACGTGAACTCCTGGAGGCGATCGGAAATCCTCTTCATCTCGCGGAGGTACTCGCCGGTGTCAAACGCCACGTCCTGGTCGAGACGATCTCCACGTGCGATGGCAGTCAACGGGTCGGATCCCAGATACTCCCGCAGATCCTCCGGGAAGCCGGGCTCATCGGCCTTGGAGTACACCACGACGAGATTCGTACCTCGCACATCGATCTTCAACTCCCGCATCTGCCGTAGGTATACCTGCAAGAGCTCTGCGATGGTCCGGCGCTTTTCATCCTTCTGGAGATTGAACAGGCTGACCAGGAACCAGACGGTATCGATCCGGCGCAAGGCGGATGCGCTCTCGCCCATTTTTCCCGGGCTCTCGACTTGCTCACCTGCCAGATCGTGAAGTATCAGGGAACGAGATCCCAGGTCTCCAAAATCACGGACCTGGAACAGGAGAGGACGTAAAGGCCCCGTCGGCGTGGATTCGGGGACTCGCTTGCTGGCTGCTCTCATGACGCGGAGCGCCTCGTAAGTCTCCTCGTCCAGAGACTCGGAGGACATGTTCAAGAACACATTGTCCATTCGCTCGAGGAGCAGGGTGAGGGCTGCCAGATACGTTGTCTTTCCATAAGCCTTGAAGCCGAAGGTCATCAACCACAAAGGAGGGATCGAGTCGTAATCTCGCACGAATGGCAAAGGTACGTTCCAATGGAAGGTCGGGCACTCCAGGGATTTGCTGAAGTCGTGGACCTTGCAACAGTACGGGCAGAGAACACGCGCCATCTCAAGCTCCTTGTTCGATCAAGGGCGTCAGACCGTGGACCACGGCGTCGGCTTCCTCGGTTCCGGGGGCGATCCGGACGAAGGGTTCCGCCACAGCAGGTCCGGAGATCGGACCGTAGAGGCGTATTCTGGAGGCCCATGGGCCGTCCTCCCAGTCGCCGGCATCAAGAGCGGCTCCGGCCGAGAGCACGAGCGCGAAAAGGATCCGCTCGTGAGGGAGAGCCTCCAGGATGGGACCGAGGAGCCGCGGGAGGCGGCTCCCGGCCGCAGGCATCACCGCCTCGGGCTCCAACTTCTCGCCTGGCACTGCCAGGGGAGCCTTCTGCCCCATCCGGAAGATGAGCAGAGGGATCTCGCGCAGCCTCGCATGGCCCAGCAGATCGGTGGTCAGCCGGGCGAGCCGGTCTCCCCGGGAGGGCTCGGACGCCGCAGCATCCAGGAGGAATACGCCGTAGCCACGCCCCTCCCCATCCAGCCCCGGCAGGGCGGCGCCAGCGCCCAGGGAGAGGCGGAAGCGGAGCCATTGGAGCACACGTCGCGAGGCGGCATCTCTCTCCTCGTCCCCGGAATGCCGGCTCTCCGCCGCGGCGAGCCAGCTGCCGAGAGCGCGGGCCTGGTGCGGGATGAGGCTCTCGAACCAGCGCATCCAGGCGAACGAGAGATCCCCGCCGCGGACGATCTGTCCAGCCCAGGCCGGCTCGTCCATCCAGGCCAGGACCGTATCGAGAACGGTCTCGGCCGCTCCCTGATCCGACGGAGACAGCCGAAAAGCGAGGCGCAGGAGCGTCTCCTTGTCCGCGTCGGAGGGGCGCTGGCTGGGCTCCGCATGGAACCGGAAGAGAGCGCGGAGGGCCGCGTGGCCGAGACGGACCGGCAGATCGCCGGCGGTGGGACCGTCGAGCCAGCCGCGCACCTTTGTGAGACCTGCGGAGAGCTCGGCCGCGGACTGCTCGAGAACCGCGGCGATGATCCGCGCCGCTCGGTCCGGAGGTGCCGGCGCGCCGTCCGAGCCTTCCAATCGATCCGGCGTGTCGAGCTCCTGCCAATCCGGGACCGCGAGCAGGGGCTCTCGGCCCGACTCACGGGACGCGGCGTTGAGGCGCTGGATGATCTCCGCGACGACTCCGTCCAGATCCGGCGTCAGCGGCACGGGACGGAGCCTGGGCGCCGCGCTTTCCTGTGGCGCCTCGTCGGCCTCCGGCCTGCGGCCCCACTCGCCCACCGAAACGATCAGAGGAGGCCACCACGGCTGGTCCTCCCCATCCGCCAGATCGAGGAGAGGACCCCAGGTCAGCACCAGCACGACTGCGGTCTCCGACGGCTCGTCAGGAGCCCCTTCGACCAGGGGGAGGAGGAGGCGCGGCCGCGGGAAGGCGGAGCGCAGGTCCCCTGCTCCGAGCACGGCCGCCGTTCCCCTCCGGATCCTGGTTCCTCCCAGATGCCCGGGCGCCGCGTCGACGTAACAGCCGGCGACCTCCAGCAGCTGCAGGGCGAAGCGTTGGTCTCCCGGCTCGGCCAGGGCGGCGGGGGAGGCGTCGAGCGCCACCACACCACGCCTCCGGCACAGATTCCGGCGGGGGAATCCCTCCATCGCGTGCGAGCGGAGGAGGAGGGCGCGGCCGCGGCGGCGGACCTCCCCGTCCTCGCTGGTGAGCCAGTGCCGGACGAGACCCGACCGCAGAGATTTCGCCGCGGCGCCCGAGAGGCGGTTCGCTGCGGCCAAGAGCTTCTCGAACAACGGATCCGGCCCCGCACCCGGGCGGCTCCAGCGCGACCAGTTGGCGAGAGCGGCCATCAGGGCATCTCCCGCCTCCGCCAGATCCGGGGTCAGTGACAGGAGCGGCTCGATGAGCTGGAGCCATGCCAGATGCTCGGGAACCGGCCCACGGCGCTCGACCGCGGCCTGCGCCAGGACGCTGGCGCACACGAACTGGGCGATCTCCTGGACGCGATCTCCGGGCTTGCCCCGCAGCCATTCCGCGAGCTTCCCGGCCGCGGAGAGCGGGGACGTGCCGGCGATTCGCTCCAGAGCGAAAAAGGCGCACCGCAGGTTCTCCTGGGTCCACAGCTCAAGCTCCTCCCAGGAGGCATCCCCGCGCGCAATCCGATCGGCCCGGCGGATCAAGGTGGCGAGGACCCCGAGGGTGCGGTCATGCCAATCCCCGGCGCGCTTCTCGTCGCCCGTCTCGCGAGCAGGGACCATCTCGTCGAAGATCCTCCACACGGCCGCGCCGGCGGCCCACATGCGGTCGGGATCGCCGGACCTCACCCAGGCGTCGAGACGGGCGAGCACATCACCACGAAGCTGCGGCGCATCGCGGCAGAGCTGCGCGAGGACGAAACCGGCGACCGAGGCCACGCCTCCCTCCGGGTGGTCCGCCAGGGCGTCCAGGACCTCCGAGATGGGCTCGAGCCCACGCTTCTCCAGGGCTCCCAGCCGCCCGAGCGCCGCGCCGATCGCCCGGCGCAGCTCCCAATGCTCCGGAGCGCTATGCTCGACGCACAGGGCCAGCAGAGGCTTCGCGAGGGAGTGCAGGAGACGCCGGTGGTTGCGGGCTTGCCGCAGGACCTCTTCGCGGAGCTCGGCGTCTTCGATCTCCACCTGGCGCGTCTCGCTCTCACGCGCCCGGATCTGCTCCAAGATGTCGTCCAGACCGATCTCGCGCTCGTCGCGCAGGGTCGAGACCCCCTCGGCCCGCAGGTGCTGGACGGCCAGAGCATAGAAGTCGTCGAGCGCCGCACGCTCAATGCCGTCGAACAGGACTGCCAGCAACGCGTAGAGCTGCTGGTTTTCTCCCAGCTTCCCGAACGTCTGGCGGACCGACGTCTGCCCGATGTAGGCGGCCTCTCGCGCCAGCGGCTCCAGCTTCTCGTTCCCGGACCGCAGCTCGCCGAGCTTGTAGCAGAAGCGTTCGATCTGCACCGGCTTCTTCAGGTAAGGCTCGACCAGCTTCCACCCTTGGCGGGCGGCCTCCACCACGCTCTCCAGAACATCCACCCCTTCACCGTGCTGGGCGAAGCGGCGCAGGTGTTTTTCGAACACTTCGTGCAGGTCCAGGGGAAACGCGGAAATCTTTCCGACGTTGAGGCTCTCTCCAGCTCCTGCAGGCTCCACTCGGTGGTGAGGATCAGGTAGGACTCGTTGTCCTTAAGGACACGGTCCAGCGCCTCCAGCCAGGGCGAGGTCAGCTCTTGGAGGTCGACGTTGCGGTCGAATGCATCCTCCAGGAGATAGGCCCGCTTCTTCTTCAGCTCGCTGTCGCGGGCGAAGTCGATGAGCGGCAGCGAATCCGTCCGCGGGCGGCGGTAGGCATAGACCTTCTCGTCCTCCGGGGCGCAGTTGAGCAGGTCGAGGGCGAGTCGAATGGCCGTGGTGAGCTTGCCCGAGTGCTCCGGGCCGTGGACGATCCAGACGTTGTAGTCGGGCCGGCTGCCTCCAGGTCCCCACTTGCTCTGGAAATCCCTGGACCGGACGCAGAGATTCGTCACGCGATCGAGATCTTCCAGATCGATCTTGCCCAGGGGAAGACGTCCACCGGTACTGTTTTTCTTCGCTCCTTCCGCCAGGGTCTCGCGGAGGTTCAGCTCCGCGGCATCTCGGGGCTTGCCGCCATCGCGCCCCTTCTTGCCATCCCCGTCATCGTCGGCCTGGGCATTCAGGGCCTGAGCGAAACCGGTCGGGCCTTGAGGAGGCGTGTTCCCGTCATCTGGGGGGAGCGGGGGGGGCTGCTGGCTCATCGATCCCTCCTCACAACCAGGGTCCCGCCGCCGACGTGCGGGCGAAGAGAAGCGGATAGGACCAGTCCACGGCCGAGTAGCCCGCGTCCCGCAGCTCGAGACGGGCACGGCTCACGGCACGCTCCAGTGTCGTTTCGACCAATCCCTGGTAGAGCGTCTCCGCAAAGACGAGAGCGGAGTCATCGAGGATCGGCTCCCGGAAACCGATCACCGCCGGGATGTTCAGATTGGCCAGGGCGGTGGCCAGGCCCGTGGCGGAGGCGCCCTCGCAGACGTTGAGGACGGCCAGACGAAGATCCTCGCACGGCGCCAGCACCCCTTCGAGGTCTGCGACCGTTGCCGTTTGCAGAGAGCCGTCCCGAGATGCCAGGGCAAGGGAGAACTCTCCCTTGTGGAGGTCGCCGTGCCCAGCGTGGTGCCAGACCTGGAAGGGCCGCCCCTGGCTCCGGGCACGAAAAAGAATGTGGCGGAGGCGCTCGAGACCGACCTCGCGCTCGACGACAACCGCGGCGCGGTCGCCAAGCGGAGCCAGTGCTGCTTTCAGCCGCCGTTCTTCCTCCTCGATTTCCAGGGGGGGGACATCTGCGGGGCACGCGGTGGTCAGGAGGAGGCGCAAGGGGGGCTCGATCCGAAACTCGCGCAGCGGCCGTCGCTGCTCCAGGTAACGCACCACCGGCGTCTCCGTCGATTGCGCGAGAAACCGGCGACCATCGTGGAGAAGCTCCCAAGGGAGATCGTGGATTTCCGGATCATGCCAGGCCTTGACCAGGATCCGCAGGCCGGACCGTTCCTCGCGGGCCAGCTCGCGGGCTCGCAGGAAGAGCTCCTCGACTTCCCCGGAGAAGACCTGCGCATAGAGGTCTCGTCCAACCTGGACGGAGTCCATGGGACACTGAGGATCGTCTTCCTCTTCGCGCTCCAGTGGCTCCAGGCGCACGTGGCGTGTCAGAGAGCTGACTCCGTCGCGCCAATGGACCGCCTCCGAGACTTCGAAGGGAACCGGACGCGCCTGTCCTGCGAGGAACGGGCTCTCTGCGCAAAGTTGGTAGCCAGAACCGTGTCGGACGAACCCTAGGATGAAATCGAACATTGCAGGGTCTCCAGTCGCTTGAGACCCCTGGGGTGTGAGTTTGTTTAGCCCGTGCGACTGCCTACACCACGAGGAGGTTCGTGGGGTTTGGAGGATGGAAGTTCCCGCAGTCCTACCGCTTCAAAAACACCACCCCCAACGGCGGCAGGGTCAGCGTCAACGAGTGCGTCCGCCCGTGCAGCGGCACCGGCACGGCTTCCACGCCTCCCATGTTGCCGCGGTTGCTGCCGCCGTAGCGGCTGGCGTCGCTGTTCAGGATCTCCCGCCAGTGGCCGCCGCCGGGGACTCCGATGCGGTAGTTGTCGTGCGGGATCGGCGTGCAGTTGAGGACGGCGACCACCGGGTCCCCCTCCTTTGCTTTGCGCAGGAAGGAGAAGACGCTATTTTCCGCGTCGTTGGCGTCGATCCACTCGAAGCCGTCGGGCGAGACGTCGAGCTCGTGGAGCGCCGGATCCTCGCGGAGGAGGCGGTTCAGGTCCTCCAGCCAGCGGAAGACTCCCGCGTGCGACTCGTCGTCGAGCAGATTCCAGTCGAGGCTCGCGTCGTGGTTCCACTCCTTGTACTGCGCGAGCTCGCCTCCCATGAAGAGCAGCTTCTTGCCCGGCTGCGCCCACATGTAGCCGTAGAGCAGGCGCAGGTTGGCGAGCTTCTGCCAGTGGTCCCCCGGCATC
Source organism: Thermoanaerobaculia bacterium (assembly GCA_035637095.1). GTDB lineage: Bacteria > Acidobacteriota > Thermoanaerobaculia > Multivoradales > UBA5704 > UBA5704. Next base: position 17,522 of record DASPXX010000318.1, read on the forward strand.
TTGCCGGCGAGCGATCCCTTGCCGTGCACCACCTCGTCGTGCGAGAGCGGGAGCACGAAATTCTCGGTGAAGGCGTAGATCCCCCGGAAGGTCATCTCGTTGTGGTGGTACTTGCGGTGGATCGGGTCGTGCGCCAGGTATTTGAGCGTGTCGTGCATCCACCCCATGTCCCACTTGAAGCCGAAGCCGAGCCCGCCGACGTAGAGCGGCCGCGACACCATCGGCCAGGCGGTCGACTCCTCGGCGATCGTCTGAGCCTCGGGGAAGGTCTCGTAGACCTCCTCGTTCATCGTGCGGAGGAGCTGGATCGCTTCCAGGTTCTCGCGCCCGCCGAAGCGGTTCGGGATCCACTCGCCCGCCTTGCGCGAGTAGTCGAGGTAGAGCATCGAGGCGACCGCATCCACCCGCAGGCCGTCGGCGTGGTACGTCTCCAGCCAGAACAGGGCGCTGCTGGTGAGGAACGCCCGCACCTCGTTGCGGCTGTAATTGAAGATGTAGCTCTGCCAGTCGGGGTGGAAGCCCTGCCGCGGATCGGCGTGCTCGTAGAGGTGCGTGCCGTCGAAGAAGCCGAGAGCGTACTCATCGGTGGGGAAGTGGGACGGCACCCAGTCGAGGATCACCCCGATGCCGTTCTGGTGCAGGTGATCGACCAGAAACATGAAGTCCTGCGGCGTGCCGTAGCGGCTGGTCGGCGCGAAGTAGCCGGTCGACTGGTATCCCCACGAGCCATAGAACGGGTGCTCCATGACCGGCAGGAGCTCGACATGGGTGAAGCCGAGCTGCTTGACGTGCGCGGCGAGGAGCGGCGCGATCTCGCGGTAGGTCAGCGAGCGGTTCCCCTCCTCCGGCACTCGCCGCCAGGAGCCGAGGTGGACCTCGTAGATCGACATCGGCGCGGCGAGCGACTGTTTGTCGCCGCGCCCGGCCATCCATCCGGCGTCCCCCCATTCGTAGCCCAGGTCCCAGACGACCGAGGCCTGGTGCGGCGGGACTTCGGTATGGAAGGCGAACGGGTCCGCCTTGTCGGCGCGGTAGCCGCGGAAGCGCGATTCGACGTGGAACTTGTAGCGCGCTCCCGGCTCGACTCCGGGAACGAAGAGCTCCCAGATCCCGGAGCTGCCGCGGAGTGCGAGCGGATCGTCCCGGTTGTCCCAGCCGTTCCAGTCGCCGATCACCGAGACCCGCTCCGCGTTCGGAGCCCAGACGGAGAACCAGAAGCCCTCGTCCCCCTCCTCGTTGGTCCCGGGGTGCGCTCCCAGCTTCTCCCAGAGCCGGAAGTGGGTGCCTTCGTTGAACAGATACAGGTCGTGCTCGGTGATTGGACGTGAAGACAACAGACTCGCCATCAGCGTCTCCTCCGCAGCTCGTCCACCCGGCGGAGGACGTCCGTGACCTCCGGTTTCTGGGAAAACTCCTCGAACGAGAGGCGCGCCTTGCGCCGCCAGTTGGGCCGCTCGGCCTGGGTGCCGGGCACGTTCTGCGGCTCGATCTCCCCCCAGAGGTCCTCGAGACTGACCAGCACCATCCGGGCCGGGCTGGCGGCCAGGTGCTCCAGGCGCTTGCGCAGGACGGCGCGGTCGGTCGACTCGCGGTCGCCGCGGTCCTCTTCCGGGATCTCGCTCTCCATCTGGCGGCGGATCTCGGCGCGGCGCTCGCGCTCGGCGCGCGCCTGGTCCGCATCGAAGAAGCCGAGGCTCTCCAGGTCGTCCACGTCCTTGGCTTCCAGGAAGGCGGGGAAGGTGGGCATGTCGTGCGTGTTGAGGCTCGCCGCCGTGCGCTCGGGAGGCTCGCGCAACCCCCCCTCATGGACACTGCCCGGTTGCAGCTCGTACTGCACGACGTACATCCCCAGCACGTCGTGCCGGTCCATCGCGTCGTCGACCTCGGGCGGCACCGTGCCCAGGTTCTCGCCCACGATCATCGCCTGATGGCGGTGCGATTCCAGGGTGAGCACGGCGTAAAGCTCGTCGGCCGGATAGGTGACGTACACGCCGTCGGCCGCTTCCATTCCCTGCGGGATCCAGAACAGCCGGTGGAGCTGCATGACGTGGTCGATCCGCAGCAGACCGGCGTGCCGCAGATGATGGCGAAAGCAGTCGATCAGATAGGAGTAGCCGCTCTCGCGGAGGCGCTCGGGGGAGAGCGGCGGGAAGCCCCAGTCCTGCCCCTTGGTGAAGAACGAGTCGGGGGGAGCGCCCGCCGCCGTCTGCCGGGCGAAGAGGTCGCGCTCGCGCCAGACGTCGAACGAGCTGGAGTGCACGCCGAGCGGCAGGTCGAGATACAGCCCCGGCCCGCGCCGCCGCGCCTCTTGCGCCAGAGCGGCGATCTGCTGCTCGCACGCCCACTGGGTCCAGAGGTGGTAGCGGTAGTCGTCCTCGTCGAAATCGGCGGCGGCGAGGGAGCCCTCGCACAGGCGCTCGGGCCAGCACTGCCACGGCTCGCCGCGGCGGTCGCCCACGGCGCGGAAGCCGGCATAGATCTCCAAGTCCCGCTTGCCGCGCACGAAGCGTTCGAATTCGTCATAGCGCTCGCCGGGGTGGGCGAAGAAGCGGTGAGCCATCTCTTCGAGCACCCGGCGCTTGAGAGAGGCCAGCCGGGCATAGTCCACCTGCGGCTCGCGCTGCAGCGCCTCGATCTCGTTCTGGAGGTCCGGGGACTCGAGGAGGCGGCGGGCCGCTGGGTGCTCGTCGAAGTCCGGCAACCGACGCGGATCGAGATAGATCTCGTTCCAGAACAGGCGGCTCACCGGCGCGTACGGGCTCGGCTCGAACGGCTCGTCGAGGAAGGCGGGGAGCATGGGGAGAGTCGCCACCACGCCGCCGCCCAGACCCGCGGTCCACTCGGCCAGGGTCTCCAGGTCCGAGAAGTCGCCGGCTCCCCAGCTGCGCGCCGTGCGCAGGGCGTAGAGCGGCAGGAAGACGCCCCACAGCGACCGCCGGTCGCTGTAGGCGCGGGAGGGGGCCGAGATCACCAGCGACTCGGTCGACCGGCCGCCGCTCTCGAAGCGCAGCCGGTGATAGCCCGGCGGCAGCGACTCGGGGAGGGTCAAGCGGCGCGTTCCCTCGCCCGCCGGCTGCAGGCTCTCGACGTCGAGCACCCAGCCGCGCCGCTCGCCGCTCTCCAGGTCGAGATGGCAGCCGAGCGAGCTCTGGGAGCCGCTGAGCCGCACCGCGAGATCGTGGGCGTGCCCGTCCCAGGCCACCACCACGGGCTCCAGCACCCGCTCCGCGAGCTCCTCGCGACGGGCGCGCAGCGCCTCTTCGGCTTCCCCGGCATCCTCCAGCGGCGCGCCCAGAGCGCGCAGCACGCCGAGCAGCGCTTCGGGCCGCGCCTCGACGTGCCGGCCCATGGCATCGGTGTACGAGGTTTGCACTCCGTACAGCCGGGCCAGCTCCCGCAGATCCTCATGCTCGTTCGCCAAAAGAGATCCCCTCTTCCCCCAGGATCTGCAGGATCCCTTGCAGCGGGATCCCGACCCAGGCCGGACGGTTGTTCAGCTCGTACTGCAGCTCGTAGACGGCCTTCTCCAGAACGTAGACATCGAGGAGCACCGCCAGCTCCCGGCGCGACGGCGGGATGAACGACGCGCCCTGCGCCCGGTCGAGATAGGAGCGCAGGAAGGCGGCCGAGATCCAGCGTTCCCAGAACCGCGCCCAGGTCTCGAGCTCGGCCAGGGCCTCGGGACCGGTCACCACGCCGGCCGCCGCCTCCTCGAACAGCCTGGCCTGGGCCGCATAGTGGAACGAGCGCAGCATGCCCGCCACGTCGCGGAACGGCGAGCGCTTCAGGCGCCGCTCCGAGAGCGAGCGCGACGGCTCGCCTTCGTAGTCGATGATGACGAAGTCCTTGCCGGTGTGGAGCACCTGGCCGAGGTGGTAGTCGCCGTGGGTGCGGATGCGCTCGGCTGCCAGCTTGTTCCCCACCAGACGGCGAAAGCGCTCGACGACGTCGCTCTCGACGGCGACGACGCGCTCGGCCGTCTCCCGGTCCGCCGGGCTGAGCATATCCAATTGCCGGTGCAGCAGGCGGAAGGAGCGCGCAGCCTGCTTGCGCATGGAGTCGAAGAGAGACCGCTGATAGAGCTCGGAGAAGGGCTCGGGCGCGAAGTCCCGGCCTTCGCCGGCGGCGAGCGCGATGTGCAGCTCGGCGGTCCTCTCACCGAGCAGCCGGATGGTCGGCAGATAGGTGCCGAGGCGCTCGAAATCGTCAGGCGGGATCTCGCTGGCGCGCTCCGCCAGCTCGACGAGCGGCTCCGGCGGCACCCGCGCCGGACCGTGCTCGCCGCGCCCCCAGCCGGTCAAGGCGCGCTCGAAGTAGCGGCCGAGAGCGTCCAGCGTGTAGCGCCAGGCGTCCCCTTCATTGGGGACCAGCTCCTGGAGGATTCCCAGGGTCATCGGCTCCGCCCCCCGTTCCCGCCGCACGATCTCCAGCGAGCCGGCCATCCGCGGGGAGCTCCGGAAGGTGGTCCGCTCGGTCAGGTAGCGCCCGATCTCCAGCTCGGGATTGATCCCTTCCTCCAGCCGGCGGAAGATCTTGAGGACGAGGCGGTCGCCGAAGCGCAACGACGTGTTGCTCTGCTCGGCGCCGAGCAGAGCGGGCTCCAGGTCGCCCGTGCCGCGCAGCTCAGGAAAGATCGGAGCCGCGCTCCCGGCGAGGTCCACCCGGTCGCCGCGGAACCGGGCGCGGCTCGCGATGGCGTCGAGGAGCAGGCGGCCGAAGCCCGGCTCCACCAACGAGTCGTAGAGCAGGCCGGTGCCCTCCGGCGCGTCCGACTCCAGCCGGGCGATCACCACCGGCGGCGTGGCCCGGCGGACCCGCTCCTGGAGCTCGGGCTGCGCGTCCGGCGCGAACGCCACGGGCAGGGCGTAGGTCTCGGCCTCCGCGTCCGTGTACTCGACGCTCACCAGGAGGAGCCGCGCACTGTCCAGCGGGACCGCCTCGCTGATGCGGACGGTGCGCAGAGTCCTCGCCTTGCCACCGAACCAGCGGCGGGCCGGCAGGAGATTGCCGATCGCCTCCTCCAGGTTGGCGCGGCAGCTTCCCTCCAGGCAGCGTTCCCAGGAGCCGCGGGTGCGCAGCACGGCGACCGGCGCCTCGGCAGAAGCCCCGGCGACGTCGGAGGACACCGCCTGCCGTCCGGGCCGGGCCGGCTCCATCTCCAGGGTGAACCAGTAGAAGGAATGGGGGCCCAGGGTCACAGGGTAGGGCGCAGCCGTGACCTTCGGGAAGTGGGACCGCCCAAACATCTCGACCGGAGTCACCCCTGCGAGCGCCGAGAGATCGAGCTCGGCATGCTGCGTGAAGCGGGACAGGTTGGCGACCACCAGCAGCGTCTCGTCCGCGAAGCGGCGCAGGAACGCGAGCACCCGGTGGTTCTCCGGGTGGAGGAGCTCGAGAGCGCCGCGGCTGAACGCCGTATGACGTTTGCGCAGCGCGATCACCCGCCGCATCCACCAGAGGAGCGAATGCGGATTGCTCTGCTGCGCCTCGACGTTCACCGCCTCGTAGTGGTACTCGGCGTTGACGATCACCGGCAGATAGAGCCGCTGCGGATTGGCCCGCGAGAAGCCGGCGTTCTTGTCGGCGCTCCACTGCATCGGAGTGCGCACGCCGTTCCTGTCGCCGAGATAGAAGTTGTCGCCCATCCCGATCTCATCCCCGTAGTAGAGGACGGGCGTGCCGGGCAGCGAGAAGAGGAGGCCGTTGAGCAGCTCGATGCGCCGCCGGTCATTGCCGAGGAGCGGTGCCAGGCGGCGGCGGATGCCGACGTTGATCCGCTGGTCCTTGTCCTGCGCATAGACCCGGTACATGTAGTCCCGCTCCTCGTCGGTGACCATCTCCAGCGTCAGCTCGTCGTGATTGCGCAGGAAGATCGCCCACTGGGCGTTGTCGGGGATCGGCGGCGTCTGCTGCAGGATGTCGATTACGGGGAAGCGGTCCTCCTGGCGCACCGCCATGAACAGGCGCGGCATGACGGGGAAGTGGAAGGCCATGTGGCACTCGTCGCCGCCTTTGGCCGGATCGCCGAAATAGGCGATCGAGTCCTCGGGCCACTGGTTCGCCTCGGCGAGCAGCATGCGGTCGCCGTACTTCGTGTCGACATGGGCGCGCAGCTTCTTGAGGACCTCGTGCGTCTCCGGCAGGTTCTCGTTGTAGGTCCCCTCGCGCTCATAGAGATAAGGAACGGCGTCGAGGCGCAGCCCGTCCACCCCCATGTCGAGCCAGAAGTCGAGGGCGCGGAAGACCTCCTCGTGCACCAGAGGGTTGTCGAAGTTCAGGTCCGGCTGGTGCGAGAAGAAGCGGTGCCAGTAGTAGGCATTGGCCACCGGGTCCTTGGTCCAGTTGGAGACCTCGGTGTCGGTGAAGATGATGCGCGTGCCGGCGTATTTCTTGTCCGTGTCGCTCCAGACGTAGTAGTCGCGTTCGGGAGATCCCGGCGGCGCCAGGCGGGCGCGCTGGAACCAGGGGTGCTGGTCCGAGGTGTGGTTGATCACCAGCTCGGTGATCACCTTGAGCCCGCGTCTGTGGGCTTCGTCGAGGAACGTCTTGAAGTCGTCGAGCGTGCCGTAGGTCGGATGGACCGAGGTGTAGTCCGCGATGTCGTAGCCGTCGTCGCGCCAGGGGGAAGGGTAGAACGGCAGGATCCAGATCGCCGTGACGCCCAGATCGCGCAGATAGTCGAGCCTGGCCGTGAGCCCCTGGAAGTCGCCGCGGCCGTCGCCGTCGGAATCGGCGAAGGCCCGCACGTGCACCTCATAGATCACCGCATCCTTGTACCAGAGGGGATCGCCCGGCGGCTCCTCCCGCTCCCGCCGATCCTCGCCGCCCGTCTCGCCGTTCGACATCCCCGAGGCTCCTCCTGCTAGATGAAATAGTCGAAATCCCTCTCCGAGCGCACCCGCCGCCGCACCCGGAAGATGTGAGCCGGGATCGAGTGCGGATCGAGCTGCACGAAGTTGCGTGATCCGTGCCAGAGATAGCGCGCGCCGGTCAGCAGGTCGTGCACCTGGTAGGGCTGGTCGCGGGGGACCCCGAGCACCTCGACGTCCAGGTCCACCCAGGCGGACTGGACGTGATGCGGATCGAGATTGACCGCCACCAGGATGACGTTGTCCCCCTTGTCGTCGGTCTTGCTGTAGCACACCACCTGCTGGTTGTCCGCCGGATGGAAGCGCAGCCCGCGGTCGGTCTGGAGCGCCGGGTTTTCGTGGCGGATCTTGTTGACCAGGGCGATCAGCTCGCGCAGGCTGTCCGCCCGCTCCAGGTCCCAGTCGCGGACCTCGTACTTCTCCGAATTCAAGTACTCCTCGCTCCCGCGCTCGCGCGGCGTGCTCTCCATCAGCTCATAGGCCGGGCCGTAGATTCCGTAGCTCGCGCCCAGGGTGGCGGCGAGGATCAGCCGCTGCACGAAGACCGGACGGCCGCCGATCTGGAGCGGCTCGGTGAGGATGTCCGGCGTGTTGGGCCAGAGGTTCGGCCGGAAGAACTCGCGGACCTTGGTGGTGGTCAGCTCGGTGAAGTACTCGGCCAGCTCGTGCTTGGTGTTGCGCCAGGGGAAGTAGTTGTAGGACTGGGTGAAGCCGAGCTTGGCGAGCCGGACCATGATCTTCGGCCGCGTGAATGCCTCGGAGAGGAAGAGCACGTCCGGATGCTCGCGCTTGACCGCGGCGATCAGCCACTCCCAGAACGGGAACGGCTTGGTGTGGGGGTTGTCGACGCGGAAGATGCGGACCCCCTGCTCCACCCAGTGGTCGACCACGCTCTCGAGCTCCTGCCAGAGCGCGCGCCAGGCCTCGGTGTCGAAATCGAAAGGGTAGATGTCCTGATATTTCTTCGGCGGGTTCTCGGCGTACTGGATGGTGCCGTCCGGCCGCTTGCGGAACCACTCCTCGTGCTCTTTGGCATACGGGTGGTCCGGCGAGACCTGCCAGGCGATGTCGAGAGCGATCTCGATGCCGTATTCCTTCGCCTTGTCGAGAAAGCTCCGGAAGTCCTCGGGGGTCCCCAGGTCCGGATGGATCGCCTTGTGCCCCCCTTCGGCCGCGCCGATCGCCCACGGGCTCCCCACGTCTCCCGGTTCGGCCGCGAGGGCGTTGTTCTTCCCCTTGCGGAACGCCTGGCCGATCGGGTGGATGGGCGGCAGATAGAGGACGTCGAACCCCATCTCCGCGACGTAGGGGAGGCGCGCCTCGGCGTCGCGGAACGTGCCGTGGCGGCCGTCCGTCCCCGTCGAGCGCGGGAACATCTCGTACCAGGTGGAGAAGCGCGCCCGCAGGCGGTCGACCACGACCTCCAGCTCGCGGTGATAGGACGCGTTCCGGCGGTCGGCGAGGCGGTCCATCAGGTCGGCGAGCTCGGTGTCGAGCGCGAGGCGGAGGCGGGCCTCGGGATCCTCCCCCTTCTCCAGGTCGCCGGCGAGGCCGGCGAGGACGCGGGCGTCGGCACGGCGCTGGGCCTCTTCGGCGCGGCGGCTGGCGTTCCTGATCAGCCCGGCGCCGATCAGGAGATCGAGCGCGACGTCCTGGCCGGCGTCGACGCGCTTCTCGAGATCGCGGCGCCAGGTCTTGAAGGGATCGATCCAGCCGGTGACGGAGTAGCGCCAGCGCCCCTGGCCGGTGACGGTGAAGTCGGCGCGCCAGCGGTCGTTGCCGAGCGGCTGCATGGGGACCTCGGTCCAGGCGGAGGCGTCCGGGCCGCGGTACAGCAGCCGGCAGGTGATGGCGTCATGGCCGTCGGTGAAGACGTCGGCCTCGACCGCCACGTGCTCGCCGATCACCCGTTTGACGGGGAACCGTCCGCAGTCGACCTCCGGCTCGACCCCCTCGATGACCACTCTCTGCCTGCCCGCTTCGTCGCTCATCCTCGAATCCCCCCGTGTCCCGCATTGCAGGGCTCCTGTCACCACCCCCGAACGGGGCCGCCCCGGGGCATTGGTTTACCAGACTTTGGGGCGTGGGTGCAAAACGGGGGGCGTCTCTAGAGCCAGTCCTCCACCACCAGACCCCGGACGCGGCCGAGCTCGTCAGTGTTGTTTGTCACCAGAATCGCCCGGTGGCTCAGCACGGTTCCAGCGATCAAGACATCGTAGGGGCCGATCGAGAGACCGGTCCGCTCTAGCTCCGCGCGCACCCGTCGCCGGGAAAGTCGGCTCACTTTGCAAAAATTTGGGAATCCCACCCTGAAGGTTCCCGGCCGGTTCTCATCCCTCTACCCTTCTCGATGCCGGGAATCACCCCGGCAGAAAGGAGACGCATCATGGCGAGAGAGAAGACGGTGAAGGG
>DASPXX010000319.1:0-10851 GCA_035637095.1 Thermoanaerobaculia bacterium
ACGATTCCGGCCGGCTGCTGGTCCTGGGCGGCCACGGCAACTCGGGCACCTTCCTGTTCGATCAGTTCGGACAGCCGCGCATCGACACCTACGCCAACAACGACGGCTGGTTCGACGACACGTCGGACGGTCCGGTGACCGCGCGGCTGGTGATGTATTCGCCGGAGGTGGGGGCCACGCGGTTCATCGATGTCGAGTACCCCGCCTGGGTTCTCGTGGGGTATCCGCGCTACGTGCCGCAGGTCCTCGACATGGTGACCGTGGACGAGGTGGTCTACGATCTCTCTGTCCAGCAGTTCGCCGGACGCACCGATCTCTACGGTCAGGCCGGCACGTTCAACTGCCCGCAGCACATCCCGCCCACCGACACCGAGGCGCTGATCATGTGGCGGGCGGAACGGCTGCGCTGGAACCCCGATTACAAACCCTGGTTCTACCGCGACATCTGGCCCATCCTCTTCCGTGCCGACCAGTTCACCTATTTCACCAACGTGCTCGGTCTGTCGAACTACCCCCACAACCAGTCGCCGCGGGGGAACTTCGATCCGTTCAAGCTCGGCGTGCCGCCGCGGATCGACCGCGAGGCGCTGAAGAAATGTGAGGCGAAGTGCGTGGAGCGGCACCACAGCGGCCGGCTGTTCGTCGAGACTCTGGGTCCGGTGCTGGAGCTGCTCGAAAAGCAGGGCCAGGCGCGCCTGCTGCGCTCCGCCCGCAGCCGTCCTGAGGCGGCGGAGGCGGCCGAGGCGAGCCGCGACCGCGCCGAGGGCTTCACCGAATCCGTGCGCCAGGCGCTGGAGGACTTCGCCCGTGAGGTGATGGAGGGGGCGGGAGAGGCGGGAGGGGGGGATGACGAGCCCGCCACGGACGCGCGGGTCTATCTCGCAGCATGGCGCAAGGCCTCGCAGGGCTTCCCGGAGGCCAAGGAGAAGCTCGAGCACGCTCTCGATCAGGCCCTCGAGAGCCTGCGCCCGATCGATCACGACATCTGGGAGCAGTTCCGGGTGGCGCTCGCCGAGCACCTGAAAAAGCATCACACGGGCCGGTTGCTGGAAGAGTGCCTGCGCGAGTGCGTGGAGTCCTGCACCCGCGATCCCTACCGCCCCTACCGGCAATATCTGCTCGATCTGCTGCGCCGCTCCGGGGAGGAGAACGAGTTCCGCATCGGCGGCAGGCCGAGCAGCCGGGTCCACGGACTGCCTCTCATGCCGCTCCTCGCCGGAGACAATCCGCTCTCCAACGTCGTACCGTCGAAGTTCCTCCGGCTCACCGACTTCCAGTACTACCTGCTGCGCCAGTGGGCGCTCGGGTTGTTCTACAACGAAGACATGGAAGGCTGGGCGCACGTCGATCCCTGGCAGCCCTACGCCGGCTGGGTGAACCGCACCGGGCGCGATCTCGACCAGGGCGTCCTCAGCAACCTCCTGGGCGGCGCGTTCTGTCCGGGCGGCGAGGTGAGCTGGATCATCCGCAACCCGTCGATCTGGCTGGAGCCGTACCGTATCAAAGCCGATGCGAACTTCTCTTCGTTCCGCCAGACCGCCGCGCAGGCCAACGCCGACGGGACCAACATGCCCGAAGCGGACTACAGCGCCTATGTGGACGTCGTGCTCAGCCAGGACAACGACTTCGACACCGGACTGCAGCCGGGCGACCTGACCAAATATTCGGCGCTGCCGTGGCAGGCCGACTTCAACGAATGCACCTCGCAGCCGATCAACGTCACCTACGACGAGTGGAACGTGGTCGATCCCGAAAGCGAGAAGGACTCGCTGGCGCTGCGGGAGCAGTCGGTCTGGGAGACGCTCTGGTGGCCGGCGCACCGGCCGCTCCAGGTCTGGGAAATCGCCTCGTGGTCCGGGGGAAAACCGGCGAGCTATGTCTTCGTGGATTGGAGCCGCGGCATCCCGGGGACCAACGCCGGGGATCTCAAGATGGTCACCGAGTGGTGGAAGCTCGCGTTCGTCCGCGAGAATCCGCTGGCGAGCGACGAGCCGACCGAGGTGCCGCCCCCCAGCCCACCGCCTTATATTGCTGTCGAAAGAACCAGTGACAAGGAGGAATCATGAGCGACAATCCGTTCGTTGGATCGTGGACATACCGCAGCCTGCTGAACGATCCGGACATCGACACGCAGTTCAATGATCTGGAGTTCGGCCGCGGGACTCTGGTGATCGAGGACGCGCCGATGCAGGCCCTGCGCGGCACCATCGGCGGCCCGGGCTGGTCGCTCAACCTGCACGGCTCGCGCGGCTACGGCTCGCCGATGGAGGTGCGTTTCCAGGGCAAGGGACTGGTCAGCGGCGAGGAGTGGATCTACGACTACGTCGGCTGGCTGGTGCCGGTGTGGCCCAACAGCACCGACACCCTGCAGCGGGCGGCGATCGTCGGCTCGGTGGAGCGGGCCATTCCGCACTCCAGCGGGAGCGGCGGCGTCTCTCCGGCCGGAGTGGTGGCGTCGTTCTACGCGGTGCGGATCGGGGAGTGACCGGCCGCGCCTTCGACGTCGCGATCGTGGGAGGAGGTCCGGCGGGCTGTGCCGCCGGCCTCTCCCTGCGCGCCCATGCGCCGGGGCTCGACGTGGCGCTGGTCGAGGCCTCGGCGTACGAGACCCCGCGCATCGGCGAGACCCTGCCGCCGCCCTCCCGGCGCCTGCTGGAGCACCTCGGCGTCTGGGAGGCCTTCCGCCGACAGGGCCACCGGGAGGTCCACGGCACCGCCGCCGCCTGGGGCAGCTCCGTGCCTCAGGACCGCGACTTCCTGTTCACCGCGCAAGGGGTCGGCTGGCACCTCGACCGGGCCGCCTTCGACGCCCTGCTGGCGGACGAGGCGGAGGCCCGGGACGTGACCCTCCTGCGGCGGACCCGTGTGCGCCGTGCCGACCGGGAGGCGGACGGCTGGACGCTCCGCCTGGCCGGCGGCGAGAGCCTCACCGCCCGCTTCCTGGTGGATGCCACGGGCTCCTCGGCGGCCTTGGCCCGGCGCTGCGGAGCGCGGTTCGTCTCCTCCGATCGCCTGGCCGGCTTCGCGCGCCTGTTCGAGGAGAGGAACGGGGGCGATCCCCGCACGCTCGTGGAGGCCTTCTCCGACGGCTGGTGGTACACGGCGGGCCTCCCCGGCGGCCTGCGCATCGCGGCCTGCCTGACCGATACCGATCTGGCGCGTCGGCTGCGGCTGGGTGAGCCCGGGGAATGGGACCGGCGGCTCGCGGCGACCGAGCAGGTGCGCGAGCTGCTGCAGAACGCCTCTCCCCAGGGGCCGGTCGTCGTGCGGGCGACCCAGTCCCGGCGGCTGGAGCCCGCGGCCGGAGACGGCTGGCTGGCCGTGGGCGATGCCGCATCGCTCTTCGATCCCCTCTCCTCGCAGGGAATCCTCAAAGGGATGCGCTCCGGCATCTTCGCCTCCTACGCGATCGGAGACCTTTTGGTGAAGGGGGACCAGCGCGGTCTCCTGCGCTACGGCCGGTATGTGCGCGAGGAGTTCGAGAGCTACTGCCGTGTGCGGGCCCGCTACTATGCGGAAGAGCGCCGCTGGCCGGAGAGCGAGTTCTGGCAGCGGCGGGCGGGGTGAGGCGGTGGGATCGAGCCCCACATCACGGGTTCTTGCGCTCCTTCCAAAGGCGGACGATGAAGCGATCATCGTCCTCGATGAGGTCGGGGTCCGTGCCATTGTGCGCCAGCATGCCTTGCACGATCTTCCTCGGTACACCGAGACCGGTGGCCTCGATATAGCGGTAGTCTCGCAGCACTTCTTTGATCAGCTCGTTCCGTGAGGCGCGATAGCCCGCGCGCATTTTCTCGACAGTGACCGTATTTGGGAGGCGACCCGGGGAGATGACCTCCAAGCGGTCGGAGTAGATGGAAAGCTCGATATCGATGACTGTGATCGTGTAGTCGCGATGAGCAATGGCATTGACGATCGCCTCGCGAACCGCTTCCAGCGGATAATCCCAGCGCTCCTGTCGCCTTCCACCGGCATCGATCCAAGCCTTGATTGAAGTGTTCCGCCGGACGAAGTCGATGCTCTGTTCGATCACTCCGGTTTCGACGACAGTCTCTGTTTCGGAGAAGAGGGTCACCACCGGGCCACGTAGCAAGGCCCTCTCCTTCGCCGCGTAGTCCTTGGCGGTTCCCGGGTAGGCGACCGCGGTAATACCCGATTGGGGGAGGTATCTCTTGGGATTCGTCCCGAACAAGAGAAGACCGCCGGCACTCGGGATGGGGCGGCCCCGATCCTCGGTCATCAATTCGGTATTCACCAAGAGGCGAGTCCAGCCTTCCTGATCGGTCTCGTCCGGAAATGTCTGGCGCCGAATATCGCGGAAGTAATTGACAAGCCTCCGGCGGTCGAGATCGGAAAAGGCCGAGCCCGGCACCGGTTTCCGGTCGTATTGCAAGCGGCCTGACTGCTGGTACAGCCGGACCTCTTCTTCATCGGTCGCATCGCGTGTCGTCGTTCCCACGCGGATCTGCGTGACCCATGCCGACTCGCGCTCCCCATGCCCGCGCTTCGCCTTGTAGGGTTTGTCCGGCGCATCCGCAGGCAACGAGACAATGCCCAGGACCTTTCCCTCGCTCCACTCGATCGTCTCCCAATAGGGGATTGCGGCCGGGCGCAGATGAATGCGAGCGGCCTCCATCACCCATTCCTCAGCCTTTGCGGGATCGCGCGTCAGCCCGGAGATCGTCCGGTCATTTTCGACTCCCAGGAGGATGTGCCCTCCCTCGAGGTTGAGAAGCGCCGCCATTTCCTTCGCCAGCTTTTCCGGACGGATGTCGTCCCGCTTGAACTCCACCCCGGAATTCTCGCCGTTCTCGATCAGCTCGATCAGCTCAGTCCGGTTCATCTCCCCCTCTTTCAGAGACCCCTCGTCCGAGGCCTCGATAGATTCTACTCACAGCGCCGCTGGCCGGAGAGCCCCTTCTGGCAGAGGCGGGCGGGGTGAGGCCCCTTCACGCGTCCAGCGCCGCCGCGAGATCGGCGAGTTGCAGCGGCTTGCTGAGGTAGCCGTCCATGCCGGCTTCGAGGCAGCGTTCCCGGTCTCCGGCCATGACATGGGCGGTCAGCGCGAGGATGCGCGGCTGGCGATCGGCGGGCAGCTCACGGCGGATGCGCCGGGTCGCTTCGAGGCCGTCGATCTCGGGCATCTGGACGTCCATCAGGATCACGTCGTAGGGCTGCCGCGCCAGCGCGTCGAAGACCTCCCGCCCGTTGCGTGCGAGGTCCGCCCGATATCCGAGGTGCGCCAGGAGGACGAGCATCACCCGCTGGTTCACCGGGTGGTCCTCGGCCAGCAGGATCGACAGCGGACGGCGGAGCGCCAGGTCTTGATCGGTGCCGGGCGCGGCGGCAGGCGAGCGCAGCGGGGCCGGCGCAACCTCTCCGGCGACGGTGAAGTGGAAGGTCGAGCCTCTGCCGGCGGTGCTTTCGGCCCAGATCGCGCCTCCCATCAGCTCGGCCAGGCGTTTGCTGATGGCCAGACCGAGACCGGTGCCGCCGTGCCGGCGGGCCAGCGAGCCCTCGAGCTGGTGGAAAGCGACGAACAGACGGCTCAGGTCCTCGGGGGAGATCCCGATGCCGGTGTCGGTGACGGCGAAATGGGCTTCCCACCGGCCGTCCGCGACAAGCCGGGCGGAGACAGCGAGACGCACCGCGCCACGGGGCGTGAACTTGACGGCGTTGCCCAGCAGGTTGACCAGAACCTGGCGGATGCGGGCGGCATCGCCGATCAGGGCTTCGGGAGTCCCCGGCGCGATCGAGTGGGAGAGCGCGAGCCCCTGCCGGGCGGCGAGGGGAGCGATGATCTGCAGGCTCTCGTCCACCACCGCGGCGAGCTCGAAAGGAGCGTGATCGATCTCCGCTCTTCCCGACTCCATCTTCGAAAAATCGAGGATGTCGTTGATCAGCGCCAGGAGAGCCTCGCCGCTCGCCCGGATGGTTTCCAGGTAGCCCTTCTGCACCGTTGTCAGAGGGGTCTCCTGGAGCAGCGTGGTCATGCCGATGACGCCGTTCATCGGCGTGCGGATCTCGTGGCTCATATTGGCCAGGAACTCGCTCTTGGCCCGGCTGGCGCTCAGCGCCTCCTCCCTGGCTTCCCGGAGTGCGGCCGTGCGCTCCCGCACCTGGTCCTCCAGGGTCAGGCGCAGCCGGTCGAGCTCGTCGTGGACCCGCCGGAACCGGGTGGACAGGGAGGCGCCCATGGCCACCAGCACCGCGGCGAAACCGAACGGCGGCAGCGCGACGAGGCTGATCCAGGACAGTGGGAGGATCTGGCGGGTCAGCTCGACGGTCTCGGCGGCGACCAGCACGAGCCCCCCGAGAGCGATGGTACGGGCCTCGACGTCTCCCCGCCACACCTCATGGACGATGAGGGCGATGGCCAGCAGCAGGAGCGGCGCCAGCCAGAGGCTGCGCAGGCTCTGGCTGGCGACCACCAGGCGGGTGTCGGGCCACAGCCCGACGAACAGGGCCAGGGCGCCGTGGGAGAGCTGATAGGCCCGGAGCAGGCGGGAGATGGGCCGGGAGAAGAAGGTCCACAGGAACTGGAGCGCGAAGACGGCGGCCAGGTGCCCCGTCAGGTCGCTGATCCGGACGGCGACGTCGTACCGGTCGGTGAGCTGGTACATCCAGTAGGAGCTGGCGATCGTATTGATCGAGAAGCAGAGGGCGAGGAGGCCGAACCAGAGGTGGCCGGTCTGCTGGCGGCGACGCCAGTAGAGCAGGAGGTGGTAGGGAACCGCGGCCAGGAAGAGGAGAGCGAGGAGGAGCAGGGGGAGCTCCGTCATCAGGTTGCGGTCCCACGCCACCTCGACGCGATCGCGCAGTGCCGGCTCGCTGCCGAGGACGACGACGTCCCCGACCGGACCGGTGTCCAGCCTCTCGTCCGAGGCCCATCCCACCCGCCGCACCCGGAGCGCCAGCAAGACGCGGCCGTCCTCTCCGACCACCTCGCGAGGGATGGAGAAGACCTCGGCAAAGGGAAACGTCAGTCTCCCGGCCCACCCGCGGGAGCTGCCGAGGAGGCGCCCGCCGGCGTACATCTGATAGCCGCCGTAGCCGGATGGGCCGAAGAGGATGGCGAGGCGGCCCCGATCGGCGGCGAGCCGTGCCTCGGCATCGAGGGGGATGGCGCGCCGGAACCAGACCATCCCGTCGAAGCCGTCGAAACCCGATTCCTTCCAGGTCGCGGGCAGGGACACCGTCCGCCACGCCGAGTCGTCGAGCCCGGGGCTCGCCCAGCGAGGATCGTCGCCGCGCTGCGTCTTCCAGGGCTCACCGGCCGCGGCCGCGGGGCAGAGCGCAAGAAGCGCGAAGACAGCCATTCCACCGCCGAAGGAGGCGCGCCAAGCGCAGCCGGTGAGCCGGCGTGGCGGCGCCGCGACCCGGCTCACGGCCTCCCTCCGGAAGCGCGGCAGCGACAGCGGGTGTCTCTGGACATGACCTGCTCGGGAGTATAGCGCGGGTGGCACCGGCTCTCCCAGCACGATTGGAGGTGCCCGGAAACCGCTCCTCCTCGACTCAGGTAGACTCCTGCCGTGCGGATCTACCTCGACCTCTGCTGCCTCAAGCGACCCTTCGACGCTCAGGAGCAGCCCCTCGTCCGACTCCAGACCGAGGCTGTGGACAGCATCCTGGCCCTTCCCGTGGCCACCGCCGAGCTCATTCGCGCCCCTGCGCAGGCGCTCGAGAACAGCCTGAACCCCGTCCAGGCACGTCGAGAGGCGGTTCATCTCTGGCTGGCACAAGCGCCGGCTGTCCAGCTTGCCGACGAGGAAGTATCCCTACGCATCGCCGACCTTGTCGCTCTCGGGTTCAAGAGCTTTGATGCCTTTCACCTCGCATCCGCCGAGTTGTCCGGCGCCGACGTCTTTCTCACGGTGGACCTTCCCTTCCTGAAGCTCGCGACCCGGCGATCTGCGAAGCTTCGCGTCAGGGTGGCCGATCCTGTAAGCTTTCTTCAGGAGGTATCCCAATGGACACATTGATCACGAACCAGAGTGAATTGAGACACCGCGGCTTCCAGGCTCTCACCGAGGCTTTGGGCTGGGTCAACGCCGTTCGGTTCCTCCGTCAATACGACCCCGGTTCAGGCAACTACACTGAAGAGCGCAGGACTCTTCTTCCCGACTGGGACGCATCCACCCTCGTTCGGGAGGCCCGAAGGCTGCAGGAGTCTCGCGAGCCGCGCACCTGACCACTCATGCGGCGGTTGGGACCGTCAAGCGAGGCAATTCCCTCTGTCCTCAGCACCCCGGCAGTGGCCTCCGACCGGCACTCGCCTCGCAGGCGCCGCTTCCCAGAGCGGGACTCGGCGAGTGAGATTCGCCTTCAAGGAGCGAAGTCGGCCGGCGTTCCGGTAATACCAACTCCTGAGCGGCAAAGAAAGAGGCTTTTTCAAAAAGGATCCAGTGCTTTACATCACTCCTTTACAAGATATCCTGAGGATGCAAGGAAGAGCGCCGTTTATCGCGCTGACCAGGGAAAGAGGCAACCAGCCGGAACTTCCGGCTTATTTTCCAGAGGAAGTAACGATCTCCATTCCGAAGAGTGAGGCCTACAGCAAGAGATCAATGCTGCTAGCGAAGCTTACATTCAGAGAGCAGCCCGTGTCTTCCGTGTCCGCCGACGGCCTCACAACCGAATGGAGCACCACAGAAGTCGTCGAGGGCGTACTCCCCCACGGTGCGAAAAGAAAGCAGTGAAAATATGGCCATTCTCATAGCGAGCTCAATTCAAAGCCTTCGTGGTTATCCGGCAAAACTTGAAACGGTTGAGCGTGAAGGCTCTTTCGATAAATCGTGCCCCAAACCCGTGGCCTGAAGCGAATGCTTTTGCGGTCGCTCAGGCCCATACTCGCCGTTTCTCCTCACCCTCCGGCGGCGACCGCCGACCGGCACTCGCCCCGCAGGCGCCGCTTTCCGGAGCGGGACTCGGCGAGGGAGATCTCCTTCAGGGGACCGAAATCGGCCGGCTCGATCCAGCGGCGCCGCAGCTCGGTGCGGCGTTCCAGGGAGAGGCGGCCCGGCTCGAAGGTCACCGTCTGGCGATAGCCTCCCAGATCGTTCTCGACCGCCACGTTCTGGCCGTCGGCGGGCGGGCAGGCGTCGCCGGGCAGCTCTACGCGCCAGGCGATCTCGCTGACGTAGGGCGCGGTGACGACGGGGAGCTGCCGGTCGTCGAGGAGCGAGGCCGCGGGGAGCCCGTTGCCGCGGGGGAGCGTGAGCGCGGGCCAGCCGCCCGGCTCGGGCGCGCCGGCCGGGGCCGGGAGGCGCACCTCCGCGGTCAGCGTCGCCGCCGGCACGCCGGTGTCGCGGGTGGTCAGATGCGGCTCGCCCACGTCGCTGCCCGGAAAGTACCGTCCGAAGACCAGGCGAAGGGTGCGGTCCACCTCTTCCGGCCGCCCGGTGGCCGACAGGTCGAGGAATGCCGCTCCCGTCTCCCCCGTGAGCTCGAGGCGCGCCTCCCCGGAGAGGCGCCCGGCTTCTCCGGCCGTGCGGTCGATTCCGAAGTCGACGGTGAGGCGGCTCAGCTCCTGCTCGTGGTGGACCGGCGTGCGTACCAGGACGCCCTTGCCGTCGCGGATCACCAGCGCATCCTGGTCCTGCACCGCCGCCTGCAGCCAGGCGAGCCCGCCGTAGGTCTGCGTCGCGTCGAGGAACAGGTAGCCGCCGGCCACCGGAGCGTCGTCTCCGAGACCGAGGCCCGCGGGAGAAACCGCTGCGATGACATGGTTGAACTCGTTGGGCGAGGGGAATTCCCGGTCGACCCGGCTGCCCGGAGCCAGCCGGATGAGGACGGGCCAGGCTTCGATCCCGGCCTCCCGCAGCAGCTCGACCAGGAGGAATGCCTTGTCCTTGCAGTCTCCCCACCGGCGCTCCAGCACTTCCTGGGGTGTGCTGGGCCGATAGCCCCCGATGCCGACCTCGACGGCGACATAGCGCACCTGGCGGCGCACGAAGGCGACGAGGGCCTCGGCCTTCTCCCTCGGAGTGGCCTTGCCCGCGGTCAGCTCCTGGGCCTTGGCCTTCACGGCGGGGGAGCTCTTCGCGACGTCGGCGACCACCCGGTCGTACCAGCGGCCCACACCCTCCCAGCCTTGCGGCTCGCCCCAGGCATAGCGCAGGACGGCGCCCTCGTCCGCGCTGTCCGGCGCCAGATCGGGCGGCGCAATCCGCGGCAGGTTGCGGCCGGCGACCACGATCCCGCCGGGAGTCTCCTTGACCTCCAGACCGGCGAGCTTGCCGTCCAGGCGCCAGCGCCAGCCGGCCCCTCCGCCGCGCACCTCGATGCGCAGCGACTCGGTGGGCTCGCCGGGCCAGGCGAGACGGACGAGGCCGGCGGGAAAGTAGGGGCGCTCCCGGACCTCGTAATCCAGGGTGAGGACGGAGCCGGCGGGCACGTCGGGGAAGGTCACCGTGCGGAGCTTCCGCGAGCTGTGCAGCTCGTAGTCCGCCACGTGCTCGACCGTGTCCAGGGCACGGCGCGCCACGGAGAGCACCTCGCCGTCCGGGCGCGTGGCCGCGGCCGAGAGCGACTCGAGGGTCCGGTTCTGGTCCAGATCGACCGCGTAGGGGGACCAGGACTCGAGATCGCTGACCGCATCGAGGCGCACCCGCAGGTGCGTCCGCTCGGCCACCGAGCCGTCCGGACGGATCTCGACGTCGAGGGAGCGCTCGAGGAGCGTGGCCGCCCACAGGGGCGCCGCGCCGGCGAAAACGATCAGACAACTAACGGCGAACCAATGCCAGTGGCTGCGCATCGCTCTTCTCCACGGCCGCATAGAGGGCACGGACGGCTTCATATTCCTGCGGGCTGAGGAGCTTCCGGTTGCGCACATCGAAGCGCCGCCGGTAC
>DASPXX010000320.1:0-12485 GCA_035637095.1 Thermoanaerobaculia bacterium
AGATCTGCATGTAATCGGGGAGCATACCGCTCAGGATCCAGCCGCGCAGCGGCGGCTCGTCGAGCTGCGCCCCGACCTCCTGGACGGCCGCAGCCCGCGCGGCCACCGCCCGCGCCTCCCGTTCCTTGCGCACCTCCTCCAGCACCGCGTCACGGTAGCGGGAGCTACGCGAGCCGACCAGGACCCAGACCGCCGATACGCCGCCGCAGGCGACCAGCGGCCATGGGCTGGTCAGCCACACCGCGGCACCCGTCCCTGCCGCCCAGGAGGCGAAGACGACGGGGGACAGGGCGGCTTTGAGGGCGATGCGCTTCCAGAGATCGGTGGCGTCCACGGGTTCCTCCTGGGGACAGTAAGTCTATCCTCCCATGCGGAAAACTGCGGTGGTAGGTTTCCCGGGTGCCGGCCCCCTCTCTCCCGATCGCCGTCGTGGGCGCTGGAGCCGCCGGGTTCCTCGCCGCCATCTTCGCCGCCGGTACGGGCCGGCGGGTGCTGCTCCTGGAGCGCACGCGCGACGGCGGGCGCAAGATCCTGGTCAGCGGCGGCGGCCGGTGCAACATCCTGCCGTCGCGGCTCGAGCCAGGCCGCTTCGTGACCGACTCCTCTCTGAACACCCTACGCAAGATGCTGCTCTCCTGGCCGCTCGCGGAGCAGCGGCGCTTCTTCGAGGAGGAAGTCGGCCTCGAGCTGGTCCTGGAGCCGGAGACCGGCAAGCTCTTCCCCGCCTCGAACAGCGCCCGCCAGGTACGCGACGGCCTGATCGCCCTGGCCCGGCGTCGTGGCGTCGAGATCCGTTTCGAAAGCCCGGTGGAAGGTCTGACACCACGGCCGGACGGCGCGTGGTCCATCACCCTGCGTGGTGAAGAGATCCTCGTCGCGGCCGTGATCGTGGCCACCGGAGGGAAATCGCTGCCGGGCACCGGGAGCGACGGGCTCGGGTTCGAGCTGGTCCGCGGCCTCGGCCATACGGTCCATCCTACATACCCCGCTCTGACGCCGTTGACCGCCGAGCCGCCCCGGCACGCGGACCTCGCCGGCATCTCCCTCGACGTGACGATCACCGCCCCCGGTCCTGGCAAGGGATTCACCACGCACGGCGGCTTCCTCTTCACGCATCGCGGCTACAGCGGCCCGGCGGTGCTCGACATCTCGCACCTGGCGGTCCGCTCGCGCCTGGCAGGAGGTCCGCCCCAGCCTCTCCTCGTGCGGTGGACGAATCTGGACGCCGCGGCCTGGGACCAGGCGCTGCGCGAGGGATCGGGAGCTGTCGCGGGTCCGCTGCGGCGGCACCTCCCCGACCGGCTCGCCGAAGCGCTCCTCGGGGAGGCCGGCATCGACGCCGCACGGCCGCTCCATCAGCTCCGCCGTGAGGAGCGCCGCCGTCTCGTCGACCTGCTGACGCGCTATCCGCTCCCCTGGACCGGGGACGAGGGCTATCGAAAGGCCGAGGTCACGGGAGGCGGCGTCGCCCTCTCCGAGATCGATCCCCGGACTCTGGAGAGCCGTATCCGCCCCGGCCTCTTCCTCTGCGGCGAGATCCTCGACGCCTTCGGACCGATCGGCGGCCACAACTTCGCATGGGCGTGGGCCACCGGACGGGCGGCGGGGCTGGGGGCGTCAGATCACCTCCGCCTGCGAGACTCCTGAGTCGAACGCACCGAGGCGGACCTCCACCTCGGTGAGATGTTCCAGCGACGCGTCGAGATCTTTATATTCCTGCCGAAATTTTTCCTCGAATTCATGGAACGCCACTTCTGAGATCCACAGATCCAGCGTCACGTAGCGGTGCGTGCGCGCGCTGTCGCGCAGGAGGCGGGTGCCGATGTAGCCCTCGCCGCGCGCGAAGAAGTCGCTCCAGACGCCTTGCGAGCCGTACTTCGCTTCGAACTCTCCGGCTTTTTCCGGAAGCACGTCGAACTGCCAGGCGATCATGAACATGATCGTTTCCTCCGACGGTTCTACAGCCTGCTCAGGAGCTCGGCATCGATTTCGGTCAGCGATCTGAGGACGGCGTCGGTGCGCGCGAGATCCGGATGGTTGCGCAGGACCGGCTCGGGAATGGCGACGCACTTCATTCCAGCCGCCTTGGCCGCGAGCACGCCGTTCGGTGAATCTTCGATGGCCAGGCACTCCGCGGGCGCGACGCCCAGCTTGCGCGCTGTCGTCAAATAGACGTCCGGCTCCGGCTTGCCGCGCGCCTCCTCTTCCGCCGAATGGATCACCTCGAACTCCGAACGCAAGCCGAACGTGTCGAGCACCGCGTCAATGATCACATACGGAGAGGAAGAGGCCAGAGCCACGCGCAGCCCGGCGGCGCGAGCGAAGGCGAGAGCCTCCGCCACGCCGGGCTTGAGGGCACCCTTCGCGCGCACCAGCTCGACGACGCGCTCGACGATCGCCGCCGCCACGGCGTCCTGGGACGGCGAGGCCCAGGCGCTCTGTGCATAGCGAAACTTCACGACCTCGTCGACGCGCAGCCCTGTGGTCTCCAGGCACTGCTCCGCCGTCAGACTGAGGCCGGCGCGGCCGAACCCGTAGACCTCCGCCTCGTGCCAGAGCGGCTCGGAGTCGATCAGCAGACCGTCCATGTCGAAGAGAATCGCGCGCACGTCACTGACTCGGCTGCACCGTGCTCCAGACGTGATAACCGAGGAGCGCTGCGAGAACCAGGGAAAAAACTCCAGCGATTACGAACATCTTGGCCCGGTCGTGGGAAGGGATGTGGAGCTTGCGCAGCCCAAAGGCGGGGAAAGCGAAGTAGAGCAGGGCTTTGAGCACCTGCGCCCAGCCTACGAGCGTCAGGACGAGCGGAAGACCCGACCATACGTTGTGGAAGGCCACGATGATGGAGCCGAAGATGAGGCTGAGGAAGGCCGTGGCGAAGACGCCGGGCTCGCCGCGCTCGCGAAGAAAGACAAAGAAGTCGACCCAGGCTCGCGGCCGGAGGAGGTGAGAGATGCCGATGACAGCGAAGTTGATGATCGCGTAGATCTGGATTGCTCGTTCCATCAGAACCTCTTTGCGGCCCCCGAGTTTGAACCTTCCTTGGATGTCGCTGCGAGCGTCAAGATCAGTGCGCCGACTGCGACCAAGCCGCCAAGAATCTTGATTCCGAAGACCCACTGCGTGGGAATGGGAGCGGGATCGGCCTGCCCGGCCTTCATCGCCTGCCAGTGAGCGGCGATACTGCTGTAGGCAATGCCACAGGCAAAGCCCCAAGCCGCTGCCAGGAGCGCCTTCGGTCGGGGGGCGCGCACGTCACGTGTCGCCCAGGCGCCGGCGATCAGGAAGGCGCCCATGATGTAGTCGTCGATGAATGCCAGTGGGTAGTCCCACCATGTGCCCCAGCGACGAAGGGTTTCAAGGAAAGGCGCGAGAAATCCGAAGACGTACGCCAGCCGGCGACTGGCCACGAGAAAGGAGCTCACTGAGGCACCTCCGGAATTGGACACCGCTCCCGCTTCATCTTGAGATCCTTGATGTTTGCACGAAGGAGAGCGGCTGTCAAAGAAGAGCCCCTACCGCTCTTCACGATGCCGAAGTCGAGAAGGGGCGAGAGATCTCGATGTGCTGATAGACTCCAGCTCCGATCCTGGAGCCTACGCCGTGGCACTGACCTCGACGATCTACAACTTCGACATCTCTCTCGCCGACGTGGACCGCGGAGTCTACGAGACGCTCGCCGTGCGCGCGGCGCTCCATCCGTCGGAATCGCTGGAGTTCCTGGCCACGCGCGTTCTCGCCTACTGCCTGGAATACGAGGAGGGGATCACCTTCTCCAAGGGGGGCGTCTCCGACGGAGACCAGCCGCCGCTCTGGGTCCCCTCTCCGGACGGCGGGATCAAGACCTGGATCGAGATCGGGCTGCCCGATCCCGACCGGCTCCACCGGGCCAGCAAGAGCGCCGAGCGCGTGGTGGTCTACACTCATCGCGATCCCGCGACGATCCTGCGCCAGGCCGCCGGCCAGCGCATCCACCGGGCCGGCGCGATCGAGATCCACGCCCTGGACCGCCGCTTCATCGCCGAGCTCGCGCCGCTCCTCGAACGGCGGACCCGCTGCGAGCTGTCGGTCAGCGGACGGCACCTGTACCTCACTCTCGGCGCGCACAGCCTGAGCGGCGCCTTGACCGAGCATAGAATCAATTGAGGAGACCCGAGCCATGACCGAAGACCTGCGGTATCCGATCGGACGCCTCGCGCTGAAACCCGAGCTGACCGAGGCCGAGCGTGCCGAAGCCATCGCCACGATCGAGGCCTGCCCTGCCGCGCTGCGCCAGGCTCTGGCCGGCCTCACCCCCGAGCAGCTCGACACTCCCTACCGGCCCGGCGGCTGGACCGTCCGCCAGGTGGCCCATCACGTGCCGGACAGCCACATGAACGCCTACATCCGCTTCAAATGGGCCCTGACCGAGGAGGAGCCCGCGATCAAGGCCTATCACGAAGACCGCTGGGCCGAGCTGGCGGACAGCCGCGCCACCCCCATCGAGGTCTCCCTCTCCCTGCTCGAGAGCCTCCACCGGAGGTGGGTCGACCTGCTCCGCTCGATGCGCTCCGAGGACTTCCGTCGGGCTCTGATCCACCCGGAGAACGGACGCCGGACGCTCGATCAGATGCTCACCACGTATGCCTGGCACAGCGCGCATCACGTGGCGCACGTGACGTCGCTGCGCGAGCGGATGGGGTGGGGGTAGCGCGCGGCTCCCTCCAACGGAACTTCCGTATCCGGATCAACGGGGAGAGGCCTCATCACCGGCTCTCTCCCGGACCATCCATTGCGATTTCTGGACACTTCGCGCCGGAATCGGTGTATGCTTCCACCGATTGAGCCCGGGGGTACCATGAGACACCATGACGAGCATCTCACGGACGAAGAGATACGGCAGTTTGTCGAAAAGCACGGTGCCGAGATCCTGGAGGTGATTCGGGAGCAGAACCTCGTCGGGTTGGACGATGCGACGAGGTTCCAGAGCGCGCTGGCCGAGCTGTCGGTCCGCTGGGGTGTGGTTCCGCCGTCCGACACCCCGCTCTCGGAGCTCCTTGCCGAGGCTTTCGACGACGAGGAGGACGACGAGCCGGCGTAGGAGATCACTCCGGCGGCTCGCCGGCGATGACTTTGCCGAGCAGCTCGCGGGTCGGCTCATACGGCTCGTGCGCCAGGGCGGAGCGCAGGAGGAACTCGGCTTCGGGCGGCCACGCGGACCGGTCCCAGGCCGCGAGAGCCCTCGCCGCCATATTGCGGTTTCCGATCACCGGGCTCTGCAAGCCGGCGCGCAGGAGCGGCCATCCCTGGCCGGGAAAACGCTGCAGGTCTTGCAGCACGAAATCGAGCGCGCTGTGGTCCCGGAAGCGCGGACCGAGGCCGAGCTCCTCGCCGGGTCCGGCGGCGATCCGGTCCAGGGGAAGCCTCTCCTCCGCGAGCGCCACCACGCGATCGATCCGCTCGGGATCGTCCGTCTGCATGACGAAGTACCACATGTCCTCCCCACGTTCCAGCCGCTCGAAATAGAGGTCCCAGACGTCGAACCCGAGGGCCTGGGCGGCCGCGGCTGCGTGGTGGAAGGTCTGCGGCTCGCTGCTGGTGAGCTCGCGCTCGACGATCTCCGGCCATTCCGGGCGTGCCAGGACGGCCTTGGCATGCTCCAGGATGGCGTCGCGCCGCTGCGGCCATCCGAGGTCCGGGTCCTGGGCCTCTCCATCCTCCTCGTCGAGGAATTTCCGGATGGCGTCTGCAGCCAGCAGGTGCTCGATGCCCAGACAGGGCCGCCGCCGCAGGTGGCCAAGATAAAGCTCGGCGGCTTCCGCGCCCTCGGGATATTCGCCGATCCCTTCGGCCGGCCCCTCCCGCCCGCGGATGAGCGTCGTCAGGATCTCCCCTGCGCCGACCAGCAGCGCCTCGTCCGGGTCGGGATCGCGGAGGACACCGATCAGATTGCCCGCGGATGCGCAGGTCAAGGCCGTGTACTCATAGAGGATGCTGTTGCGGTACCCCTCGCGGAGGAGCCATGCCGCGACCTCCGGGTCCGCGGCCCCTGCCAGCCGCTCGACGGCCTGGATCCGTCCCCAACCGTTGACGTTGCGGGCGAGCTCCCAGAGGATGCGTGCCGGCTGCTCCCCCGAGTTGCCGAGCGCCACGGCGGTGTAGAGAGTGAGCTCCTCGTGCCGGCCCAGGGCGAGGAGCAGATCGCGGTCCAGGCCGTCGCGGAACAGGCCGAGGAGCGCGATCGCGATCTTCACGGCCTCCCGGTCCGGCGCTCCGGTCGCGATCCAGCGGGCCACCGCGCGCACACGGTCCAGGAGCAGACGGTCATCGGCGAGGACGGCCGAGAGCAGATGATCGACGTACTCGATGGCTGTGCCGCCGGCGAGGAGGTGGTAGAGCGCGGCGGCCCGTTCGCCGGATGCCTTGCGCGTGAACGCCCGCAGGGCTTCGAGGACCTCCTCCGCCGTCTCCTCCGGCTCGCCGCCTTCGGTATGGTGGCCGAACACGCCGTCGAGAGCTCCCGGAGCCCAACGGACCTTCTGCCCCTCCTCGACCAGCTCCTGATCCGGGAGCTCTTCGCCCCCCGCAGCGAGCCCCGGCTCACCCGGACGGATGTGGGCCAGGATGTGCTGATAGAGCGACGGGCGATCGCTCCAGGGTGGCGCGATGCCTTCGAGGCTCCAGGTCCAGGGGCTCGTCGATTCGGCGGATACGGACATCGTCAAGGGCGGCCCGGTTGATTCGCGCGCGGACCCGGCCCGGGACGATCCTATACCGAGGCTCTCACGGCACGAACCTCTCGATGAACCGGCGGGCCTCTTCGAGCGAATCCGTCATCAGGAGGAAGTGCTCGAAGTCCGAGGGTGTGAAGAGCGAGCGCAGCAAGGGCTCGACCGGATGGACAGCCGTCCAGAAATGGGTGTCGAGGAGGACCATGGGGCTGAAGATCCTGAACGTCCGGTAGTAGTTCTGCGTCGCGTCCTGGAAGATCTCCTGGATGGTGCCGGCCTTGCCGGGGGCGAAGACGATGCCTTGGGTGGCGATGGCGAGGAGGCCGTCTTCACGGATGCTGTTCTGGAAGTATTTCGCGATGTGGGTGGCGAACGGGCTGGTCGGCTCGTGGCCGTAGTGCCAGGTGGGCACGGCGAGGCTGGCGCCGGGTGAGGTGATGCTCCTCCAGATCTCGATGGCAGGCCGGTACCAGGCGTGCGCCGCGGCGGCCCCGGTGGGATCGAAGCTCCCGTCGTCAGCGATCATGTCCTTGAGAACCCCGGGCAGGCTGGGATGCTCGGCGAGCCGCGCGAGGGCCGCCGGGAGAGCTTCGTCCGGAGAGCTCGCCAGGGCAGCGCCCAGATGGGTGGCCTCCATGGCGCCCGGCCCTCCTCCGCTCGCCACCAGCAGGCCGCTGCGGGTGAAGTCTCGCGAGAGGACGGCGATCTGCTCATAGAGCGGCTCGTTGCGAAGGAGTTGGTGCGCTCCCATGATCGCCACGCAGCGCTTTCCGGCGAGCAGTGCCCCCAGAGCCTGGGTGATGGAATTGTCATGGAGGCTCTGCATCATGCTGGCGAAAAAGTTCTCGGTCGCCGCCCGCCCTTCCATGACATAGGAGCGGAAGATCTGGAAGTCGCGGGTCTGGGCGAAGCTCTCCGGCTGGAGCGGATCGAAACCGCTCAGCAGCTCGTCCGGGGTGTAGAGACCGGTGCGCAGCGGTTGATAGGGAATCTGCAGCCCGCGCATGGATCCATTTCCTGATCAGGCCCTCACGACCGGAAGTGCCGCACGTCGAGGATCTCGCCGGTGCGAGTCCCTTCGACGCTCTCGACGTAGGCGCGGGCGACGGTGGCCGCGGGAAGGCCGCCGGAGCCGTCCCGCCCCATCGCCACCAGGGTCTCGCTCACCCAGGTGGGGCTGACCACGTTGACGCGCACGCCGCGCGACGCTTCCAGAGCGGCGACGCGCGCGAAGCCTTCGAGTCCCGCGTTGACCAGGGTGATCGCCGCGCTTCCCGGCGCGGGATAGCGGGCCAGCAGGCCGCTGGTCAAGGTGAACGAGCCGTTGTCGCGGACATGGCGCAGGCCCACGCGCACGAGGTTCACCTGCCCCATCAGCTTGTTCGCGAGACTGAACGCGAAGTCCTCGTCGGTCAGCGAGTCGAGAGGGCCGAACCGGGCCTCCCCCGCCGCCGAGACCAGGGCGTCGAACGGGCCGACCGCGGCGAAAAACCTTTCGATCGACGCCTTCGAGGCGATGTCCACCTGATGATCACCGCTGCGGCGGCCGGCCCCGACAATCTCATGCCGGCCCGCGAGGGCCTCCACGACAGCCCTGCCGATCGTTCCGGTGGCTCCGATGACAATCACGCGCATGCTCTCCCCTCCTCGCCTCCAGCATGTCAGGCGACGGGAGGGGTGGGCAAGGGGCCGTCATCCCGGCCCGAGGAAAGCGCCCCTTGGGGCGCCGGCGCGTAGACCCGGGTTTCAACCCGGGTTGCGGAAGCCTGATCTCGTTTCGGAGGTTCCCTTGCGACATCCGACCGTCCTCGCGTAGAGTCCGCCCCATCATGCCTCGGGACGACGGGATGGCGCTCATTCGCGCCCTGTTGCGCACGGCTCTGGCCGCGCTGCCGATGTCTCCCCACACGATCGAGGATGAGCTGGGGATCGGCCATGGGACGTTGCTGCGGCTCCTCGACGGCCGCATGGAGCTGAAGCTGCGCCACATGCTGCAGCTCTGCCAGCTTCTCAAGATCCATCCCCGCGATCTCATCGAGCGCGGGCTCCCCAACTGGAAGGCGGTCCGCCGGCTCGACGACTGGCTCCCTCCCGATCAGCGGAGGGCTGCCCAACCTGTTACCCTCTCCGAAGAGGTCCTACAAGCGATCCACACCGCGGTTCGCGAGGAAATCTCCCACGTAGGCGCTGCATCCGGCGGGGAGCGGCAAAAATCGCGGCGAGACCGCTGACGCCCCCGCGAGAGCGGTGAGCGCTCGGCGTAGCCGCTACACGCTGGAGATAACCGCTACACGCCGCGGATAAGCCTTAAAAGTAGCGTGGTGGGCCTTGAAAATCCGGCATTGGCCTCAAAAGTAGGGCATACGCCTGAAAAATCGGGGATAAGCCTTAAACGTCCGGGATAAGCCTTGAAAATCCGGGATAGCCACTAACCGCGGGAGATAACCGTTAACCGCGGGAGATTGCCGCTCCACGCCGCGGGTAGCCGTTCCATGCCCTGGATAGCGGCCAACTCGCGCGGATAAGCCTTAGGAATCGCGTGCTGGCCTTGTTTGCCGCGGTTCGCGTAGCTGTTCGAGCTCGGCGCGCAGCCGGGCGATCTCGGTGTCACGCGCTGCGATCTCGGTGTCACGCGCTGCCACGGCCTCTTCGGGAGAGAGCATCCGCTCGCCGGTGGCGGCGTTCCAGAGGAGGACATGCAGGCGGTCCGGCGACAGCCCGATCCAGACGCCGATCGTCTCGCAGAGGAGACGCCCCTGGGCGTCCGGCTCGATCCGCCGGTACCCGCCCACGGAATCGAGCCGGTACCCGACGAGCTCGAAGGGGCTGTTCTCACCCCGGGTCGGCCGGTCGACGATCACGTACTCGGGCACGCCGGCGCGCCGGTAGTCGTCGACCTTGTCTTTCACGTCGATCTTGCGGATGCGCCGACTCTTCGGGGAGACGACCTCGATGATCAGGCAAGGGGCGATCCCTTCGGCGACCACATCGAAGACGCCGCGATCCCCGCGGTGGACACCGCGGACGACCGCGACGTCCGGAGCTGGCCGCGACAGACCGGGACCGAGCAGGAACTTCAGATCCTCGGTGACGAGGATCTCCGGATCGTCACAGAAGTGGAGGCGGAACATCTGGGCGAGGAATCCTCGCGTACTGTTGTGGCGCTCTCCCTGCACCCAGGTGTCCCCCTCCTGCGGATCGAGATAGTCCTCGGGCGTCAGGGGAGTCTCCCGCAGCTCCATGCGGCCGTTCGGCCGCTCGACCCAGCGCAGCAGGGTGCTGACGTCGGACGGATCGTCCGCAGGTTCCCTGTCAGCCTGGGTAAGCGCGGTTTTCACAGTCAAAAGATATCGCGTCTCGGAGACGCCAGGGAAGCCCTCTCCTGGATGGACACGACGCCAAGCGCGCGGTCGAGCGCCTGGCGCAGAAGGGCGGCCAGCACCGCGAGGTTCCGCGCATCGCGCATCAGAGTCACGTGGTTGCCCGGGACGGGGACGATCTCCAGCTGGCGGGCGTAGGCGGCCCAGCCGTGTCCGGGCTCGGTGGAGATCCCCGGCGGAAGCCCGGGCTGCTCTTCGGCGGCGAAGAAGGTCACCCGGCCCGCATAGGGCTGCGGACGATCGGTGCGCGCGACCTCCA
The DNA here is from genome assembly GCA_035637095.1 of Thermoanaerobaculia bacterium. Classification (GTDB taxonomy): domain Bacteria; phylum Acidobacteriota; class Thermoanaerobaculia; order Multivoradales; family UBA5704; genus UBA5704. The sequence goes on from DASPXX010000320.1 coordinate 10,353, forward strand.
GATGCGCCTTGAAGAGCTCGAGCTGCCGGCGGGCGTCCGCGACCGGATAGTCGAGCGGCAGGACGCCCGCCTGTTGCGCCCGCGCCACGGCCACAGCGACCGGGTCCGCCTCCCGGCGCAGCTCGCCCGGATCGAGTGTGACCTCCCCCGCCAGCTGCTCGATCAGCAGATCGGCATCGGTGGCCTGCCGGTCGACCGGCTCCGCCAGACCGGTGTCGATCATCCCCACGAAGGCCACCTCCTCCCCGGCGACGGCGAGCTGGCGCGCCATTTCGAAGGCGACCCGGCCGCCGAAGGACCAACCGGCCAGGAGGTACGGCCCCGCTGGATGGGCCTTCCGCACGTGCCGCAGATACTCCTCCGCCATGCCGGCCAGGGTGCGCGGCGCGTCCGGCGGCTCCACGTCCTGGAGCCCCGAGACGGGCCAGTCCGGACCGAGGGCGCGGGCCAGCTCGAGATATGCGAGGGCTCGGCCGCCCGCGGCGTGGATCAGGAAGAGGGGCGGGCGCGCGCCGCCTTCCTGCAGGCGGAGCAGCGCCGGCTCGTCTCCAGCCCCGCCTCCGGCGCGCAGCAGGTGCGCCAGGTCCTCGACCGTGGGCCGTTGGAACAGGGCGGCCAGGGAGAGCGTCCGGCCGAAGTCGCTCTCGATCCGCGCCAGCAGGGTGGCGCCGAGGAGCGAGTAACCACCGAGCTCGAAGAAGTCGTCGGTCACACCGACCGGAGCGGTGCCCAGCACCTCCTCCCAGAGCCGCGCCAGGCGCAGCTCCAGGTTGTCGCGCGGCGGCACCCGCCGGCGCGCCCGCTCCAGTGCCGGCAGGACGTCCTCGGGATCGGGCAGGGCACGGCGGTCCACCTTGCCATTGGGATTGAGCGGCAGCCTGCTCATCGGCACGAAGACCGCCGGCACCATGTACGCCGGCAGGCGCTCACGGAGCCGGTCGCGCAGATCGCGCAGGTCATCGGTCATTGCAAGGGCCGCCGCCGGATCGAGGACCACGTAGGCCACCAGCCGCCGGTGCTCGCCCCCTGTGCCGTCCCGCGCCTCGCGCCCCACCACCACGGCTTCGCGCACCACTGCGATCCGTCCGAGCGCGGCCTCGATCTCTCCCGGCTCGACGCGGAAGCCGCGGATCTTGAGCTGCTGATCCGCCCGGCCTGCCGCGGCGACCTCTCCACCGGGCAGATAGCGGCCGAGGTCGCCGGTCAGGTAGAGGCGGTCCCCGGGCTCGCGGGTGAACGGGTTGGGCACGAAGCGCCGCGCGTTCAGCTCTGCGTCGTTCAGGTACCCCTCGGCGAGATGCGGGCTGCGGATGGCGATCTCGCCCAGCTCGCCGATCCCCGCGATGCCACCGCTCCCGCCCAAGACCAGGAGCTGCACGTCGCGCTTGCCGCGGCCCAGCGGCAGCACCTGCCGTTCGCGATCGTCGCCGCCGTCCTCGATCACGTGGTAGCTCAAGGCGCGCTGCGACTCGGTGGCGCCGTAGACGTTGACGTACAGGGCCTGCGGCGCCAGCCGGCGGAGGCGCGCCACATCGCGCCGGGTGAGGATGTCTCCGGCGAGGACCACCACCCGCAGGTCGGGCAGGTCGATGGGCGGATCGCCGGGCGGCAGCTCGGTGACGAGCCATGCCATGGCCGGCGTGAGGTTCGACACGGTGAGGCGCTCGCGGCGCATCCAGGCGGCCAGATAGCCGGGCTCGCCGATGCGGTCGGGATCGGGGATGCAGAGGGTCGCGCCGGTGCCGAGCGCATAGAAGATGTCGCGCTGTGTCGGATCGTGGGCGAGCCCCGAGAGCAGGGTGTGGCGGTCCTCGTCCGTGAAGGCGAGCACCTCCTGGTGCCAGGGGATGAAGTGCGTCATCGAGCCGTGGGTCTGGACGATCCCCTTGGGCACTCCGGTCGAGCCCGAGGTGAACGCCACGGCGGCGGTGTCTCCGGGATGGATCTCCGGCCAGGCGGCGGGGAGCGGGATGGCGCCGAAGCGGGCGACGGCGACCTTCGCGGTGGCCGCGGGAATCTGATGGAGGGCCAGGAACGGCTCGGTCTCGATGTGGGCATCCAGCTTGGGCGGCAGCGCTCCCGCGGCGTCGAGGCGCAGGAAGCCGTGCGGCCGGGCGAGCTTCAGGATCTCCA
>DASPXX010000321.1:0-42519 GCA_035637095.1 Thermoanaerobaculia bacterium
CTTCCTGGGAACGGGCCACGGGCAACAAGGCGGGCTTGGGGTCCCAAATGAGGTCGGGCCTCCGGCCCGTTCTCTTGAATGCCGGCGAGACGCCAGCGGTCCCAGGGGGCGATGCTCGGCCCTCGTGCCGGAACTGGGACAGTTATTCTGTGACGAGCCCTTAGGCCACACATACGGAGAGAACTATGGGCGAAATACACGCAACCAAGGGGGTGGCCGGCAAAGGCGGGCGATCCATCGCAACCAAGAGCAAGGGTCTCTTGGGGGCCGCGAAGCCGGCTCTCCTCACAGGCGGCAACCCTCAGATTGCGAAGGCCGACGGCGACGCCCCCGTGCAGGCCTACATCGCGGCCATGCCGGACTGGAAAAGCAACGTCGGGCGCCGCCTCGACACGCTCATCGTGCGCACGGTCCCCGGCGTGCGCAAGGCGGTCAAATGGAACTCGCCTTTCTATGGCATCGAGGGCCAGGGCTGGTTCCTCAGCTTCCATACCTTCACAAACTACGTCAAGGTGACTTTCTTCCAAGGCACGTCGCTGCGACCCGTTCCACCCGGAGGCAAGGCCAAGGACGCGCGCTGGATCGACATCCACGAGGACGATCTCGACGAGGCGCAGATGGCGACGTGGATTCGACAGGCGGCCGCCCTGCCCGGCTGGGGTAAGTCGTAGGCGGCGCGGCGGGATACGAAAGGGCTCTCAGCATGTTGATTCGACTGATCCCAAAGGTCTTCTATGCCGACATCAACGTGCGGTCTGCGTGGTGTTTCGACAGTGGTAAACGGACCATCCGGCAGGCACAATTCTCCTGCTCCTAGCTCTTGCGCTCGCGTTCGCGATAAGATCCTCCCATGGCGTGGGCCAGAATGCTGAGCAGCGGGGAGCGGGCAGTCCTGCGCAGGATGTCGCGGCGGAGCGCCGGCCGGGCCCTGCTCACCATCGCCCTCGATTGGGGCTTGATCTTCGGGACGGTCGCCCTGTGCGAGACACTCTCCTCACCCTGGATCTACCTCCTCGGCGTCGTCGTGATCTCGCGCCAGATGAACGCCCTGTTCGAGCTCCACCATCACGCCATGCACAACAATCTATTCCCCAGGAAGCGGTGGAACCGATCGCTCGAGGTCTTCTATTCGCTCCCGCTGTGGACCACGGTCGCCTCCGACCTCGCCGACCACATGGAGCACCACCGGACATTCAACACCATAGAAAAGGACTACCAGACCTGGGGCACGGGCTACGGCCTCGATCCGGCGAGGCGGCACGACCGGCGCTATATGACCTGGTTCCTCTGGATCCGTCCGTTCTTCGGGCCTCTGCAGTGGTCAGACCTCAAAGAGCTTCTCAACCCGGCGCACTGGCGCGATCCCGCCCGCCGGCAGCCCGTGATCCTGTTCTGGGCCGGCGTCGTCGTCACCCTCCTCGCGATCGGCCGCCTCGACCTCTTGTTCTGGTACTGGATCGTGCCGCGGCTCACCCTCTTCCCGGTCCTCTTCTTCTGGGACGATATGCTCGGGCACTACAACTGCCCGCGTACCGGCACGCGGGAGCTGCGGGGACTGTGGTTCCGGATCTTTTCCACCCATGGAACCGACTTCCACAACATCCACCACCTGTATCCTGCGATCCCCTGGTTCAACATGGAGAAGGCCACCGAGATCGCGATCGACGAAACCCAGGTGGATCTCGCCCGAGGCTTTCTGGACGGCATGCGCCAGCTCGCCGTGGCGCAAGAGGAGACCTGACGGTGCGGTGAGGTCGGCTGTGCATTCTGGGGCGCATCCCTCCACAGAGCGGGAGAGCAAGAGCGAGCAGGTTAATTCAACAGATTGGCGCGGAGGAGAAACAGAGGGGTCCGCTCTGTGCGGACGATGGGTGCGAGATCGGAGAGCAGGGCGTGGGCCCCGGACCCCGATCCGACAGGAGCAGCGTGGAGGAATGCGCCCAAAAAAAATCTGCCACGATCGGCCAACTCCCGGCAACGAGCGGGCTCGCGAGGAGCGAGGTCGTCAGGGGTTGTCGGGATCGGTGGATCATAGTCGGTGCGGGAAAACCCCGCCTCCTTGGTGTATCTCACCTCATTTCGTTGACGCAGGCTACACACTTCCAGGCGGGAGTCGCTACGCCAAGTGATGGCGCCTGGCTCCACCCGAAAGGATGGGCCGGGGCCTGTCCAGATTCTGGACGGGGCAGGGAGGTGACAGATTTGTGTTAGTTAAGTAAACTACCCCGATGGGTGGGGACAGCCTGGGTGCGGCGTGCAACACTCGGCTGTCTTCCCTAGGGGGGTGAGCCCATGTGGCACCAACAACTTCGGCACCAGACATCCGCAGCGGACAGGCAGGTGTCGGGGAGAGAGCAGTACCCCGCGACGGACGTGAGCTCGCGGCAGGAGCAGGCGCTTCGCGAGCGCGTCCGGCAGCACAGGATCTGCTGGCACGTCTGGCCCGAGCATCAGGTCCGCGGATCTGAGCGGCTCCAGGTCGGCTTCCGGCTCGGGCTGATCGGCAGTCAAGACCGTCCCGGCACGCGTCCGATCACCAGTAGCGCGGAGTTCTGGAAGCTCTATACGAGCCTGCACGACCTGGCGCGCTGGATTCTCCCGCAGGTGGACGAGGAGAGCGATCTTCAGGTCAGCGTCTTCGATGCGTCCCTGGCCCCCAGGGGTGACCGGCAGGACGTCATGGTGACGATCAAGATCACCCACCGGCAGGGATTCGACCATCCTGTGGATGCGGGTGAGCTGCGCAGCCTCGCCGACATGGAAGAGAAGCTGCTGCGGCTCGGCGCTCCGCAAGATCAGTGGCAGTGAGCTGACGGAATCGCGAAGGCGTCGACGAGACCGCGGGCGGCGGGGACGGTCCGGAAACCGTCCCCGCGGGATGCCTGACAGGTTTACCTACTGCCCCGTCACGAAGCGTCCCTCCGGATCGGCCTTGAAGCCGAACGGGACGACCAGGGCCTTCGGGGTTGCGAACGGCGCAACGCCGGGCCGCAGGAAGGTGACGTGGGTGGTCGATTCCGAGCTGCCGATGTAGCCGTAGCCGTTGGTGACCCGCGCCGAGGCCCCGAGCCGGATCTGATAGGCGCAGGAGACCGGCGGGAATCGGACCGGCGCGAGAGGTGCGTCGATCCACTGGTCCTCCACGCCCTGCCAGTTGCCGCCCGGATAGCTGCCCATGCCGGCCGGCAGCAGATTCATCGAAGGAGTGAGCGGCCCGCCGTAATACGCCGCGAGCCCGAAGGACGCGAGGTTGCCCTCGGGATCGAAGGCGCGGAAGCGGATGCGGACCGGGTCGGCGGGTGTTTCGTCGATCGTGATGATCGAGCACGGCGCGATCGAGGACCCGCGGTATTGCAAGTCATAGATGCGCGCCTCGGGCACGTTGTTGTCGACATAGAGCTGGAGGATCTGGGCCGGAGTGGCCACGAGCGTGCCGGAATCGTTGTAGAGCTCCACTTTCCATTCGTGCAGCCCCGTGCTGAGAGGTCCGTCAGCCGAGCCGCCGGTACCCATCTGGAACAGCAGGTCCTTGGTCATGTAGTCGAGAGCCGGGTCTTTCAAGGGGTAGAAATCCGCGGCGTCCGGTCCGAAGCTCTCGAGGATGTGATCGTTGGAAGCGGTAATGCGATAGTTCGCCCAGGTGCGGCGCAGCGGCACGAAGGAGCCGCTCGTGCCGACCCGGTGGAGGACCTTGTACTTGCGGGCGTGCGCTCCCCAGGCGGTGGTGATGTTCGTGCGGTTGTAGATGAAATTGAGCGTTCCGCCGAAGGCGGCGTTCACAACGTGCGGATAGTAGGAAGGATCCGTGGTCGCGCGGCCTCCGGTGATCGTCGAGGCGGGAATCAATCCGACGCCTGCGATGACCGGTCCAGCGGTGCCGGGCGGATAGATCGCCTCCGGAGCGGTCGCCAGATAGATCTGGTGGAGCGATGAGAAATTGGTGAAGAAATTCGCCGGAAAGTCGGTCGTGAAGGCAGGGGTCGAGGACGAGACGCGCAGGCCGAAGCGCAGGACTGGAAGCGGGGTGCTCCCCAGGCTGGGAATGCCGACTTCGGAGAGCGCGATCTTGAGCATCCAGATGCGGTGCGGGGTCGCCGAGTGAGGGCTCGGTCCGAACGCGTGGGCGGCGGCCGAGGTCGTCGGACCGGGAAGGATGCCCGTCCAGCTCCCTGGTCCCAGGTAGAGCTGGCGCGCCAGCTTGATCGGAAGGCTCGGATTGATCCCGTAGTTCACGTCGAAATTGGGAGTGATGCTGCCGTTGCGGTCGACGTCGAAGCTCAGCCAGAAGTAGTCTCCGACGCCGGGGCTGTTCCCCGTGTCGTTCACCAGATCGATGGCGAGATAGAGGAAGTTGGAGTCGTTCTTGACCCAGAGGAACCCTCCGGGCATGTTCAGGCTTCCCGCGCTGGTCCAGTCGGACGCATGGAAAGGCCCCGGAATCGGGATTGCCGCGGAAGCCCAGGTGCTGTTGACCGATGCCATGATTCTCGTCTCCTTGATTTTGAAAAGCCTTGCCGGATTCCCCACAATGAAGAGGACAAGCGATCTTTGCTCACGCCTTGATGAGGCGCAGGAGCCGCGGTCTTCGTTACATCGAGGTCGGGATGAGAGTAAGCTCTCCGGCGGGAACCGGACAAAGGAGGCCACCACGATGCCTGTTGCAGCGCGGCGCCGAATCATCATGTTTCTCATCCTGACGTATGCCTTGAGCTCGACCTTCTACGTCCTGATCGTGTCGACCGGAAAGCTGAAAGCGCTCCCTGTGCTCGGGCTGATGTGGTGCCCGGGAGTGGCGGCGCTGATCACGCGGCTGGCTACCCAGCGGAACCTGCGCGGCACCGGTTGGGGATGGGGCGAGACGCGGTGGCAGATCCTGGGCTATCTCCTCCCGGCCGGGCTGGGCCTGGTGGTCTACGGCCTCGTCTGGTCGACCGGGATCGGCGGCTTAAATCCCGGAAGGCTGATCAAGAGCGCCGGGGGCTTCTCGCAGTCGGTTCCCGTGATCCTGGCCGTGTTCGCGACGGTCGGCCTTCTCCAGGGTATGGTCTTCGCGCTCGGCGAGGAGATCGGCTGGCGGGGGTTGCTCGTCCCGGAGCTGGCGGGGATCACGAGCTTCACCAACACGGCCCAAAGAGGCCGCGGTTCCGACCGTCGCCGCGCCGCAGCCGGAGCCCGCGGTGCCCTGATGGCTCGTGGACAGAAGTGGTCCGGTGGCGTATCCTGATCCCCACTGGAGGAAAAATCGAGGAGGAGGCATCCGTGACCGGAGAGATTGTCTCGCCGTGGTGCGTCAAGCTCCTGCGTTCGGCGGGGGAGTGGAGCCGGGAGGATCTGGCCGAGGCCACGGGAGCTCCGGTGGACGTGCTCGCCGAGTACGAGGAGGGCCGGCGCCCGCTGCCCCGGGAGAGCCTGGAGGAGATGATCGCCGGGCTCCACTTGACCGAGGAGGACGCGCTGTCGCTCGGTGCGTCGATCCCGCGGGCGCGGCCCTGGCGCCAGCACGGACCGGGATTGTCCGATCAGGAGAAGAGCGTCATCGGCCGCCTCACCGCGCAGGTCGGGCGGGAGGTCGAAAACGAGCTGCTGGCGCGCGCCGCGACCGGCCGCCTCGGATCCGACCTCCTTCCGGGCGGCGTGCTGCCGGGGATCTCCGGGATCGTGCGGACGGTCTGGGGTCGCTATTTCCTGGAGATGCTGATCCGGGAAGGGGGGGAGTGGGAGGAGGTCTGGCATCCTCGCCCGGAGGACCGCATCGAAGGGGCGGAGCTCTGGGGCCGCCTCGAGCGCTTCCCGGTCCGCGAGCGGAACCTCCTGGTGGATGCCGCCCAGGAGTTCGCTCACTGGGCGCTCTGCGAGCGCATCTGTCTGCAGAGCGCCGATCTCGCCGGCGAGGACGCGCGCCAGGCTGCGGGGTTGGCCGGCCTCGCGATCCGCATCGCCTCGCGGGTCCCGGGCGAGGACAGCTGGCGGTCGCGCCTGAAGGGATTCGCCCTCGCCCACCTCGCTCATGCCCGCTCCGCCCTGGGTGATTCGGCGGGGGCCGCCGAGGCGTTCCGCGAGGCTCGCCAGCTCTGGGACGAGGGAGCCGCCGGCGATCCCGGCCTGCTCGACGGCTCCTGCCTGCCGTTCTTCGCAGCCTGCCCGCAGGAAGACGAGGGGGCGCTGGCGGAGTAGGAGCCAGGGCTGCAAGGGCTCGAAGGACAACCAGGACACCAAGGATAACAAGGACATCCGGCTGCCGTCGAACGTAACGGCGAGGGTGTGGGAGACGCCGGTAGATGGAGCGGGTCCGGCGGTGTCCCCTTCGACTCCGGTTCCGGCACTAGAACGGGGATATCATCTCTTTTGCTGGAGGGGAGTCTGCTATGTTGAAGCCAAGAAACCTGTTGTTCTACCTCGGCGTCCTGCTGGTGTTCGGGGCGGGAATCCTGTACATCCTCGACTACGGCTCGCATCTCGAGCCGGCTGCGGCGGCGGCTGCCGGAGCGGCGGCCTCGCCGGCGAAAGCGGGTGCGCCGGCCGCATCCGGGGGGACCGTCGTCCACGGTCTGCTCGGGAACCTGCATCATCCCTTGAGCCTGCTGCTGCTCCAGGTCCTGGTGATCGTGGTCGCGGCGCGCTCGCTGGGGGTCCTCTTCCGGAAGATGGGGCAGCCGCCGGTCATCGGCGAGATGGTCGCTGGCATCCTGCTGGGGCCGTCGCTCCTCGGCTGGGTGGCTCCCGCGGCGCAGCAGTTCGTCTTTCCGTCCGACTCTTTGGAGCCGCTCCGGCTGCTCAGCCAGATCGGCGTGATCCTCTTCATGTTCATCGTGGGGATCGAGCTGAACCTGGAGCACCTACGGAGCAAGGTGAACGCGGCGGTGATGGTCAGCCATGCGAGCATCGTGCTGCCGTTCTTCTTTGGGACGGCGGTCGCGTTGCTCCTCTATGGTCCGCTGGCTCCGGCCGGGGTCCCGTTCAGCGCGTTCGCGCTGTTCATCGGGGTCTCGATGAGCATCACGGCGTTCCCGGTGCTGGCGCGCATCCTGGAGGAGCGGGGGATCGCCCGGACGCACCTCGGTACCACGGCCATCGCGTGCGCGGCCGTGGACGACCTCACGGCCTGGTGCCTGCTGGCCGTGGTGGTGGCGATCGTCCAGGCCGGAGGGGTGGGCGGCTCGCTGTGGACCATCGGCATGTCCCTGCTGTTCATCCTCCTGATGCTCTTCGTGGTGCGTCCGCGCCTGGCCCGGATCGCCGAAAGGAGGGCCATCACGGGGACCGGGAGCTCGTCGTCGGGGCTCCTCGCGGCCCTCTTCGCGCTGGTCTTCGCCTCGGCGCTGGCCACCGAGGTGATCGGCATCCATGCCCTCTTCGGCGCCTTCCTGGCCGGGGTCTGCATGCCGCCCTCGCGCGAGCTCCGGCATTTCCTGCGCGAGAGGCTGGAGACCTTCAGCTCGGCGTTCCTCCTTCCCCTCTTCTTCGCCTTCACCGGGCTGCGCACGCAGATCGGGTTGCTCAACGACTGGCAGGGCTGGCTGATGTGCTTCGGGATCATCGCCGTGGCGATCGCCGGCAAGCTGGGCGGGAGCATGACGGCCGCGCGCTGGACGGGGATGAGCTGGGGCGACTCCTTCTCGCTCGGTGCCCTGATGAACACCCGCGGCCTGGTCGAGCTGATCGTCTTGAACATCGGCTTCGACCTGGGCATCCTGTCGCCGCGCATCTTCGCCATGCTCGTCCTGATGGCCCTGGTCACGACCTTCATGACGGGACCGCTGGTGGCCCTCGTGGAGTGGCTTCGACACCGCGAGACAGACCTCGCCTCGCAGCCGGAAGTTGTGACATGACTGCCACTTGAGTCATAGAGAGACGTTGCCCTCCTGCTGCGGTATGCTGCTGGTGAACGACCGCAGCAAGGAGGACAACATGGCACAACCTGTAACCGTCAACGACCAGATCACCGACGCCGCCGCCCCGGAAGCGGCGGTGGCACAGCTGTCGGTCGGCCGCTTCGTCTGGCACGACCTGGTGACCCCCGACATCGAGAAGGCCCAGAAGTACTACGCCGACCTCGTGGGCTGGACGTACAAGGAATTCGACATGGGACCCGGGGGCAAGTACACCATGATCCATGCGGGCGGCACCGACTGGGGCGGCTTCATGCCGCTCCATCCGGAGCGCGGGGTCCCGCCCCACTGGATCTCCTATGTCACCGTGCCGGACGTGGACGCCGCGGCGGCCAAGGCACAGGAGCTGGGTGGCAAGGTGCTCGTGCCCGGGACGGATATCCCGACCGTGGGCCGGTTCGCGGTGATCGAGGGGCCGACCGGCGGGACCATCTCGCCCTTCAAGCCCGAGACCCCGGGAGAGATGCCGGCGCCCGCGCCGGCGCCCGGCACGTTCGTCTGGCATGAGCTGCTGGCCAAGGACCCCCAGCAGGACGGGAAGTTCTTCTCCGAGATCTTCGGCTGGCGGATCGAGGAGACGCCGATGGGACAGAAGGCGACCTACTACCTCTTCAAGCGGCTCGACACCGGCAAGGATGCGGGCGGCCTGATGCAGAAGCCGCAGGGCGATCCGGGACCGTCGTCCTGGCTGACGTACATCCAGGTGGAGAGCGCCGACGCCACGGCCGCGCGCACGACGGAGCTCGGGGGCAAGGTCCATGTGCCGCCGACCGACATCCCCAATGTGGGGCGGTTCACCGTGACCAGCGACCCGCAAGGGGCGTACATCGCGTTCCTGCAGCCGGCGATGTAGGCCCCTCACCCCCTAACCCCCTCTCCCACCTCCTCCCTTCCGCCGGGAGAGGGGGAAGCTCGTTCAAGAAGTAAGGGGGCTGGAAGAGCTCTCTATGCGTGGCAGTCGTCACCCCTCTCCCGGCGGGATGGGTGGGGATGGGAGAGGGGCCGGGGGTGAGGGGCCCTCAGCAGGGCTGTTCCAGCCGCACCCAGGAGTTACAGATCTCTTCGAAGCGGTGGGTGTCCTGCTCCGAGAGCGCTTCGCGGCTGAAGCGCTCGATCTCGGCGGGCGAGGTCCCGGCGCGGCGCAGTCCCAGGCGGATGGCGCTCACCAGCGCGAACCGGTTCCGGCTGCGCACCGAGACGTGGACTTCGGGGTACAAGGGCATCCTGAACGTATCCATCCCTCCAACACCATAACGCTCCATCCGCCGAAACTGTTTCACCCGCGAGAATCTTGCGCTCTCTCTAAGATTGGTCTAGACTCATGTGTCAATGCCGGAGCTCCAACGCCCCGCCCGCCGCTTTCCTCGCGTCGCGTCCCAGCTGCCCGTGCGCCTGCGCATCCTCGGTGAGCGCCGTCCCGAAGCCCTCATGCGGACCCAGATCATCAGCCCGGGCGGCTGCATGCTGGTGAGCGACCACTCGATCGGTTTCGGCTCGCTCATGGAGGTGACGATCTCGTGCGACGGCCAGATGTTGCGCGCCGACGGCCGGGTCGCCTGGGAGAAGCGCAAGAGCCCGCGCGAGCACGAGGTGGGGATCGAATTCCTCCGCATCACGCCGCGGGACCGCACCGTCCTCGAGCAGCTCGTCGCGGCGAAGCTCGATTCGACCGCTGCCTGATTCCGCACCGCTGGTTGATAAGATCCTTCCACTCAGGGGGGATCCATGGCCGACTTCCAACAGTACATCGGAGCTCACTATTCGGGGCGCAAGGGTCCCGGCGACCGCATTCCGCAGCTGCGGGTCTTCACCGCCCACGAGGACCACGAGCCGTATGTCGACAACAACCCGGCCGACGAGAACGGCTACTGGAGCCGCCGTGAGCTGGCCGAATGGCTGGGCTCCAAGGTGGGCGGCGAGGAGGCGGTCATCGTAGGCATCGACCATGCCTTCTCGTTCCCGCAGAGCTACATGGAACGCAACAGCCTGAAGAGCTGGGACGAGTTCCTGGCCGATTTCGAGGGCCACTGGCCGACTGACCGCCTTTCGGTCCGCGAGCTCCTGCCGGGCAACCCGCGGACCGGCGATCCGGACGAGCACCGCCTCACCGGCCGGTGGACCGCGTCTCCGCGCAGCGTGTTCGACTGGAAGAACCTCCAGGACAGCCGGGCGCGCGCCACGCATGCCGGCCTGCCGTGGCTCGCCTACATCCGCCGCTCCGGGGGGGACCGCGTCCACGTCTGGCCGTTCGACGGCTTCAGCGTGCCGGCCGGGCGCTCGGTGCTCGCCGAGGTGCGGCCGCCGCGGTTCCGCCACCGCTATCCCAAGGAAGGGCTGAACGCGGAGGAGCAGGACGCGTTCTCGACCTGCGCCTGGCTCCAGGAGCGCGACCGGCTCGGCCTGCTGCGGCCCTATTTCACTCCGCCGCTTGCGGAGAGCGAGCAGGAGCGGGCGCGGCTGGAGGGGTGGATCCTGGGGGTGGCGTGAGGCGTGCCGGCAAGCCCCGCCCGGTCACCAGATAGGTCGCGAAGCTGCCGAGCCAGTGGCCGCCCTCGTAGTGCTCCCCGGTCACCGCCCGGAGACCGGATTCGCGATGGGCGGCCGCGGCGGCGCGCAGAGCCGGAATGCGCGGGTCCGCCGCCGGCAGGCTCGCGGCGATCCCTTCCAGCATCCAGGCCCGGGAGAGGTTGAGCCCGTCGAGATGGGCGAGCTTGCCGTCCGTCGGGTCGGTGACCACGCCGGGCGCGAGCCAGTCCCCTCTCCCGTCGCGGGGAACGCCCGGCAGGAACGCGGCCAGCCATTCGGCGAAGGCGCCGGGCGGCAGGACGCGGCGCACGAGGTCCGCCTCCGCCAGGCAGGGAGAGAGGAAGTCCTCGCCCGAGGGCTCGTACGCGATGGGGCAGTCGCGGTCCTTCAGATAAAGGTCGCGCACGCGCGATTCGAGGAGCGCGGCCGTCTCAGGGTCGCCCGTGGAGCGCGCCCAGTCGAGGATCAGGCCGAAGCCGAAGGCGGTCTGGTTGTGCTCACCCGTGCGGATCGGGAAGGAGAGCTTGGGCGCCCAGGAGTGGATGCGCCCGGCCGCGGCCTCCGCCAGGGGATCGAGCGTTTCTGCCCAGCGCCGGGCCTGCGGGTCGTCCCACTCGTGGAGCTCGGCGTCGAGCTGGAGGAGCCAGGCGAGGCCGTACGGCCGCTCGAAGGTGTTGCGCCCCTCGCCCTGCAGATAGCGCACCTCGGCGGCGATGTTCTCCGGGGTGAGGCTGCGGTCGAGGGCCGCCCGCGCCCGGGCCGCGAACGGAGCGTCGGGAAACCGCCGCGCCAGCCGGGCGAGCAGCCAGTGGCCGTGCACGGCCGAGTGCCAGTCGAAGCAGCCATAGAAGGCGGGCGTCAGCTCGCGCGGCGGCCGGACGTCGGCGTCGCCGTTGAGCACATGGGAGATCTTGTTGGGATACTCCTTGTGGACGCAGGCCAGAGCCAGATTGGCGAACCGCTCGGCCGTGGCGGCGTCGATCGTGGGAGCGGGATGAGCTGAATCCTGGGCGGCTTGCATGGGGAGGGGGAGAGCGAGGGCCACCGCGAGAGCACAACCGGCGACGGCTCGGGACGCGATCATGCCGCGCATGCTACCATCCCGCATGACGTCGACGCTCGCGAGCCCCGATTCGACCTCTGTCTCCAAGGTGTTCTCCCTGGCCGAAGAGATTTCCCACGCGGTCTCGCACGGCATCGGCATCCTCTTGAGCATCATCGGGCTGACCGTTCTGGTGGCCGTCTCCCTGCGCGATGGCGGTGTGCGGCAGGTGGTGGGGGCGGCGGTCTTCGGCACCACGCTCCTCCTCCTCTACGTGACGTCGACCCTGTACCACAGCGTCTCGCACCCGCGCTTGAAGCCGGTGCTGCGCCGGCTCGACCACACGGCGATCTACCTGCTGATCGCGGGCACGTATACCCCCTTCACTCTGGTCACCCTGCACGGGCCCTGGGGCTGGGGGATCCTGACGGCGAACTGGACCCTGGCGATCGCCGGGAGCGCTCATGCCTGGTCGCCGTGGCGCCACCATCGTGCCGTGGCCCACGTCCTCTACGTCCTGATGGGCTGGCTCATCCTCATCGCGGTCGTGCCGCTGTCGCACGCCCTGCAGCTCGGGGGGCTCGTGCTGGTCGTCCTGGGCGGCGTGGTCTACACCGCGGGTCTGGCCTTCTACGTCTGGCGGCGGCTGCCCTACAACCACCTGGTCTGGCACCTCTTCGTGCTGACCGGCAGCGTGCTCCACTTCTTCGCGGTCCTCTACTACGTGGTCTGAAGCGGGCGAAAGTCCCCCTTTTCCAGCCTGAAGTACACTTCTCTGTCGAGATCAGGCACCGATGGGGCGGGCGCTCGCGACGCGTCCCGTCCAGGAGGGAATGTCTTTTCATGCATCAGACCGAAGAGCCGCTGCTGGCGGCGGGCGCCCAGAAGCGGACCGAAGCCGCCCTGCGCGCGGCCGAAAGCCGTCTCAGCCTCGCTCTGGACGCCGGCAGGATCGGCACCTGGGAGTGGGACCTGGCCACCGGACGGCTGATCTGGGACGCCCGCCAGCTGGAGCTCTTCGGCCTCACGGCGGACGAGTTCGATGGGTCCGTCGAGAGCTTTCTGCAGCTCGTCCATCCGGACGACCGGGAACGGCTCCGGGACGAAACGGAGCGGCAGCCGGTAACTCTCGGGCGCAGCCGGAACGAATTCCGCATCGTCCGGCCGGACGGCAGCATCCGCTGGGTGATGGGCGACGGTCTCGCGGTGCGCGGCGAAGACGGCCAGCCGGGGCTCCTCTGCGGGATCAACTACGACATCACCGACCGCAAGCAGGTCGAGATCGAGCTCTCCGAGGCGCGCGACCGGGCCGAGGCCGCCAACCGGGCGAAGAGCACCTTCCTGGCCACCATGAGCCACGAGATCCGCACCCCGATGAACGGCGTCCTGGGCATGGCCGACCTGCTGCTGTACACCGGGCTCACGGAGGAGCAGCAGGGGCTCGTGGAGACCCTGCGCTCCTCGGGGCTGGCGCTGCTGCGGGTGCTCAATCAGATCCTCGATCTCTCGAAGATCGAATCCGGGCACATGGAGCTGGCCGAGGCCCCTTTCTCGCCGCGCCGGCTGATCGCCGAGGCGGCGGATCTGATCCGTCCCGCGGCCCTGGAGCGGGGCCTGGACCTCGAGCTGAAGATCGACTGGCCCGACGACCTGCAGGCCGTGGGCGACGAGCTCCACCTGCGCCAGATCGTCCTCAACTATCTGGACAATGCCGTGAAGCACACCGACCGCGGCACCGTGTGGGCGATCCTCTCCGGCCGGCCGGCGGAGGAGGGACGATGGCACCTGCGGCTGGCCGTCGCGGACGCCGGATCGGGGATCGCGCCCGAGAGCCGGGACCATCTGTTCCAGCCCTTCCAGCAGCTGGAGGGCTCCCGGTTCCGGGGCGGTACCGGGCTCGGCCTCGCCATCTGCCGGCGGCTGGCCGAGCTCATGGGGGGGAGCGTGGGAGTCGACAGCACGCCGGGAGAGGGGGCCACCTTCTGGGCCGAGGTGCCGGTTTCCACCGCGCCGGCGCCCCCGCAGGAGGAGCCCTGGCAGGCCGCGGTGCGCCGGCCGTGGAAGGGCAAGCGGGTGCTTCTGGCCGAGGACGACGCGATCAACCAGCGGGTCGCCCAGGCCATGCTCGAGCTGCTGGGGATCGAGGTCGACGTCCGGCACAACGGCCGCGAGGTGGTGGACGCCTGGCGCGACGGCGCCTGGGACGCGGTGCTGATGGACTGCCAGATGCCGGAGCTCGACGGCTGGGAGACCACCGGCTGGATCCGTGACCACGAGCGGCGGGCGGCGAGCCGCACTCTGATCGTCGCGCTGACCGCCTACGCTCTGGACACCGACCGCCAGCGCTGCTTCCAGGCGGGCATGGACGACGTCCTGGTCAAGCCCATCACTCTGCGGGATCTCTCGCTGGTGCTGGACCGGTTGTGGGTGGCGTGAGGAGCGCCGCCACCGCCCCCTCGCGGTCGACCGCCTTCCCGGATTCCTGCAGGGCGTCCGCCACCGCCTCGACGGTCCGGCGGAGGTAGTCGGGCCGGGTCACGGCGTAGCCCATGTGGCCGATCCGGAAGCTGGCGGTCCGGATCTCGGGGTGGAGGCCTCCCGCCACCAGGATGCCGCGGGCGGCGATCTTGGGGAGGAGGCCGGCGTCCACTCCTTCGGGATAGAAGAGGACGCTCAAGGTGTTCCCGGTCTCGGCCGCGCTGCGCGGGACCGTTCGGAGCCCCAGGACCTCCCAGGCGGCGCGCATTCCGGCGGCGGCCCGGGCGTGCGCTTCCACCCGGGCGTCGATGCCGTCGACCAGGAGCTCGTCGAGCCCCACCTCCAGAGCCATCACCAGGGAGGTGGCCGGCGTCGCGAAGTAGCTCGGCCGCCGCTCCTCGTAGGCGCGGTGGATCGGCAGCCAGGAGTCCCAGTCGAGGAAGAGCGGGGGAGGGGAGGCCTGCCGCAGGCTCCGGGTGGTCAGCGCCCGCGGGCTCGCGACCAGCAGGGCCAGCCCCGGAGGCAGCCCGACCGCCTTCTGGGATGCGGTGAAGTAGACGTCCGCGCCCCAGTCCTCCAGGGCGAACCGCTCGCCGCCCGCGGCGCAGACCCCGTCGAAGACCGAGAGGACGCCCGCCTCCTGCGCCAGCCGGCAGAGCGGCTCGGGGTCGACCCGCACACCCGTCGAGGTGTCCACGTGCGTGGCGAACAGGGCCTTGAAGGGACCCTGGCGCGCCAGCGTATTCTGGATTTCGTGAATGGCCGGCGCCGCGCCCACCGGAGCCGGGACTTGAGCCACTGCAGCCCCATAACGGCGCAGGATCTCGGCCATGCGATCCGAAAAGTATCCGGAGCTCACCACCAGAGCCCGGTCGCCGGGCTCGATGAGATTGGCCGCCGCCACCTCCATGGCGAGGGTGCCGCTGCCCGCCAGGATGAAGGGCTGGCTCGTCTCCTCGGCCTGGCAGACCTGCCGCAAAAGCTCCAGCGAGCGCCCGAACGCCTCGATCAGCCGGGGTGTCGTGTGGCCGGGGGGCGGACCTGCCGCGGCGGTGCGCACGGCCGGCGAGACCTCGACCGGGCCGGGGATCATCAACAGGGGAGATGTCGTCACGAGGGGGATGCTATCAGCGAGAGCCCCAGCTCCACCCCCCAAAAACAAAAAAGCGGGGACGACCGGAGGATGTTGGTGTCGTCCCCGTGAGTCCGGGTTGAAAGAGGTTGTAGCCTCTCACTTTGTATAGTTGCCGCACCCCCCGTTTTTTTGACACGCGAAGGCCGACTTTTTTGGACTTTCTTCGAAGTCGCTGTTTCTTATCAGCGACGCTGAGATCCAAGAAGCGACCAGATCTCCCCGAAGACCGGGTGGAGATCCGCCGCCAACCCCAGCTCCAGGCGTTCGGCGGCAGGGAGGAGCGGCTCGTCTCTTGCGGGAGGGAGCGCGGGCCAGCGCAGGGTGAGCCGGTGGAGGCCGGCTCCGAGGAGCCCGGCGGGCAGGCGGAGCCGCGAGCGCGTCCAGCGCTCTCCCACGCCGAGGTGCCCGGCGGGCCGGCCGTCCACGAGGACGCCGATCTCGCCGGTGTTGCGGGACGGGGCGCGCGCGGTCAGCTCCAGGTCGACCTCCCGCGGACCGTCGACCACCAAGCAGAAGGAGGACTCGGGCCACGGCGCGCGCAGGGTGGCCCGCTCGGCGACGTCCTCGAAGCGCATGACGTCGGGGAAGAAGCGCTCCAGCGGCTCCCAGTGCCAGAAGGGATCGGCCAAGTCGACTCCCGCGACCCCGCAGGACGTCAGGGCGCGGCGCTCGACGATCCGGCGGGAGACGTCCTCTCCGAGCACGGACCCGATGGCGGCCAGCACCTCGGCATCGAGGTGGTCCCACTGCCAGCCGTGCTGGAGGAGCAGGCGGTAGGGGGAGGCGAGGTTGCGCTGCTGTGCCCGGGTCAGCACCGCCGGGCAGGGGGCGGCCCGGGCCTCGACGAGATCGAGGAAGGTCTCCGCGATCCCCGGCGACGCCTCCAGGGCCGCCGCGCACCAGTGCTCCAGGATCGGCCGCTTGGCGCCCACGCTCAGCAGGCGGTGCGCGCCATGGATCGCCGCGCCCAGCCGGGCGGTGGCCTCGGCCTCGGGTGCGATCCGCGGCTCCGGGGCAGAGGCGAGGACCGCGCGCCAGTCCGGCTCCCCTTGGACGAGGCCGGACAGGCGGAGCACCTCGGCCGCCACGGCCGCCATGGCGACCCGGATTCCCTCCAGGGTGAGATGGCAGTAGTCGAGGAACAGGCGCCGGCCCGGCAGGAGAGAGCCGGTGTGCTCCGCGAAGACCGCCGGCAGGTCGACGGGGACGAAGCCATGCCGCCGGCCGGCCGCGCGCAGAAGGTCCCGGGCGAGCGTGGTGGCCTGCGGTGCGCTCAGAAAGGCAAGGGTGGGATAGGCGGCGCTGTCCACCTCGGCGCGGCAGGCCTCCAGGGCGCCGGCCTCGTCGCCGAGGGCCCGCCGCGCCAGAGCGCGCAGCCGCCAGGTGGACGGGCAGGCGCCGGCGTCGAGGTCCAGCATCCGCCCGGTCAGGCCGAGAGCGCCCGCCGCATCCCCCCGGGCCAGGCGATCCCCGGCATCTATATATAAGGAATGCCAGACGGCGGTCCCGTCCCCGGAGAGCCAAGGGACCGGCTGCCGGGTTTCCCAGTCGGCGAGATTGACCTCGGGGAGGACCACGACGACCGGGATGCCCACGGCATGGGAGTAGAGGGCGATCTCCTCGAACACCGCCCTCGCCGTTTCGCGGAGCCGTCCGCGGGCGAGCTCGACCGGCCCGGCGAGGCCGCCGTCGCGCAGGGCCTGGGCAAATTCCTGCCGTGCCGGGACCGACGGCGCGTAGGGCGAGACCTCGGGCGTCTCCAGCAGGTTCCAGTTGTTCCCCACGAAGAGGACGAGCACGTCCGGCTGGATCTGCAGCGAGCTCCGCACCGTGTCGCGCAACCCGGCGAGCGTCTCGTTCGTCCGCGCCAGATCGACCACCTCGAAGTTGTCCGCCCCGCCCACGGCGCGCAGCTGCTCCTCCAGGACCTGGGCGGGCGTCAGGTGAGGCGCATAGAGATAGCCCGCGGCGACCGACTCGCCGAAGAAGCCGACGCGCAGTGGCAGCTCGGCCTTCTTGGGGCGGAGGACCTTCCGCGTGGCGTAGTGGTCGCCGAACGGCCCCGGCTCCGGCCGCACGAACGCGCGCCCGCCGTCGATCTCGGTGGGCTGCCAGATGCTGATCGGGTACATTGTCGGGATGCTATCGGATCAGGGACCATGCCGTGCGGTGAGTCATCACCGGCTGGTCTTGCGCCCCCTGGGAGCGCCGGCGTCCCGCCGGCTCACAGTCCCCGTGACCATGGTGGCCGGCAATGGGTTCTCGTCCGGATTAGAATTGGTGTGTGAACAAGCTGCTTTCGGCGTTGCTGGTGCTCGCCCTCGTGGCCGTAGGCGCCTCGCTCCCCGGTGGTGGCCGCCGCTGCTCGGCTTGGCAGGCGCTCATTCCTCTGAAATTGGCGCCCTTGCCAGTCTGGTGCAACTGATCCTCTGGATCGTCGCGGGCGTCGTTCTCGTGCTCCAGCCGTGGTGTGCCCGGGCGCGGAAGGAGAACGAAGCCATGCGCCCGGCGGGCCAGACCCGGGCGACTCGGACCGATCTGGAGTACCTGGTCGACTACTATCGCTATCTCGATCTCCGCGGCATGGGAATCTTCCTCCGGCCCAACGGGCCGGGAGAACGGAGCCCAGGGCTTCGGCCGCAGGCCGACGCCCTGGGTCAACAGGCGCCATGGTTCGCGGCCTGAAGGGCCGCGGGAGCCAGCCCGGCGAGCGAACCGTTTCCCCGCCGCCCCTCTCGCGGCCCGTCAGGCCGCGAAGGCATGGGCTTCTGAGACCCGGGGAATCGGCCTGCGGCCTCATCCCCGGGCTATGCTCTCCCGGCCCGTCAGGCCGGAAGGGCGAGCTCCCTGGCCGGTTGTGGGAGTTGACGATTTGAGCCGTGAGGCGAGGCGGCCGCGCTGTTCCTCGGACCGGTGCGAGGCTCCGGGCCGCGAGCGCCAAGCGGCCAAGAGTTACGTCATCTCTCGTTGCCTGGATCGAATCCGGCCAGCACCTCTACAGGCCTCATGATTCGAATCCCTCGGTACTCTGCAAGGCTCAGCACATGGCGATCTCCAGAGACGATCACGGCCGCGCGAGCCGCCAGGGCGCAGGCCAGGACCTCGTCGTCGTCCGGATCTTCGGTGATGACCGCAGGTATCCTGGCCGGTGAGACGATCCGGGCCAGCGCTGCATAGCCCAGGACCAGATCCTGCCGCTCGACGCCAGCGAGATTCAATCGGCGAGCAAACTTCCGGCGGGAGAGCACATCCTCGAGCTCTGCGAGAAGGGCAGGGCTGGTGAAAAGCTCAAGCTGACCGGTTCTTGCGAGGGTGAGGATTCGGCGTGATGGGCCCGGCCAGAGCAGGCCGGAGATCACGACGTTGGTGTCAGCGACCGCCCGCATGCGAGACGCGCTGCGAGCGCGCGGCCTGGATCTCGGCCTCGACCTCGGCCTCGGTGAGGGGAGGCAGGGGAACGGAGCCCAGGCGATCAGCGGCCTCAAAAAGGCGATCTATCCTCCCTCTCCGAAGCTCCTCGCGAAGCAGAGCCTCCAGAGACTCGGGCTTGAGCAGCCCGCGGGCCTCCGCTTCGCGGGCCACGCTACCAGGCAGCCTCACCTGGATGTCGAGCTGGACGATTTCTTCTTTCTTGCTCATAGTATTTCCTGACGTGCCGACATACACAGTCTACCACTTGCTCTCGGCTTCACGAAGAGCTTCTCCAGCTCCGCCAACTCCTCCAAATCCTCGCTGATTCCGCAGCGACGATTCCCCCTCATCCGGTCGGAGACCCACCGCACAGCGCCCGCTGCAGCCATCCACGCGCTTCGCGCCAGTCTCGCTTGACGGTCGACAGCGAGACGCCGCACGCCGCCGCCGTCTCCTCCGCCGTCAAACCCACGAAGCACCGCAGCGTGATGATCTTGAAGCGCTGCGGGTCGACCCTGCGGAGATCGAGCAGCGCGTCGCTCAGGGCCCTCTGCTCGCCTCCGGACGCGGCCGCCTCGCCGGCAGCAGTCTCCAAAGGGAGGTGCTGGATTCCCCAACCCCGTTTGATCCGCTTGCCGGTCCGGGCATGATCGACCAGGATCTGGCGCATCAGGCAAGCGACGAAGTTGAAAAAGTGTGCGCAGCTCTCCCAGCGCGCCGACCGGAGCGCATGGAGCCGCAGGTAGACCTCGCTGACCAGGGCGGCGGGTTCCAGCATGTGGCCTTCCGCCTCCCGCCGCAGCACGGATCTCGCGAGCCGGCACAGATCGCCGCAGACGAGCGGCATCAGCTCGGCCAATGCCCCCGGCTCTCCCGCTTCCCAACACTGCAGTAACTCCAGGACTTCATCTCCAGATGTGCTCATCAATTGCCTCCTTGCTGTTTGGAGTAACTGCGCTGAGTCGCATCTGGCGGAATCGCTATGGTAATGTGCAGACGGTGAGCAAAGACTCCGGGTTCACACGTTTCTTGCGGAATCTCGAGCCTGGCCGGCCGCTGGATAGGGAAAGCCGCGAATTCGACGAGGCCTGGGCTGCCTTGCGGCGGCTGCTGGTGAGCGAGCTGAAGCGCCGGTCGCTGTGGTCTCTGTCTCCCGCCTGTCTGGGGATCTACGGCTGTGCCTCCTGGACCGATCCCGAGGCGATCGAGGAGCTGGTGGCCGAGTGCTTCGTCTTCACCTTCGCGGGGCGCTTCCGCAGCCTCAAGGCCCAGCTGCGCTCCAAGCCGGACGTCGAGGGACTGGTTCTGCGCAACGTGCGGAACTTCCTGCAGGAGACCCAGAGGCGGCACGACCCGGTGGGCTTCCGCGTCTTCACCGTGCTCCGGAGCGCCGTGCGCAATGCCCTGTCCGCCGGCGAGCTCCAGGTGATCGCGGGGAGCCCTGGCGTGCAGCGCGACACCGTGCTCGCCTTTCGCGCAGTCCCCTCCGGGGAGACCGCCCGGCTCGAAGAGCTGCGCCCGCACGTCCTGGCCTGGAACGATGATCTGCTGCCCGACCTGATCACGGCGCGGGGGTGGGACGTGCGGCAGGTGACAGCGCGGCTGGAGCGGCACCTCCACCGCCTGGAAGCCGCGGGGATTCACGCCTTCCGCTTCCACGATCTGGTGGATGCCCTGCGCCAGGATGCCCGCGCCCGATGGCGCGCCGTCTGGGTCCACTCGCCGGACGGGATTCCGCCGCGACCGGAGGAGAACGGCCTCACCGCCGTGGCGCGTCTGGTCGAGCCGCACGCCGCCTGGGACGAGCGCGAGAGCGTGCACAAGCTCCTCGCCTGTCTGGAACGCTCCGTCGAGCGGGTTCCGGAGCCGCCAGCCCGTTCGCGCGACTATCTCCGGCGGCTGCTCGCGTTCTTGAAGAGCCACGCGACGGACGCTCCGGACGAGCGAGGCGGGCGGGGAGAGGAGCTGCCATCCCATCGCCAGCTCGCCACACTCCTGGACATTCCGCGAGAGCGCCTGCCCAGTCTCTTCCGAATGCTGCTGGATCTCGCCGAAGCCTGTCGGCGCAAGCTCTCCGGGGAGGAGTTGCGATGAAACCGCGAGATCCGAAAGTGCGCAGCCTCGAGGCGCTCCAGGCGGCCATGGACCGCCATGGAGACGAGCGCGTCCGGTCGGCGGCGCGCGGACCGGAGCCCTGGCCGGGCGACCTGTACGTTCTGGCCGAGACCGCCGGTTTTCCCGTCGAGTGGCTGGTCGTCGAGCGGACTGCCTCCGACCAGTGCCAGGTCGTGGCCACGGACACCAACCCGGCCCTCGACAGCGCCGACGTGCCGGTCCCCGCCGAGCTCGAAGGCGGCCCTCTGAGTGTGCGCTGTGCCGTGAGCCTGCAGGTCGATGTCGAGACCCTGCGGGGGGGAGAGCGCACCGGCTCCGTGGCTCCGGAGATCCTCGATCCGGTCCGCCGTCGTCTGGAGGAGCTGGCCGCCGGATCGCTCGACACCGCTCCCGATCCTGAATTGGAGGACTGGCACGCCGAGGTGCTGGCACCCGCCCGCGCTGCTCTCCTCCCGCCTGATCTGGACGCATCCGGGCCGCCGCCGCGCCGCCTCGGCCGCCGCGCGGCCCTGGCGGCAATCCTCCTTCTACTGGCGGCCTTGGGAGGGCTCTCGGCGCTCGCTTGGCAGTTCCATCGCGGAGAGCTCCAGGCGCGGAGCGAGATCGACCGCCTGGTGCAGGAAAGCCAGGCGCTGGAGACCGAGCACCAGCGTCAGCTCGCCGCGCTGCGGGAAGCCCAAGCCCAGGAGCGGCGTCCTGCCGAGCCGCCGCCACCCGCCCGCGAGCCGCTCCAGCCGCTGGTCAACCTGGCCTACGCCAGCTTCTATCCCGGCGAGACCCGAGGAGCTTTGCGAGAGATCGCGATCCCCGGTGAGGCGACGCATCTCTTTCTCCTGTTCTATGTCGGCGACCAGGCTCCCTGCAAGGAGTACGCGCTGGAGATCGCACGCCGCGGCGCGGCGCCCTTCACCGTCCAGAAGCTGCGGCCGTTGCCCAGCCAGGAGGTGAGCGTGGCGATTCCCCGGACGCAGTTACCGGACGGCTCCTACCGGCTCCGGCTCTATGGCATGTGCGATGGCGAACGCCGCGAGCTGGGTGCCTATGAAGCTCGCCTGAAGGAGAACGCACGATGAGGAGGCTTCGTCCGCTGCTCTGGCCGATCCTGGTCTTCTTTCTTCCCGCCTCCATCCTGAGCGCACAGGGCGTCGTGGTCGAGACCGTTGCCGCGGCATCGGCGCCGGAGAAGGCAGGAGCACGGGAAGGAGACGTCTTCCAAGCCTGGACGCGGCTGGCAAATCCACCCATCCATCCGGAGCCAGCCTCGGGGACGCTGGAGTCACCCTTCGACTGGCAATGGATGGAAATCGAGCAGGCGCCGCGAGGCACCGTCGAGCTCCGCGGCGAGCGGCAGGGAGAGCCGCTCGTCCTCCAGGTGCCGATCGGGCTGTGGGGGACCCAGGTGCGGCCCGTGCTGTCCGCCGAGCTCGAAGACCTCTACCGGCGGGGCAAGGATCTGGTGGACCAGGAGAAGGTCGAGGAGGGGGTGACTTGGTGGCAGCAGGTGGCGGAGCATGCCGGAGACGGCGGGGACTGGCGCCTGAAGACGTGGATGTGGCTGCGCATCGCCACCGCCTGGGACAGCAGGGCGGGTGGCTCCGAGAAGGCTGCGACAGCCTACGAGGCGGCGCTGCGCGAGAGCCGGGATCCTCTCTCGCGGATCAGGGTCCTGGAGGCCAGGGGCAGGAGCTTCGTGAATCAGGAACGCCTCGAACAAGCCGAGGCCGACTACCGTACCGCCTTCGAGCTGAGGAAAGCCACCCGGGGGGAAAGCTTGCAGTTGGCCCGCAGCCTGCAGGGCCTGGGCGAGATTTCCTTGTTTCGGAGCTATCGGGCAGCGGCACCCGAGCAACGCAATCAGCTGCTGACAGCGGCTCAGGAGCAGATCCAAGGGTCTCTGGATATGCAGGAAAGGTGGGCTCCCGGAGGGGTCGTGGCAGCGGGAAGCTTCGACGATCTCGGCCTGATTGCCTACCAGCAAGGAGATCTGAACAAGGCGGCGATGTATTTCGACAAATCCATCTCGATCAGCACGCTGCTGCAGCCTGTCAGCGTGCAAATGGCTTTAGCCCTGCTCCATCGGGGCGCTATATCCCTCATTCGAGGAGAGCTCGCAAAGGCTGAGGCTCAATGTCAGCAGGCCTTGATCGCGATGGGGCGCACCTCGTCTCCAAGCTCCTGGATGGAGGATATTCTGACCACCCTGGGAAATGTAACCCTGTTGCGCGGGGATCTGGTCGGGGCAGAGGATTATTTCCGGAGAGCCTTGTTGCTCCTGTCGAAGCGGGCGCCGGAAAGTCTGAATACGTCGAATACGTTGGACAGTCTCGGTCTCGTGGCTCTCGAGCGGGTCGATCTGGACTCTGCGCAGGAGTACTTCGAAAGATCGTTGCAGCTTCGTTTACGAATGGCTCCTGGAACCCTGTATGTGGCCGTGAGCCTGAGCCTTCTGGGCAATGTGGCGAGAGAACGCGGCGATCTCGAATCGGCAGAGCGCTATTTCCGCGAGTCCTTGGCGGCCTGCGAACAAACCAAGATCCAAGATTCTTTGGTTGCCGACAATTTGACTGGCCTGGCGGAAATCGCTCGGGAGCGCGGAGACCTGGCAGCAGTTGAAAGTTATTATCATCTTTCCCTGAAACACAAGCAGCCGACAGCGAGCAAAGCAATCCTTCTTTCCTTGGGGGAAACAGCTCTCCAGCTCGGCCGGTTGAAAGAAGCCGAAAGCTACCTGCGGGAATACCTGGGCAGCGACGACACATCGCCCTCGACAGGCTGGAGATACGCCGTCGCGTTTCAGAGCTTGGCGAACGTTCTTCGCCAGGAGGGCCGGTTGCAGGAGGCGGCCCGGTACGCGGATCTCTCGGTCGAGTCCCTGGAAACGCGGGTCGACAAGCTCGGGGGATCCCAGGAGGAGAAGGGCAAGTTTCGCGGGCGCAATGCCGACATCTATCGCGATGCATTGCGCATGAAGCTGGAGATGGGCCGTCCGCAGGAGGCCTTCCACCTTCTGGAACGGTTTCGGGCTCAGGCCTTCCTGGCCCTGCTGGCGGAACGGGACCTCGCCTTTGCGGGCGATCTCCCTTCCGAGCTCGATCAGGAGCGTCGCCAGCTCGCTGTCTCCTACGATCGCAACGAGCTGCAGCTCACCGCGCTCGATCCGGAGAAAGACCGGGAAGCCATCGAGGCGCTCCAGCGTGAGCAGGTCCAACTGCGCCGCCGGCGCGACGAGATCGCCGGCGAGATGCGCCGGACCGCTCCCCGGCTGGCCGCCCTGCAAAATCCCCAGGCCCTGACCTTCGAGCAGGTCCGGGAGGCGCTCGACCCGGGCACGGTGATGCTGTCCTACAGCGCGGGCAAGGAGCAGACCCACTTGTTCATCGTCACCCCGGGGCGCGAGCTCCAGGTCGAGACACTGGACGTCGGGCGGCAGGCCCTCGAGAAAGACGTCGACCGCTACCGTCAACTCATCGACCAGACCCGGGCGGGCTCGACTCTCGGCGTGCAGGGTCTGGACTGGTTCAGCCGCAGGCTCTATAACCTGCTGGTCGAGCCGGCAGAGCCGTGGATCGCAGCGGGGAAGCGCATCGTGCTCGTTCCTGACGGCCCCCTGCACCTGCTGCCATTTGCTGCCTTGACCCGGAAGGACGGGCGGCACCTGGTGGAATGGAAGCCGCTGTCCACGGTCCTGTCGGGCACCGTCTTCGCCGAGCTGAAGAAGCAGCGGCGCGATATGGTTGCCGCGGCCGGGCCCTCCTCGTGGCAGTGGGTGGCCTTCGGCGATCCCTGGTTCCCGCCGCGTCTGGCCCAAGACGGCCGGCCCGAGAACATCGGTGAGGCCCGGCTGCGCTCCGTCTCTACCCGTTCGCAGCTCCAGTGGAAGCGCCTGCCGCAGAGCCGCCGGGAGGTCGAAGAGATCGCCGCGCTCTTCCCCGCCGACCGGCGCCGGACCTACCTCGATCGCGAGGCCTCCGAAGAGCGCGCCAAGGCGGTCGGGAGGGACGCGCGGATCGTCCACTTCGCCACCCACGCCTACGTGGACGACCGCTCGCCGTTCGACTCGGGGCTGGTGCTGAGCATCCCGGAGGAGCTCGCCGAGGGGCGCGACAACGGCCTTCTCCAGGTCTGGGAGATCTTCGAGAGCGTGCGGCTGGACGCGGATCTGGTGGTGCTCTCGGCCTGCGAGACCGGGATCGGGGAGATCCGCGGCGGCGAAGGGATCATCGGGCTCACGCGGGCTTTTCAATATGCGGGAGCGCGCTCCGTGCTGGCCAGCCTCTGGAGCGTCGAAGACGAGGCCACGGCCGAGCTGATGGAGCGCTTCTACCGCCACCTGCGATCCGGCAAGGCCAAAGACGAGGCCCTGCGGGCGGCCCAGCTCGAGCTGATCCGGAGCCCGCTCCGCGTCCCGGACGGCCGAGGCGGCTGGACCGAGCGCAACGCAGCGGCCCCGTACTTCTGGGCCGCCCTGCAGCTCGTCGGCGACGGGCGATAGCTTCTTGCGCATTCGTTGACCCTTTCGGCGCACGAACGTCGCTACCAGAGACAGGAAGCCATGGAGGGATGCGGAGCCTCGCAGGAGGCTCCGCGGTTTCAGCTTGGCTTTGAATCGGGGAAAACCCCCAGGAGGTGAGCATGAGCTTTGCGAAGAAGGTCCAGCGTACGCTCCTGGCACTGGCTGCGGTCGCGGCGATCGCGGCCCCGACCCATGCGACAACATTGCGGCGCATGGGTCTGGAGGAGCTCGTCAAGGCGAATGGATCGATCGTCGTGGGAGAGGTGTTGGACGTCCACTCGTACTGGAACGAGGAGGGAACCTTCATCCTCACCGACGTGCGTGTCGCGCCGGTGGAGGTCATCCACGGAAAGCCCGTTCAGGGCGACCTCACCATTACCCTCATGGGCGGTACGGTCGGGGATCTGACCACGTTGATCGTGGGAGGGGCGGAGCTGGCGCCGGGCCGCTTCTACGTTCTGTTCCTGAACCCGGAAGACCTGCCGGGGGCGCGGCAGGCTCTCACCGTACGCGATCACTGCCAGGGGGTTTTCGAAATCGTGGCGGACAAGTCCGGAGTCCGCGCCATCAGCCAGGCCAACCGCCATCCACTGGTCCCCGACGCGGTGGGCTCCACAACTCCTCCCGGTGGTCGTGAAGGCCTCCCTCTCGCGGCCATGGTGCGGTCCCTACGGCAGATCGCGCAGGAGGTGAAGTGATGCGCCCGTCCCGGAGCCTCGTTCGTTTCCTTCCCTTGGCCATGGCTGCGGCCGGCCTGCTGGTCTGGGCCGCACCGTCCCAGGCCTACCGCATGATCCAGAACACCAGCACCGGCCGTGTGACCGCCGGCACCCCGGTGACGTGCAGTGACCCCGGTGGCTTTGCCCATTGGACGACTCCCACCATCGACTGGTACCTCAACACCGCCGGCCAGGGGGCGGGCAAGGCCGCGACCTTGCAGTCCGCTATGACAGCATGGACCAACGTGCTCAACGCGGACTACACGCTCACCTATGCGGGCACCACGGCCGCCGGCTGGGCCACGGACGGCCAGAACACGCTCCTGTGGGCCAGCGGCAACGGCTGTACGGGCTCCTGCCTGGCGCTGACCGCGCTGGTGCTACAGACCGGTCAGGTGATCATCGAGACGGACGTCACCTTCAACTCGGCCTACACCTGGAACATCAACGGCACCGATTACGACACCCAGGCCATTGCCACCCACGAGCTCGGGCACACCTTGGGGATCCACCACACCGAGGTGACCACGACGCCCACTCCCACCATGTACGCCACCTACTTCGGCACAGGCGGCCGCACGCTGGAGAGCGACGACCAGCAAGCCCTCCAGTGCTCGCAGAGCAGGTATCTCCCCTCGGGGGGCGGCGGCGGTGGCGGGACCGTACCGGCGGTTCCGACCCTGAGCGCCGAGTCCGAGTTCTGCAAAGGTTACGTCACACTCTCCTGGACCAGCTCTGCGGGCGCCACCTACTACGAGCTGCAGAAGTCCTACAGCAGCAGCTTCACTTCCGCGCTGTTGATCTACTCGGGCCCCAATACGTCGAAATTCTACAATGGCGGCAACACGTACTACCGAGTACGGGCCTGCAACAGCAACGGTTGCAGCGGTTACAGCAACATCGTCTTCTATGGATACTACGACGTCTGCCAATGATCTCGGACTCGCGGTAGGAGGGCGACCGGTGGATCGTGCCGACCGGTCGCCCTCATTCGCGCCGGGGGGAAATCTGTGACGGGCCAGCCTTTCCCAATAGGGCCACCGTCGCCGCTCGCTCGGCCGAGCTGATGGAGCGCTTCTACCGCCACCTGCGCTCCGGCAAGGCCAAAGACGAGGCCCTGCGGGCGGCCCAGCTCGAGCTGATCCGGAGCCCGCTCCGCGTCCCGGACGGCCGAGGCGGCTGGACCGAGCGCAACGCACAGGCCCCGTATTTCTGGGCCGCCCTGCAGCTCGTCGGCGACGGGCGATAGCTTCTTGCGCATCCGTTGACCCTTTCGGCGCGCGAACGTCGCTACCAGAGACAGGAAGCCATGGAGGGATGCGGAGCCTCGCAGGAGGCTCCGCGGTTTCAGTCCACATCGCGCCTTTATCCAATGACCGAATATTAAGGAGTAGCTAATGAAGAAAAGGAAAAAGGCTTTGGTCTTGAAGCGTGAAACTCTGCGTGCTCTGGAAATGGCCGAGGTCCGAGGCGGGACTAACACCCTCATTTGCGCGACCAACGTCTGCGAGCCCGTGGATCCCAATACAAAGTATCGCCTCCCAAAACTACCCGCACAATGGACAGAATAACTCAGCGCGGGCATTCTAGATTGGACCGCGGTTAATCGGAACAAGAGAGCGTGGGCTCGTGTCCTTGGGTCACCCGCTATCCGTGCATGGCATGAATGGCCGCGGGGAGCCGAAAAGAATTGGGGCCGCTTCACTGCTCAACTAGGTAAGCTAGGCTTCTTCAGCAAGGAGAAACAATGAATAAAGAAGTGCAAAAAAAGAAAATGTTTGTGATGAAAGAGACGCTTGTAAACCTCACTCCTTACCACATGAGCCAGGCCCAAGTTCAAGGCGGCAGTGATTGTTTTGGGGTTACTACAGGTGGCTTTGACCTTCGAAAGTATACTCAGTGCGCCCAAACCAGTTGGAATACAGGCTAAGGCGCGTCACGAAATAACTTGAAGAACAAGCCCCCGGCTCTACCGGGGCCAGCTTGAGCTGATCCGAAGCCCATTCCGCGTCCCGGACGGCCGGGGCGTCTGGACCTTCTGGGCCGCCCTGCTGCTCGTCGCCGACGGGCAGTAGCTCCTTTCTTGCCCATTTTTTTGCCCTTTTGGCGCGCGAACGTCGCTATCAGGAGACAGAAAGCCTCGCAGGAGGCTCCGCGATTTCTGCCTGCATTGCTCGAAGCTCTTGCCTGCTCATCGAGAGCAGCCCTAGGAAGCCTTCTATACACACCCTGAAGAGAAAGGAACGTCAGATGATCTCACCAATACTCCGTGCTGCCAAGGCTTTGCTGGGGCAGCAGAACCGGATGCTCGTCATCGCGCTCATTGCGCTCATCTCCCTGAGCCTGGCAGAACATCGAGCCGAGGCTCAAGCCTGGAGCCTTACCAAGGCGAAGCGCCAAGCGTATCTCAGCTACTATGCGCCGGTGATTCTCAAGCGTGGGGATGAGAACAACGATAAAGAGGGACGCGACTGGCTGACGAACTTTGACTTCGATCAGGACGGCAACTTCTCGACCAATCGCGTCAATTGGCGGAATATAGATGAGTATGTGGCCGCCTCCGCGGCCCATAGCACGACCTCCTCCTATAGCCGCTGGCGCATCCGCCCAACGCTCTATACAGCCTTGGTGGAATACATGGAAGGCACCAGCAAGTCGCTGGCGTTGCTCTATCACGTCTACAACGCGGCCGACAAGGACGGCAGCGATATCCACGACTGGGAGCGCATCGAGATCCTCATCCGCAATGTCAGTGGCACGCCGGGAGCAGGAGGTGAATACGTGAGCTCCGTCACGATCACGCTTCACTCTCAGCACATCATGCGCCGCTCTTACGACTCTGGTCTCAACTTTATGCAGACGACGACGGGAAAGCACGTTCTTATCTGGCAGGCAGATGAGAGTGACATCGACATACTCGTCGATGCCTGTTCAACGCATGCCCATGAGCTGCGTTTCGTCGCGAACCCTTATAGCTGGATCGCCAGCCAGATCAGCTCCTCTGGCCAGGCCGAAGTCAATGTCAACGACAAGGATGAGAAGAAGAACGTCCACTACGTGTTCATACCGGAAGGATCCTCCGCGGCGGTCAGCGCTTGGGGAGCCAAGCCCCTGAATTACACCGTGGCGAGCACGCTGGACAGCGGTGTCGACAACGGCGACACGGTGTCTTGGTATCGAGCCAAGCGCATCACCTATGAGCTCCAGGACATCGCTGACATCCTCCCGACACACTGGCAGGGCAGTACGTGGTACAAGCATTGGCTGAGCGACACGGCCGTCGACGTGCTCTTGGAAAGCCCGATCATCAACGAAGCTGGGCAGTCCGAGGTGAGCGCAGGAATGCAGCTCTTCTATGCGAAATCCCGCGACAGCGGAAGCTCCGACCTGACGGACAGGCGCAACGGCTATCCCGCTAAGGGCTGGCTGTTCGGCGCCTATTCGGCGGAGCTCAACCGGAACTGTACCGCCGCCGCCGCCGGCTTTCCTGCCTATGAGGGGTCCGGCGTCGACAGCTATGGGCGCTCCCGCGGGGCTGCCAGCGGCTATTACAACTCTCATGGGGCGTATTGGTGGCAGCATGACTTCTTCGCCCACTCGGGCGTCATTGACTCCTCGACCTCCCGCGAAGGTGGGACGTGGCTGGTGGGTACCTGGTATACGGCGGCCAATGGCGGATTCGACGGACGCTGGGTGCAGCTCTTCGATGATCGCCCGGGCCAGGAGCCGATCGGAGGCAATTCCGGCGGGACCAATCAGCCGACGGTCGCCATCACCGGCCCCGTGCTCGCTTCTTTCATAACGGCCACTTGCGCAACAAAGACCTGGTCCTCGACTCTTTCCAACTGCACCACCCCCGTCACGTATCAGTGGAAGTACAACGGGACCAACGTGGGGACCAGCAGCAGCTCCTATTCGCGGAGCGTCTGCTACAACCACGCGAGCTTCACATTGAGCTTGACAGGCACCTGCAGCAACGGCAGCGCCAGCGATACCCACTCGGTCACCGTGAGCTACGATCCCGATCCTTGCGGAATCGACTGCAACTGCGGACCCGGCCAGTTCTGTCCGTAGATTCTGAGTCTTTCCCGAAAAATGGCGGGGCCGTGTGCCACGCGGCCTCGCCCGTCTGCTTCACACGAACGTATACAGCTCCTCGCTGATCGCGCTCCGCCCCCGGACGAACGGGCTCCTGGCACGGGTGCGCCAGGCGGCGAGGAGCTCCGGCCAGCCTTCCGGCAGGGCGGCGCGGTCGAGGAGGAAGTCTTCGAGGACGAGCGCGTCGATCCCCGAGGTCTCCAATAGCTTCTTTCTTCCCTATTCGTTGACCCTTTCGGCGCGTGGACGTCGCTACCAGAGACAGAAGGCCGTGGAGGGATGACGCGGAGCCCCACGTGGGGTCACTAAAGCTTGCTTCAGCAAAGGAGAATCCAGTGGATAAAAACGCGAAGAAAAAGCCGCTGTTTTTGATGAAAGAGACGCTTGTAATTCTTACCCCTGGCCAGATGGGGCAGGTGCAAGGCGCCGATTGCATTGGGATTACCACAGCCACCTTTGATATTAGCTGTTATAGCCGCTGTGTGCCAGTGCCAGTTGGCCAGGGAGGGTAGGGGGGCAGTTCAGGATTTTGAATCCTGCACGAGCCGGATCATGCAGGCTATTTCGGGTGCATTGATCCTTCCTGCGTACCCGAACCGTGCGCGGGCGACCCTGCTGCGGAAATCCGAACTGTGTAATTTTGAGCTCACCAGGAGGCGGCTGTCCCTGCCCCGAGGGCAGCCGCCTCTCTCTATAGGTTGCGCGAACCACGTGGTGCGTCAAGATTCGGCCCGTGCTGCCTCTGCGTCTTGGCTTCTGTGGCCCGTAAGGGCACCGACGTTCCGGAAGAGACCACTCAGACAAACGTGTATAGCTCCTCGCTGATCGCGCTCCTCCCTCGCGCAAACGGGCTCCGGGCGCGCGAGCGCCAGGCGGCGAGGAGCTCCGGCCAGCTCTCCGGCAAGGCGGCGCGGTCGAGGAGGAAGTCTTCAAGGACGAGGGCGTCGATCCCCGAGGTCCCGAGACTGAACAGGGCGTCCACCGGCGAGCAGACGATCGGCTCTCCGGCCACGTTGAACGAGGTGTTGACCAGGAGCGGACAGCCGGTCCGGCGGTGGAAGGCTTCCAGCAGCGCGGCATAACGGGGAGCGACCGCGGGGTCCACCGTGTGCGGCCGGGCCGAGCGGTCGACGTGGGTGATGGCCGGCAGATCGAGAGGGGAGACGACCTCGCAGGTCTCCAGCATGTAGGGGGAGGGATGGTCGAGGGCGAAGTGCTCGGCCGCGTGCGCCGCCAGGACGCTGGGCGCGAAGGGACGGAACGCCTCCCTCTTCTTGACCAGCCGGTTCAGCCGGTCGCGCATCTCCGGATCGCGCGGATCGGCGAGGAGGCTCCGGGCGCCGAGGGCCCGCGGTCCCAGCTCCATCGCGCCGTGGAACCAGCCGACCACCTCGCCGCGCGCCAGCCGGTCGACGACCGCCTCCAGGAGATCGGCCTCGCGGCCCCGGTAATCCGCGGTCTGGAGGCCGGTCGCTCCGAGGACCTCCGCGACGTGTCCCACGTCCCAGCGGGGACCGAGATAGACATGATGGAGCGGCTCGGGCGGTCTCCCGGAGGCCTCGGTCCAGGCGAGAGCCGCGGCGCCGAGGCAGCCGCCCGAGTCGCCGGCCGCGGGCTGCACGTACAGGCGCGCGAACGGCCCCTCGCGCAGGATGCGCCCGTTGGCCACCACGTTGAGCGCCACGCCTCCGGCCATGCAGAGATCGGGAAGCCCCGTCTTCTTATAAAGGTAGAACGCCTTCTCCAGGAGGATCTCCTCGACGGCGGCCTGGAGGCTGCGCGCCACGTCCTGATGGAACCGCGTGATCTCGGCGCCGCGCGGGCGGGGGGGAGCGCCGAGGAGCTCACAGAGCTTTTCCGAGTACATCCGCTCGCCTCGCACGAAATCGAAGTAGGAGAGGTCGAGCCGGTACTGGCCTCCGGGGCCGGAGGCGACGAGCCGGCGCATCTCGGAGAGGAAGCGCGGCTCGCCGTACGGCGCGAGCCCCATCACCTTGTACTCGCCGTCGTTGACCTCGAACCCGAGGTAGGACGTCAGGGTCGAGTAGAGGAGCCCGAGCGAGTGGGGGAAGTCCACCTGCTCGAGCCGTTCGAGAGCCGCGCCGCGTCCCGCGCCGTAGGTCGTGGTCGCCCACTCGCCGACGCCGTCGACCGTGAGCACCGCGGCCTCGGGGAAGCCGGAGAAGAAGAACGCGCTCGCCGCGTGGGACGCATGGTGGTCGCCGATGCGGATCGGCCCTTCGTAGCCGAGCCCTTCGCGGATCGCCCGTTCGGGGTGGCCGGGATCGCCGGCCGCCGAGTCGGCCCAGCGCTGCCGGGAGAGCTTGAGCTCCGGGTTCTCGTAGTAGGCGACGACGTCGATCTCGTCGATCCCGATGCCGCCGGCTTCGAGACAGAAGCGGAACGCGTGGACCGGCAGCCGCGGATCGTGCTTCACCCGCGTGAACCGCTCCTCCTCGGCCGCGGCGACCACCCGGCCGTCCTGGAGCAGGCAGCAGGCGGACTCGTGGAAGAAGGCGGAGAGGCCGAGAATGTTCATCTCGGGCGGGGATGGTATCGCAGGACTCCGGTGAGATACCCGGGCCTCTCGCGACAGCTCCAGGGTGAAAGGAGAGCGATGATGAAACCATCCGGACCTGGCGCTGACCCTCCACAACCTTGCCACGCTGTTTGCCGGCCTCGGCCGGCCCGCCGCGGCGCTCCCCCTCTACCGCCGCGCCCTCACTATCTTCGAGACATTCCTGGGACGGGAGCACCCTCACTTTCTCGCCTGCCGGGAGTACTGCGAGCGTTTCCTGATGGCCGGGTAAAGAGACTGCCGAAAAATGTGCCGCAAATTACCAGGGGGGAGTGAGCGCCACCCAGAAATGTGCCGCCTACTCCTGTCAATTTGCGGCGTTCTTGGAGGAGTGAGCCACCACAAACGCTAAATTTGCGGCGTTTTTGCGTCTTGGAGTCGCTCCTACGGAGGAATGAGCCGCAAGTAGCACCGAATATGCCGCAGATAAGAAGGTCAATGCCTCAAAGCGCGGGACAGGCGCCGCAAGTTGGCGGCTGGGGATGGTTTGGAACGAGATCGATGCCGCATGTTGCTCGAAATTTGCGGCGTCAATCCAGGAGCGGACACCGGGTGGCCTCCGGTTTGCGGCGCCGATCGGCGGATTTGCGGCCGCGCTACCTCTACTGGTCATCGAGGGAGGTTTTGCTGTAGCATCAACTTCCGCCTTTCACGGTGCGGGGGCGGCCGATGGGTATATGGGGTAGTGCGCCCCAGGGCCGAGCACGGCTGAGCTGAAGCACGTGAGTTCTTCGCGTAGGAGCAGTGAAGAGATGTGTAGGAAGTTGGTTCCCAGTTTTTGTCTTGCAGTAACTCTTGCGGCCTGTGGCAGTATCAACCAGCATCAGAAGCTAGAGCAGCCCACCAATGCGGAGTTAAGAACGTACATCGGAGGAACGATACTCAAGATTACGGAAACAGAGGACTTGCCGAATGCGTTTGGACGTAAGGACGTCTGGGGTGGTAAACGTCCAACCGGTTCCACGGAGCTCAAATACCTGGGGCTGGCCGAGAGTGGAAAAATCAAGCTTCGCGTGATCTCCACCGACATCACGACCAATGAGAATTGGCGGCGCCGCTTGCGGAGGGAAGGATACGCCACCTCGACGTCGGACGCCGTGGACTTCGAGCAGGATTCCCAGGAAGCTTTCATGATGAATGAGTATTCCGTGGAGTTCGTAGAGGCCCAAGCCTCAACGCTCCGGTTCAGGATCACGAAGCCGGGAGAAGGTGGCGCATAGTGGCCCTGCGGCAGTTCTGAGCCACGGCCTGAGGGGTGCTTGCACCCCTCTCAATCCCTGGTGTGATTCCCTTCCTCCGGCCTCGCCGGGACCACGCCAGCCGATTCGCTCCTTATTTGGCCTTCGGAGTCCCGCCCAGGGAGGCCAGCCTCCTGCGGGCGAGGACGTAGGTCGAGAGCGGATCGGGCTCGCCGGGCGCTTTCACCCTCTCGTAATAGACCCTCGCCATGTCGGGCAGGCCGTAGTGCTCGGCGAGCCGGCCGAAGACGTACCAGTCGATGGGCGAGGGAGTCTCGTCCATCTTGGTCCCCAGGGCCTGGAGGATGATCTGGTAGGCCTCCGCAGTCTTGCCGACCTCGGCGTAGAGGGACGCCAGGGTGTGCAGGGCCGGATAGCTCTCGTAGTTCTTCAAGTTGGCGGAGCGCTGCGCCTCCTCGATCGCCTGGTCGTCCACCCGGCCGCGGATCAGGGCCATCCAGGCCAGACTGTTCAGGTCCGCCGACTCGGCGTGGCCGGAGTCGACGAGACGCCGCAGGATCTCCTCGCTCTTGTCGTAGTGGCCGGCCTTCTCTTCCAGGCCGACCAGGACGTGCAGGGCGTCCGGATCGTCCGGCGTCGTGCGCAGCCGCTCCTCGGTCAAGTGGCGCGCCTCGTCGCCGCGGTTCGCCTGGACGAGGGCGCCGGTCCTCTGGACGAATCCGAACGTGGAGCTCGGAACGGCGGTGGCCAGGCGCTCCGCCGCCTGAGCGGCCTCGTCGTGGCGGTCGAGCTCCTGGTAGGCCTTGAAGAGGGCGATGTCGAGGGCCTGCCTCCGGGCCGCCTCGGTGGTCGCCTCCCGGCAGGCGAGGAGGGTCTTCACCAGCTTGTCGGTGGCGTCGTAGTCCAGGGCCAGGGCGCTCGCCGCGCAGCGGATCT
The DNA here is from genome assembly GCA_035637095.1 of Thermoanaerobaculia bacterium. Classification (GTDB taxonomy): domain Bacteria; phylum Acidobacteriota; class Thermoanaerobaculia; order Multivoradales; family UBA5704; genus UBA5704. The sequence goes on from DASPXX010000321.1 coordinate 34,640, forward strand.
CGTCGGCGCCGGCCTCGCGGCCTTTCTCCCGGCTTTTTTCCCATAGTGCCGCCAGCGGCTCGTTCAGCAGGGGATCGCTCGCGGGGGGCTTCACGACCTCTTCATAGGCCCAGTCGAGCCACTGCCGGGCGGCGCGCAGATCGCCGTGGTCCAGGCGGTCGAGCGCCTCGACGCCCAGTTGCTCGAAGCCGAGGGCCATGGTGAGGAGGCGGTATTCGCCTCCCTCGGGCACCACGAAGCTCGTCATCTCCTTGGGACCGGTGCCGGAGGTGTTGATCAGCCGCACCCGGTAGCCGATGGCGGGGTCGCCGGTGACGTTGTCGCGCAGGGAGGCAAGCCCGATCTCCACGGCCGAGGCCAGGGGGAGGCTCTCGCTGCGGAAGTTGCGCCGCATGATCGAGGAGAAGAGCGACAGCCCTTCGTCCGCGCTCATCCCGCTCTCCTCGAGGTCCCGGACCAGCCGCTGGGAGAGGAGGGAGGTGAGGGCCTTGCCGTCGGTGTTGCCGGCGGCGATGAGCTGGAAGAGCTTGCGGACCGGCCCGGCCGGCTCCTTGAGAGAGATCTGCGTGTCTTCGAGACGGTGCGCCCGGCGGAGCACGTCGGTGAGGGTCAGGAGCTCGGCGGCGTTGGGCGCCTGCCGGCTCGCCCGGTCGAGCAGGGCCGCGGCTTCCGGATAGCGGCGCAGGATCATCAGGTTCTGGGCGGCGTTGCGCAGGAGCGTGGTGCGCGCCTCCGCGGTCGAGCCCCCGCGTTCGGCCAGGCGGAGCGCGGCGTCCGTCCCGTCGAGGGCGGCCGCGGCGACCACCTTCAAGGCCTGGCGCTGCTCCGAATCGGGGATCTCCCCGAGGAAGTCGCGCATCTCTTTGAGCCGGCCGGCCCACAGGAGCGCCACCGCCAGGTTGTCGTCCATGTCCTCGACCTGGAGGTCCTTGCGCAGCGCGCGGTACTCGTCGATCGCGGCGCCGAGGTCGGAGGCGGGGGTGTAGCGCTCGCCGTGGGCGTCGTGCTCGAGGAGGATTGCGAGGTCGGCCCGCGCGGTGCCGTCCTGCGGATCGAGCTGCCTGGCCTTGCGGTAGGCGGCGATGGCCGCCGCGCGGTCGTAGCCCGGGCCGAAGCGCCGGCCGAGCGCGTCGTGCTGGAGGATCCAGCCGAGGGTGCGCTGGGCGAGGGCCAGCTTGGGCTCCAGGCGGATCGCCCGCTCGGCTTCCCGGCGCGCCGCCTCGCCGAGCCCGCCGGCCAGGAGGGCGCGCGCCACGCGGGTGCGCGGCAGGGCCTTGGCCGGCTGGGCCGCGGCCAGGCGCTCGAACTCGGTGAGCGCTTCACGGACCCGTCCGGCGGTCAGGTGCGACTCGCCGGCCTGCTCGAAGGAGACGAGGGTCGCGTCCTCCTTCTCGATCTCGCCGGCCGCGGCGCGCAGGGCGTCGAACTCCTTGGCGCTCAGCCGCCGCTTGCCCACGTCGAAGCGCAGCGAGGCGGTGACGACGCCGCCGGCGCCGGCCGCGTAGGTCTCGCTCAAGACGGCCGGGCCGAGCCGCCGCTCGCGGGCCGGCGGGAGCTCGCGGGGCACGAAGCCCGCCGGGGGAACGATGCGGTAGCGCACCTCGGCCTGGAAGGGCTCGGTGAAGACGTACTCCGCCTGCCGCGGCGGCATGTCCGCGTCGTCGTCGTCGGGAACGAGCTCGTCCGGCAGCCGGCTCAGCAGATCGCGCGGGAAGATCGCCACGACCGCCTCGCCCACGTCGGTGACGCCGCGCGAGACCTTGTCGGCTTCCAGGCGCAGGCGGAACGGCTGCGAGAGGTCCTTCGGGTTCGAGTACTCCATCTGGGTCAGCGCTTCCGCCTGGTACTCGTTGACCATGTAGGAGGCGAGGTTCTCGCGCAGCTTGTCGGCCGGGATCGCCGTGTAGTAGGCGCGCATGCTGCTCTCGGAGCCGCCGAGGTAGTCCGAGACCTCGACCACGCGGGCCGGTCCGAGATCGGCGAGGTCGACCTCGCGGTTCTCGACCTCCTGGTTGTCGGAGGGGAGCGCGGCCGGCGTGTGCACCAGGCCGGAGGTGGTGGGCGCGGCGATGAGAGCGAGCCGGCCCTGGTCGGCCTCGGGGAGCTCGCCGATCCGGGAGTACGGGTCCGTCGGATCGATCCAGATCGCGGGCCTGCCCGGCACGACGACGATGGCGTGATTGAAGATGCCGAAGCCGGGGAGCGACTCCTCGACGTCCTGATCGTCGTCGTCGGCATAGAGCAGGGCCACGTAGGCCGGGATGTCGAGCGCGCGGAGCAGGCCGGTCAGGAGGACCGCCTTGTCCTTGCAGTCGCCGAACTTCCGCCGCAGGGTCTCGGCCGGCGTGCGCGGGATGAGGCCGCCGGCTCCCAGCTCGAGGCCGGTGTAGCGGACCTCCAGGTGGAGGCGCGCGAGGACCAGGCCGATGGTCTCGATCTGCGAGGGCGCGGGAACGTGGGCGGTGCGTAGGAACGGCTGCAGATCGGCCCCGGCGAGCGTGCGGTCGACGACGTTGGAGTAGCTGCGCGCCAGATCGCTCCACGAGCGGCCGGTCGAGAACCCGACGTAGGGGGTACGCGCCACCTCGGGCGGGAGCCCGGGCTCGCCCTGCTCGATCGGCGGGAGGTCGCGCGCCTCGAACAGCAGGCGGCGGCGGCCAGAGGCGACCTCCTCGTGGGGGACCACCTTGGGGAGCTGGCGGGCGATCCAGCGCAGCGGCACGCCGGCGGGCAGCTCGATGGCGAGGCGGGCATGGCGCACCGCCACCATCGCGGCGAGGACCTGGTAGTGCGCGACGCCCTCCGGGTAGAAGGGGGTCTTCTCGCGGACGACCACCTCCTGCTCGACCACGACGCCCGGGCGGATGGCCGGCAAGGGGGCGCGCAGCACGCGGCCGTCCTCGAACATGTCGGCCGACTCGGCCGCCTCGCCGTTCTCGGTGATCGTGGCCGGATCGAGGTCGTGCTCTGCGCCGTCGGGGGTGATCACGCGCGCCCGCAGGCGGGGCGTCTCCTGGCGCCAGGGCGACCACGGCTCTTCGACCGCCGACCAGCTCTCGTGCGCCGAGGCGCTGCCGATCTTGTAGACCAGGCGCTGGGTGTAGGTCTCACGCCCCGCGGCATCGTAGGCGTACCGGGTCTCGGAGAGCAGCATGGCGACCCCGTCCTCGCCGGTCGGGATCGCCGCGGCGGCGCGCGCGATCTCCGCGGGCGCGGCGCTGAAGGCCGGGCCTTCCCAGGGCTCGGTCCCCGCGGCGTGGGCTGCCGGGGGCAGCGCGGCCAGGAGCAGAGCGAGGGACAGGACGGAGGCGGGAACGATTCGACGGCTCGCGGGGCCGCTACCCGGGGTGCGCAGCATCAACGTCTCCTCGATGATCCGAAGGTCGGTAGGGAGAATCTTAACACGAGCGAGGGAAGAGGTCCGAGATAGCGATTGGTGTACAATTTTCGATCTGTTTCTGGCCGATGAACCCCTCTACGGGAGAGATGGCATGAGCATCCAGAGTATTTCGCGGCGCGTCCTCCTCGCATCCCTGCTCGCAATTGCCCTGATGAGGACGGGGCCGCTCGCCGCCACCAGCTACGTCCAGGTCAGCGACGAGGCGCTCGTCGACGGGTCGCCTCTCGCGGTGGTGGCCCGCGTCACCGCGGTCGACCGCTCCGTGGTCGTCCCGGTCCGCGGCGGCTCGATCCTCACGACCGAGTACACGCTGGAGGTCGAGGAGCCGCTCAAGGGCGAAGCCCCGGGCCGCGTCCTGCGGATGCGCCTGCCGGGCGGTGTGACGCCGGAGGGGATCGGTCTCAGGATCTACGGCATGCCCAGCTTCCGCCCGGGGGACCGCACCCTGGTCTTCCTGGAGCCGGACGGCCACGGTGCCTGGCGGCCGTCCCACCTCCTCCTGGGCGCCTTCCGCGAGGTGCGGGCCGGCGAGCGCTCGCTCGCCGTGCGCAACCTCCATGAGGCGACCGAGGTGCGCAAGACCCCGGCCGGCGTCGAGACCGCCCCGGGCAACGACCGCCTGCGCGACTTCGACGCCTTCGCCCGCTGGGTGGCGGCGCGCGGCGCGGGCGCCCGCCCCGAGGCCGACTACCTCATCGGCTACATGGACAGCCAGCTGCTGCGGCAGGCCCTCGGCAAGTTCACCCTCTTCGAGGACGGCGACGACCACCTGAACCTGCGCTGGTTCGACTTCGACACGGCGGGCAACATCCTCTGGAAGGCGTATTCCACGGGTCAGCAGGGGGTGCCCGGCGGTGGCTATGGGCAGTTCCAGGCCGCCCTCCAGGCCTGGAACAACGAGCCGCTGACCCCCATCGACTATCGCTACGACGGCAAGACCTCGTCGACCAACGGCCTGGAGACCTACGACACGGTCAACACCATCCTCTTCAACGACCCGACCAACATCCTGCCGGCCTTCAGCTGCGCGTCCGGCGGCATCCTGGCCCTGGGCGGCCCGTGGTATCAGGCGCCACAGACCGCCGACTTCGGAGGCAAGCCCTTCCACAAGATCCTCAATGCGGACATCGTCATCAACAACGGGATCGCCTGTTTTTTCGACCGCAGCCCCGACACCGTCAAGGCCGCGCAGGAGCTGTTCGGCCACGAGCTCGGGCACACCCTCGGCCTCGGCCATTCCTGCGGTGACGCCGACGGTCCCGACCCCAGCTGCCTCAATCCGGTGTTCGACGACGCGCTGATGCGCGCCTTCATCCACGACGACCAGCGCGGCGCGCGGCTCGCTCCCGACGACCGGGCGGGCATCCAGGTGCTCTACAGCCAGATCCCGGCCGTGCCGGCGAACCTCAAGGCCACGCCGCAGTCCACCACCGAGATCCGCCTCACCTGGGACGACGCCTCCGAGAGCGAGACCGGGTTCCGCATCGAGGCGAAGACGCTCGGCGGGACCTACGCCGAGGTTGCCACGGCCCCGGCGAACAGCACGTCCTTCGTGGTCGGCAATCTGCTGCCCGCGACCGGGTACTCGTTCCGGATCGAGGCGGTGGGGGAGACCGGCGCTTCGATTCCGTCGAACGAGGCGACCGCCGCGACCCTCGCGCCGGTGGCGCCCTGCGTGGCCGACAGCCACACCCTCTGCCTCAACAACAACCGCTTCAAGGTGAGCGTGGAGTGGAAGATCTCCTCGGGCCAGACCGGCGTCGCCACCCACGTCGCCGTGCCGTCGACCGAATCGGGTCTCCTCTGGTTCTTCGAGGAGAACAACTGGGAGATGATGGTCAAGGCCCTGAACGGCTGCGCGGTCAACGAGCACTACTGGGTCTTCTTCTCGGCGCTGACCGACGTGCAGTACACCCTGACCGTGGTGGACACCCAGACCGGCCAGACGCAGGTCTACTTCAACCCGCTGGGGAGGCCCTCGCCGCTGGTGACCGACACCTCGGCCTTCGCGACCTGCCCATGAGGCGGGCACAGCGAATTCGATTGCCGTATGATTGAGGGTCTGCTACTCTTTGAGGCACTGACCAAGGCGAGGCCCTCTCCGTCGAATGGCGTTGAGTCACCGCCTTACAAACCCGGCCGGTACCTCCGGCAAGCTTAAGAGGGCGGTCCCCGCAGGAGGGGCCGCGAGGAGACGACGGATCGATGGGCAGAAGGCTTTTCGTGGGAAACCTCAACTTCAAGACCACCGGCGAAGACCTCAAGGAGCTGTTCGGAAGCGCCGGAACCTGCGAGTGGGCCACGGTGATGTCCGACCGCTTGACGGGCAAGTCGCGCGGCTTCGGCTTCGTCGAGATGGGCACGGACGAAGAGGCCCAGAAGGCCGTCCAGCAACTCAACGGGCATGAGTTCCAGGGGCGCAACCTGAACGTCAACGAGGCCCGTGAGCGCACGCCCGGCGGTGGTGGTGCCGGTGCCGGCGCCTCGCGGGGCGGCTACGCCGGTGGCGGCGGCGGCGGTTACGCGGGTGGCGGTGGCGGCTATGGCGGCGGTGGCGGCTATGGTGGGGGCGGAGGTGGCGGCTACGGCGGCTCCCGGGGTGGTTACGGCGGCGGTCAACCCGAGCCCTACGGTGGTGGCGGCTGGGGTGATCAGGGCGGCGGCGATCTCGGTGGCTTCGGTGGTGGCTTTGGCGGCGGCGGTGGCGCTGCGGGTGGCAAGCGCCACAAGGAAGGCGGCAGCCGCCGCGGTCTCCGGGCCAAGAAGCGCAGCCTCTAGCTCTCGCGCTCAGAACAGGTCGAACACCAGGATCCGCGCTTCGAGCGGTCCGTTCATCACCGGAATGCGCCGGCGGGGGCGCAGCCCGACGTGCTTGCCGCGATCCGGGCCGCCGGCGAGGACCGCGGCTCTCCATCCTTTGAACCGCTGCTTGAGGAGGTCGCCCAAGGCGCGCCAGCGCTCGGTGTCCGTGCCGATGCGCTCGCCGTGGGGTGGATTGACCACCACCAGGCCGGGCCCCGGCGGCGTCTCCCATCCCATCGAGCCGAACGAGTCTCTGCGCGTGAGCGTGGCGCGGTCGAGCACTCCCGCCTTCTCCAGGTTGGCGCGGGCCGCGCGGATCGCTTCGCCCGAGACGTCGTTTCCCACCAGGCGCACGTCCGGCCCGGGCGCCGGGACCGGCTCGGCGCGGATGCGGGCGAAGGCGCGGGCGTCGAAGCCCGGGAGGCGCTCGAACGCCCAGCCGGTCCGCAGGTGTCCGGGGGCGCGGCCGAGAGCGATCCAGGCCGCCTCGACCAGGAGCGTGCCCGAGCCGCACATCGGGTCGACCACCGGACCGCGGCCGTCCCAACCCGAGGCGAGGACACAGGCGGCGGCGAGCTGCTCGCGCACCGGCGCGGCGGCGGTGACGGCGCGATAGCCGCGGCGGTCGAGGGGCTCCCCCGAGGTGTCCAGAAGGAGGGTCGCGCGGTCGCGGTGCAGGCGGACGCGCAGATGGAGGTCCGGATCCTCCCGGTCCACCGAGGCGCGCCGCCCCCAGCGGTCGCGCTGGCCGTCGACCAAGCCGTCCTTGACCGACAGCGCCACCCAGCGCGCGTCGCGGATCGTCGACGCCGTGCAGGTCGCCTGGATCGCGAAGCTGCGGTCCGGGTGGAGGAGGGGGGACGCCAGCGCGCGGGCGCCGGCGGCGAGCTCCGCCCCGTCGCGCCCCTCCCAGGAGCCGAGCGCGACGAGCACGCGGTTGGCGGTGCGCAGGCGCCAGTTGGCCCGCCAGCAGTCCTCCCAGCTGCCGCTGAAGGTCACGGCGCCCTTTTCGCGGCTCAGCTTCTTCGCGCCGAGAGCGGAGAGCTCCCCCTCCAGGATCTCCTCCAGCCCGAGCCCGCAGGTCGCGACGAGCGAGAGCGCCATCCGGATCAGCCCGCCTGCCGCTTCAGGAAGGGGAGGACGAGACGGAGGAGCTCCTCGGGGCGTTCCTCCATCGGGATGTGGCCGCACCGCTCGATCGCCGCGAACTCCGCATGCGGCATCCGCTCGGCGGCCCGGCGGCCGGACTCGACCGAGATCAACTCGTCCTGCGCACCCCAGACGATGAACGCCGGCGCGCGGATCTCCTCCAGCACCACTCTGTCCACCGGGCCGCGGATCGGGACGGTGAGGCCGTAGAAGGCGTTGACCGTCCCTTCGATCCGGACGCGCTCCAGATAGGCCTGGACCAGCTCGGGAGTCACCAGCGAGTCGTCGTAGAACGAGTGGAGGAGGGCCTTGCGCACCATGGACGAGCGGAGCGCCCACGTCCGCAGATAGAGGGAGGCGAGAGGCCGGAAGGACGCCGCGCGGCTCCGCCGGTCGTTGGCATAGGTGGGAGCCGAGCTGTCGACGAGGACCAGGGAGCGCACCCGCTCGGGGTGCTTCCAGGCGATCCACAGCGAGATGCCGCCGCCGTAGGAATGCCCCATGAGGTGAGCGCTCGCGAAACCGAGGG
>DASPXX010000322.1:0-24814 GCA_035637095.1 Thermoanaerobaculia bacterium
GGAGCGGATGGCTTTGGCGGTCGAAGGGGGACGGGCAATGACGGGAAAAAGGCGTCCGCCCTTCTCGTTACGCCCAGATCGCGCCTTCGTCCAGACGCTGGTGCCTGGGCCGGAAGTCAATCTGACAAAGTAGAAGTAAGGACGCCGGACGCTGGGTACCCCCCGGAATCTGGTTATCGTCGGCCCTGGACGGTTGGTACCCGCTCCGGGGCCTTCGTGCTTCTAGGGAAGGTTTACCAGAGCTGTTTCTCTGGCGAAAGGGATTTTCCTGGGAGAAAAAGCTTGGGGGTGGGAGAGAATTCGGGGCAATTTCCTCCCAAGAGTGGCAAGGATTGGGAGGAAATCCGGCCACCCCGGGAGGTTATTCTCAGGGCTTCTTTGTCAGGAGTTTGCGGACGGCATCTAAGGCACTGTCTTCCAAGGAGTTCAGCATCGCTTGGCGCTGCTTGAGATAGCGGTCAGTCGCGCCTACTGCCGAGTTCTCCCAGGCATCCAAGATGCTTCTTGCGACGTCGACGTGATCCTCAGGTCGGTCCAACTTGGCGGCCGGGGAGGAGTAGCTCTTCGCCACACTGTTGCGGCTTGGTCGGGCAAGGCTGGCTCGGTCGAGCTTGGCCACACTGTCGCGGCTTGGTCGCGCAATGCTGCCTTGGTCGAGCTTAGCGACCGAGGGCGGAGAGCCACGGCGGCGTGGTGATTCCGGAGGCGGCTGAAGTTGATTCTGTGCCCAAGCATCAAGATCCACTTTGTGTTTCGCGTACTTGGTACGGATGCGGTCGATGACGGCCGGAGTGGAAGCGCCTTCTGTTTGGCCTGCTACGCGGCGGGCAGCGTCGCGGACCGACCGAACTTCTCGCTTGGCGAGAAGAATGGCCATTTGCGCCAGCAGAGGCGCATCATCATAGGCGGGTCTCCCCCGACGCTTGGGCACCGCTCGATTCTACAGGTCCTCCCACATGTGGACGCAGATGAGGATGTCTGGGCCGACCGACGGATCAGCCCTCTTGCCCGCGGGCCCTGCTCTGAGTTGCCTGAGAAGCTCCGCGAGCCTTCGCTCGGCTCCCTGGCGGCTAAGCGGATGGGTAGTATTGCTGCGGCAGGTCAACGGGAGGGCTATGGACAACTACCGCAAATACCGCAAGGATACACCGCGTTTTCGCAAACTCAAGAAGATCAACGGTCACCTTGTGGCCTGGATGGATGATGGCCCGTTCACATGGGGCTATCCTCAGACGGCGCGCCAAGCGAAGGACCAATCGGCCATCTGGGGGCGCGACCTCGACAAGATCTCCGATCTCGAAGATCGAAAGCGCCTTCAGAATGGATCGGATGAGTTCATGCGAGCTCACCGCGCTCTCGTCGCTGCGGGAGTGAGTCAAGACGACGATCCAATACTCAGGTAGTCGCAGGCCGGCCGTGGCGGACATCCTGGTCCGCCAGAAGTACATCGCCCCCCGAGCAGGGGGGAGCCGGAGTCTCTCACGTCCGTCGTCGGTCCCTCAAGGCAACAGCCGCAGACGTTCGCAGTGCCGCGGCCGGACCACTCCGAAGTGGCGGTGGTCCAGCGTGATCACGATCTCGGTCCGCAGGCGCTCGGCCAGGGCGATCACCGAGGCGTCGGTTCCTCCGAGTGGCAGATCGGCGTACTGCTCGACGAGCTCCCCGATCCGCGGCCAGTCCTGGGCGAGTGGCGCCTGGACATCGAAGCCTTCGAGCCCTCTGAGGAAGCGCGCCTCGGTCGCCGGTCCCCGATAGCTGTGGATCAGGTAGGTGGCTTCCGCCACGCACAGGGCGGGAATCACGAGACGAAGGCCCGGACTCTGCAATGCTGCAAGGCAGGCTCGGTGTGCCGGGTCGGCACGATTCGCCGCCGCGATCAGGGGGCCGCTATCGACGATCGCGAGAGAGATCATCGACCCAGCGTGCCGCCAGCTCTTCGTCCATCCGCTCGGCAGGGATCATGTCCGGATCCTGAAACAGGCCAGCCCAGGGAATCTCCCGAGGCTTCTCCCCGGCGCCGGAGAGGCCCAGCACAATGTATTGCCGGACCACCTCCGAGAAGCTGGTCTGCCGGCGCTGGGCCTCCCGGTCCACCAGATCCGCGAGGTCATCCGGCAGGGTGATCGTAGCTCGCTTCATACCCGCATACTAGCATACGCACACCATCCCCCTTCCAACGCGTTCCGGAGTACAATCTCCCTTCAACCCGTCTCGGTCGTCTATTCTGAAGGAAGCATGACTCTCACACCCGAGCTCGTGGCGGACATCCTGGTCCGCCAGAAGTACATCAGCCCCGAGCATGGGGACCTGATCAAGCAGGAGGCCAAGCTCCTGCCGCAGCGCGTGCGCGCCGGCAGCGCCTACGAGCAGAAGTCCCTCGCCTATGACCTCGTCCTCCGCCTCAAGCTGCCCAACGGCCGCGACTCCGGCTCACCCCTGGGCGAGGTCGAGGTCGCCCAGGCGATCGCCGCCGACGCCAAGCTGTCCCACATGCGGATCGACTCCCTGAGCTTGAACGCCGACCTCATCGAGTCCAAGATGTCGCGCCCGTTCGCCCGGCGCCACCGCATGATCCCCATCGAGATGGTGAACGGCCGCCTGCGCGTGGCCTGCGCCAACCCCTACGACATCGAGGGGATCGACTCGTTCAAGCGGATCGCCGGCGGCAACATCGAGCTGGTCGTCGCCTCCGAGCCCGACGTCATCAAGTCCCTGACCGAGTTCTACGGCCTGCGCCACTCGGTCAAGAAGGCCGAACGCGACCTGACCGGCGGCATCGACCTCGGCAATCTCGAGCAGCTCGTCCGCATGAAGAGCGAGTCCGAGATCGAGTCGTCCGACGCCCACGTGGTGCGCGCCGTGGAGTTCATGCTCCAGCACTCCTTCGACTGCCGGGCGAGCGACATCCACATCGAGCCGAAGCGTGAGGACAGCCTGATCCGCTTCCGCATCGACGGCGTCCTCCACGACATCCAGCGCATGCCCAAGGTGGTCCATGCCGCCGTCGTCTCCCGCATCAAGACCATGTCCCGCCTGGACATCGCGGAGAAGCGCCGCCCGCAGGACGGCCGCGTCAAGACCTCGCGCGCCGGGCGGGAGGTCGAGCTCCGCGTCTCGACGCTCCCGGTCGCCTTCGGCGAGAAGGTCGTGATGCGCATCTTCGATCCGCAGGTGCTGGTCCAGGACCTCTCCGGCCTCGGCTTCTATCCGGACGAGCTGCAGCTGTTCAACGACTTCATCAGCCGCCCGCACGGCATCCTCCTGGTGACCGGCCCCACCGGCTCGGGCAAGACGACCACCCTCTACTCCGCTCTCAAGGTGATCGCCACGCGCGAGATCAACGTGACCACGATCGAGGACCCGATCGAGATGGTCCACGAGGACTTCAACCAGACGGCGGTCCAGATCAAGGTGGGGATCACCTTCGCCGCCGCCCTGCGGCACATCCTGCGCCAGGATCCGGACGTGATCATGGTCGGCGAGATCCGCGACGCCGAGACGGCCCAGTACGCCATCCAGGCGGCGCTCACCGGCCACCTGGTCTTCTCCACCCTGCACACGAACGACGCCGCCGCCTCGATCTCCCGCCTCTCGGACCTGGGCGTCGAGCGCTTCCTGATCAGCTCGACGCTGGTCGGCACCATGGCCCAGCGCCTGCTCCGCCGGATCTGCCCCAACTGCATCACCGAGCGTTTCCTGACCGAAGAGGAGGTCAACACCCTCCGCCTCGCCGTGCCGCCCGGCAAGAGGGTCCGGGTCAAGGAGGGCGAGGGATGCTTCGAGTGCCGCGGCACCGGCTATCTCGGCCGCACCGGCATCTTCGAGATCCTGCCGATCGACGAAGCCGTCAAGAACCTGGTCGTCTCCGGCGCCGACGCCCCGGAGATCAAGCGCGAAGCGGTGAAGAACGGCATGCGCACCCTCCGTCAATCCGCCCTGCGCAAGCTGGCGGAGGGGCAGACGACGTTCGAGGAGGTGGTACGGGTGACGGGGCTATGAGCTGCGCTGCAGCACCCAGGTGATCATCTCGGCCAGGAAGCGCTTGTCCCGGGATTCGGGAAGGGCGTCGAACAGGGTCGAGAACTCGTGGAGGGCGGCCCCGGCGAGCCCGTTGGCGACCTCCTGAGCATAGTCGATGGAGCCGTAGTGCTTCATCCGCTCGACCACCCAGCGCACCGGCTCCCCGATGCGTTCCTCGCGCGGTGAGGCGAGGAAGGCGGCGATGCGCTCGTGTTCCTGCGCGGTCGCGTTCGCGAGGAGATGGATCAGCATCAGGGTGCGCTTTCCTTCGAGGAGGTCGTCATAGATCTCCTTGCCGTAGCGCTCGTCGCCGGTCAGGTTGAGCACGTCGTCACGGATCTGGAACGCAGTACCGAAGAAGAACCCGAGACGGATCAGGGTCTCGAATTCAGGCAGCATTTCGCGGCAGCCGATCAGGGCACCCAGGCGCATTGGCGTAATGGTCGTGTACCAGCAGGTCTTCTTGAGAACCATTTCAAAGTAGTCGGCCTCGGTGAGGTCGATGACGTTGTCGCGCCGCCAGCCGAGCTCGAGCGCCTGCCCCTCTCCCGACTCGCGGGCCATCCGCGCCATTTCCTCGATGAGCAGCGCGGCGATTTTGAGTCCGAACTTCAGCCGGTAGTCGGCGAGCGGGCGCAGGCTGAGCATCGCCAGGGCAGACCCGGCGTTCAGGGCGAGCGGCACGCCATGGAGGGTGTGGAGGCTCGGCCGGCCGCGGCGGAGCTGGCTTTCGTCGTGGACGTCGTCGTGGACGAGAAGAGCGTTGTGGAAGAGCTCGATGGAGACCGCGGCGCGCAATGCATCCTCCGCCTGCGCGCCGAAGGCCCGGGCCGTGGCGATACAGAGGCTCGGGCGCATCATCTTGCCGCCGCGCCGGGGATAGTCGGAGATCAGATCATAGAGGTAGCGCCGCGGCTCGAGGGACGGCAGATAGCGACGGAGCGCCCGGCGGGTGAGCGCCGCGTACTCTTCGAGCACGGACTGGATCAGCGCCTCGCCGCGCATCACCGCTTCCTCGCTTTCTGGCCCGGCTCCTGGCCTGGCTTCGGGCTCGGTTTGGAGCTTGGCTTAGGGACAGTCCCGACCTGGACGGTGAGATCCCCTACCGGCTCGCCTGTCGCGCGCACCAGGATCCGTCGGAGATATTGGCCGGCCGGCAGGCCGCGCGGAACCTCGATGCGGAGGATCACCGGTCCGTCGGCGAGCGCAACGAAATCGGCCTCGAACGCAGGCAGCGCAGGCTGGTCGGTGCCGGTTGCCAGCGGAGGCTCGGCCACGAGATCCAGGGACTGTGCTCCGGCGGGGAGCTCTAGATCGATCTCCGTCCGTTCGTAGGACCATACATAGACCGGGATGGGAACCGTGGAACGGATCACGGCAGGGACGCTCGGGGCCGCCGGCCAATTCCGGCGCTCGTCCTCGATCTCTCCCTCGTCCTCGTCCTCATCCAGGAAATCGTCGTCCTCATCGTCGATCTCGTTCAGGCTCTCGTCGATGTCGCGCTCGACCCGCTGGACGTCCTCCTCGAAGGAGTCTCCCCAGCGAGGCTTCGCCATGCCGAGGACGCCGAAGCCGCAGCGGGCGAGCTCGGACATCATCTCGATCTGGAGGCGGAAGAGCAGCTCGATCAACCTCCAGGGGTCCGGACGCATCGAGACGATCTGGCGGAGGATCTCCCGGCACAGACGCTCCATCTGCCGCAGTGGCATCCCGAGGAGGCCGAACCCGCCTCCTCCGGACCGGGGCCAGGGCTCTTCGTTATACCCGGACCGCGTCTCCTCCTGGTACCTGGCCCGCCGTCGCCGCTCCCGGTCGTGCCGGTCGTCGTTCCAAAGCTCGTCGTCGAGCTCTTGCGCCATCCGGCGGCCACGGCGGATCTGCTCATCGATCACGCGATAGCCATCGCGCACACCGTTGGAAGCGGCATCATGGCTCTGCCGCACGGGGCCTCGCCAGGGCCCTTCATCCCGCAAGGCTCCTCCCGCGTTGCGGATCGGTCCAGTGCGTTGGGGATCTCGGCGTTTGCGGCGCGGGCGGTCCATAAGATCTCTCCTCCATCGGAACATGTCAGGGGTGATCGAAGCCCACGATGTCTTCGAGAGGCGGCGAGCCGGCGAGGGCATGGGCCGCCAACTGGCCGGACATCACAGCCGCCTCGACGCAGCCGGAGTTGAAGCCGCAAGCGGTCCAGTCTCCGGCCACCGTCAGATTGTCGTAGCTGTTGTCGAGGGGCGAGATGCGGTCCCTCGCCGTACCGGGAAGGGTCAGGACATAGCGGTCGGTAGGGTTGACGTTCGCGGTCCAGAATTGGGTGGCGAAACGTGCCGGGCCGGCCGGGCGCTCCTTTCCGGGCGGCACCAGGAGCTCCCAACGGAAGCCGCCTCCCGGACGGACTGCCCGCGGCCAGAGGTGCCCGATGTGGCGATCGAGGAAGCGGACGGCATCCCGGCGCGCCGCCTCGCGCCGGGATGCCGGATAACCGATGTCGTCCAGGCCAGGCGGCTCCGGCCCGGACGGCAGGACGCCGCAGAAGTAGGCGAGCGAGAGCGGGGTCCGGTCGGCAGGCCAACCCTCCTCGCCGAGGTGGTGGGTCATGTCGGCCCAGGTGTCGAACGGCTTGGCGAAGCCGGTCAGGATGATGTCCTCGGCGCCAGGCCAGCCGAGCGCGGCCACGCCTTTGTTGAGCCAGAGCTGGAAAGCACCCGTCTCAACCGTCTTGATGCTCTCGACCATCCGCCGCCAACGCCGGTCGTGGGCCACGATCTCCGCGGCGACGTGGGGGATCGCCGCCAGTCCCACGGCGAGAACGACGAAATCGAAATCCTCCCCCACCCGCACGATCTTCCGGCCCACCCGGCGGCGGTCCCAGAACGACTCGGGATTCCATCCCTCGACTTCCAGGCGCTCGCCATCGAGGAGCTGGCTGAAGTCAGGCTTCGCAGGCCAGCAGGAAAGGCTGCGGACCTGGATCAGCGGCTCGTAAGAGCCGGAGCGAATGGCGGCTTGCACGTCGAGCTCCAGGGCCTCGACGTAGGGGCGCTCGCCGGGAAGGAGGCGGTCCTCCCGGGCGAGCCGCACGGCTTCCAGGCGGTGGAAGAATTCAAAACGGACGCCGCGCCGGCGCAGAACCTCATAGAAAGGCGCGAAGACGATGTCGCCCATGCCGGCCCGCATCTTCCAGAAAAAAGAGCCGCGGTAGGTGAAGAGCATGCGCAGGAGGTCCCGCAGCGCCTGGCCGGCGGCCATCCGCGGCCGTGCCGCGTCGCCGTCCTCGTAGGCGAACAACCGGTCGTAGGCCACGCCGCGCAGGAAATCGGACTCGAGAGTGGAGCGGGACGCCCCATTGAGCTCCAGCCACTCGCGGAACTCGTAATCGTCGATGGCATCGAAGCCGCGCGGATCGGTGACCAAGCCGAAGCGGATCGTGCCGCGGATGACCGTGAGGAGGAGGTCCACGATCCCCCACACCCGGCGCAGCTCGCCGTCCTGGCTGGCCAGCTCCGAGAGCAGGCGCAGGGCGCTGCGCGCTACGTTCTCGAGCGGGCGGAGGACCGCCGCTTCCGCACCGCGCCCGGGTGGGCGGCGGCTCCAGGAGCCGAAAAGAACGGCGAGGCCCCGCATCGCCTCGGCCACACCGACGAGGGTCGCCAGATAGCCGTAACGGACGAGGCGCTCCAGACTGGCGAGGACAGTTTCCGGAGCCAGCGGAGAGGGCCGGGGCACGGCGGACTTTCGAGACCCATCGCCCTCCTGCCGGTAGCGCGCCGACTCGACCACCGTCGCGAGGAGCCGCACGGCATGGACCAGGTAGCTGCTCACCGAGAAAGGGTTCTCAGCGGTCAGCGGGTCCCCGGGCAGGCCCGGCATGGGCGGGAAGAGCGCGGTCCAGCCCCCCCAGCCGTCGTCCTCCCGGGCTTCCGCGACACCGAGCCGGGGAGCCGGAAAGAAGGCATCGCGCCAGTCGCGTCCGAGCTCGGCGTAACATTCCCGCAGGAGCCTGAAGGCGTTCTCGTAAAACCCCATCCAGACGTGCAGACCGTGCTCCTCGATGCGCCCGGTTGGGCCGCGGCCGGACGCTCCCTTGCCGCCGAGCCGCCAGCCCTGCTGGTAGACAGTCACTGCGAAGCGGCCGCGGTGCTCGGGCCGCGTGAGCTCGAAGGCGGCCGTGATCCCAGCACAGCCGCCGCCCACGATGGCTACGCGGATCGGCTGGTCCCGCCGCGTCGCCCTTCCTTGCGAAAGCTTCCTGTCTCTGCTCATGTCTTGACCCTGTTTAGCTTTTTGTAGCGGTCCGAGAGCGCCGCCCCGCGGAGGCTGGCTTCTCGCCTCCCCGTTCTCCCTCGGCACCCGCTGCTGGCGGACTGCCGGCAGGTCGCGAGAGGGCTCGCAGCCACGGATGGAGCCCGTCCCGCAGAATGTCGGAATCCGGGGAGCGCCTCTTGTGGAGGTCGAGAAGATTCTCGACCTCGCCCTCCTCGTGCCGTCTCGGCGTTCCGACTCTATAGTGGGGCACCCGATGGGAGGGCACCGGGCTCCAGGGCAAGCGACCCCCAGCCTGGAAAAGCACGTCGCCGAGCCCGATGTGGATGGTCGATCGGATCGTGAAAGGATGGTCGGGAATCAGGATCTCGGCGACCGTTCCTTCCACATCCTGCTCCGGGGGAGCTTGCAGGCTCGCGGTCCGCAAGCCCAGGGTCTCCACGATGGGGAGGCTCGGATACCAGGAGATGCGGACCGTCGTGTCCTGGGCGAGCGGCACGATCGACTCGAGCATGGAAAAGATCCAGGGCTCCCGGACCAGGGCCTGATAGCAGGCGTGGTTCGGCTGCTCGGCGTCGCGGAACTGTTTGAGCGCCAGCCGGCTCAGAGCCACCGGTCGATCGAGCGGGCCCTGGAAACCGCCCTCGACCGGGGAGAAACCGGGCAGGATCTCAAGCACGGTCTGCAGCTGGCAACCCAAGCCCGCGCCGAGCTCGTCGAAGACGTTCAATTGCATGACGAGCAACGGCGCCTCGGGCTGCCAGAATCGTGGCGGGGTCATGATGGTGGCGTCCATCGCCGGAACCCCCTGGACCTCTCGCATGGTCATGGCCAGAGTCGGATTGTTGACGAAGGCGAACGGCATGGCGGCGACCACCTCCTGCCTCCCGTCCGGCCAGCTCAAGAGGACCGGAATGGCAAAGCAGATCTGGGCCGCCTGGATCCACGCCCCGCTTCGCGCCGCCGAAAACATCCGGTTCTCGGAGACGAACATGTAAACGTGCTCTCCCACCAATTGAAAGCTTATCGGAAGCGGTTTCTCGATGCCCTCACCGCTGCCGAGGCTCAGAAATCTCGTCAGGAAGCTCTGGAGCTTCTCGGGATCCGCCTGCAAGGGGAAAACGTCGATGCGGCCTTCAGGTATGAAGAAGGGGCCGTACCACTCCTGCTGCGCCGCTCCGGCGATCGTGTTGTAAGGCGCCCTGGAGGTCCGCGATGAGCTCGGGCTCATTGGAGCCGTCCCCCGATACCAGGGCTCACCGCGCATCCGCCAACAGAGCGTCTCGCCCTTGCCATAGGTCAGGTCGACGTCCCCCCAGAAGGGTAAGAAGGGCGCGAGGACCGCGTAGAGGTTCCCGCCGATCGTCCGCTCCTCGAGCGTCACGAGACCGAGCGACTCGACGATGGGAAAGCCGGCGTCCTCGGAGATATAAATGCGGAATCCCCCGGTCAAGTCGCCTTGCAGGACGTTGTACAGGCCGAGAAGGCCGCCGCGGTTGAAGTGGTTGATGCTCAGCCGCGATTCCACGAGAGCCTGATAGCAGATCTGAGTCGGATCTTCGGAGTCCCGGAACTGCTTGAGGTTCACCACATCCAGCCCCGGATTCTCGAGAAAACGAACCAGCCGGCCGAAGCTGTCGGACAGGACCCAACCGCGGTCCCTCACGATGAGCGGGTCGTAGCCGGCGAGGGGGAAGCCCAGAAGGAGCTGCGTCAGATCGAACCCGATCGACAAGAAGTTGCCCAGCAGACGGGAAAGCCACACGAAGGGATCGATCAATCCGAGGGCCGGGGGAACGAGGGAAGGGTTCTGCCCAGGCTGTTGCTCGAGGTCGAGCAATCGAGTGTCGGGAAACGCGGAGCTCATTCCCCTGACATTCAGAGTCAGGAGACGGAGTGGATTGCGCGGATCGGTCAGCCAGCGTTCCGGATCGTATTGCAACTGGGCCAGGACCTTCGGCCAGCCGTAGACTTCCCGGCCCGTAGTGAGCGAGGAGGGGTTGTCGACGACGATGAAAGGAACGTTCAGCACCCATTTTACGAAAATGCGGCGGCCCCGCCGGTCGCGGCGCCACATCGCGAGCGGCGCCGAGAAAAACACCTCGTGTTGTGAGACCCATCCCAGATTGGACGCTGCGAGATCCGAGTGCCCGTAGTCGAGGACCCACAAGAGGACGCAGGGCAGAGCAGGGGTGAACTCGAAGCCGGGCGCCACGTTGAGATAGTTTTTGTAGAAACGGTGCAGGATGTTGATGCTCGCCTGGAGAGGGAAGACGCGGGCGGTGACCCCCGGCATGTTGAAGGGGGGAGGGACCACGTAGGTCGCCTCGGAAGGTCCGAGCGCCTGATTGTAGAAGGGCAGCTCGGGCTGATACGGCCGATTGCTGACGTACAAGGCCACCTCCTCTCCGGGCCGGTTTCCACTGACGGAATCGGCTGTACTGTAGAGCTTCTTCAGTCATGAACACAAGGTGGGACCTGGACCAGGCGCCAGGGCAGGACATTCTTCTTCCGTACGTTCAAGGCCGCCTCCTCCGCTGGCCGGCTTCACGCCCGCCCTTTCTGCTGGCCGCCGGCTTGCGGGCCATCGCCAGCACGTAATCCCAGCCCTGGAACGCCCCTCCCCGGGTGGCCATCGAGGCCTGCCAGTACGCGGCGAACACCGGGTCGAGCCGGGAGAGCACTCCGGGCTCGCGCAGGCGCCGGGCCAGGTAACGGTGGAACGGCGCGAAGACTTGGCTGCGGATCGAGGTCACCACGACATCTTCGAACCCCACCGCCCGCAGGCGGTCGGCATAGACTCGACGAGGATAGAGGTTGGCCCAGGGGATGCCCCAGACGAGCGCCGCCAGGGCCTCGGACAGACATGCGGCCAAGCCGCCGTGCCGGTCCGCCAGCGGGAGGATGTCTGTGGTGACCAGCCGGCCGCCGCCGCGCAGCACCCGCCAGGCCTCGTCGAAGAAATCGACCCGGGAGTCGAAGTGGAAAGCGCTCTCGAGGGCCACGACCTTGTCGAAGCTCGTGGTCGCGCCGGGGATTTCGGTGGCCGAGCCGATCCGGATCTCGATGCGGCCGGCCAGCCCGAGGTCCTCGACCCTCCGGCGCGCCTGAGCCACCTGTCCGGCAGCGATGTTGATCCCGACGATCCGCCGCGGCCCGAATCTGCGCACCCAGAAAACGTCCTGGTCGCCGAAGCCGCAACCCGCGTCGAGGACGACAGCCCCGGGCCCCAGCCCGGCAGCCTCTCCGACCAGAGTCGCCAGGGCCTCGCACGCCTCGTCCAGTGTAGCAGGCTTGTCGCGCCAGTACCCCAGATTGAGATAGCGGCTCTCCTCGCCGAGAGGGTGAGCGTTTCCATAGAACCACTCCACATAAGAGCGAACGCCCATCGGTCCTCCTCGAGCCTTTCCAGAGCTTGCACTGTAGTGCTCTCTCGTCATTGACGCAAGCCGAGCTCGACCGCTAGACTTCCAAGTCTGCCCATGACCGAGCGCTGGCTGATCTACGGAGCCACGGGCTACACCGGCCGGATGCTGGCGAGCCGGTCCCTGGCCCGCGGCCTCTCCCCACTGCTCGCCGGCCGTGACGAGGCGCGGCTGCGGCGGCTGGCCGCTCCCCTTGACTTCGAGTACCGCGCCGCCCGCCTCGACGATCCGGCGGCGCTCGCCCGCATGCTCCAGGGCGTCCGGTTGGTGCTCAATGCGGCCCGGCCGCTCGACGCCACGGCCGGACCCTTGATTGCGGCCTGCCTCGCCACCGGGGCTCACTATCTGGACGTGACTGGCGAGCCCGCCGTCTTCGCCGCGCTCCAGCGCCGGGACGAGGTCGCACGACGGCGGGGAGTGATGCTGTTGCCGGGGGCTGGCTTCGTTGTGGTAGCCACTGACTGCCTGGCCGCGCATGTGGCACGTCGGCTGCCCGGGGCGGTGAGGCTGCGCCTGGGCATTTCGCTGCCGGCCTCCTATGCCGGGCGCGGCTCGCCAACGACTGTCCTCCCGTACCTCGGTCCGGACATCCGGGTCCGGCGCGGCGGAAGGCTGGCCGCACCTCTATGGAGCCCTCTGGAGCACGACTTCGACTACGGCTGGGGGCACAGGACGAGCCTGGCCGTCGACTGGGCCGACGTGATCACGGCCTTCCACACCACGGGTATTTCCGATATCGAGGTCTATCTGGACCTCCTTCCCGCGGAAAGGGTCGCTCTGCTGGCCAGCCGCCTTCTCGCCGGGCTCCGCTCTCCTTGCGGGCAGGCGAGGGTCCAGACGTTGCCAGGGGGCCCACCACCCGACGATCGCCGGCGAGCGGAGTGCTCCATCGTGGCCGAGGCCGAGGACCGCGCCGGCCGGCGCGTCAGCTCGCGGCTCCGGACCCCGGACCAGTACACGTTCACCGCCGATGCCGGGTTGACCCTCGTTGAGAGGGTCCTCGCGGGCGAGATCTCAGCCGGGTTCCAGACTCCCGCCCGGGTTTACGGAGCCGATTTCGTCCTCGGTCTCGGGGAAGTGACCCGGGAGGATCTGAAGGTCTGATAGGCGATCGAGGAGCTCGCGCGCCTCCGTGAGATCGCGCGTCGCGAATCCGTTATCGAACGACCGATACACCGCGGTGAGGAGGGGCAGGGCCTCGCCTGCGCGGCCCTGCTCGGCGAGGAGGCTGCCCAAGCTGGTGGCCGCGCGCAGCTCGAAGGCGTGCGCCCCCCTCTCGCGAGCGACCTCAAGCGCTCTCAGGAAGGCGGATTCGGCCGCTCCGGCGTCCCCGGAGGCCCGCAGGAGCTCGCCCTCGAGGCGGAGGATCTCGGCGTCATAAAAGACATCGAGCTGGACCTCCGACATTGTCTGTGCCTCACGGACCGTGGCCAGCCCTTCGGGGATCTGCCCGGCCAGGAGCTGGGCTTCGATCAAGTAGGTGAGCCAGTAGCCCCGCGGCAGCTTCGACCCCGTGGCCAGGTGTACGTCGAGGCCGGCCTGAATCTGCGCTATACCCGACAGGTCACCCCTCTGGCAGGCGACCCAACCCTGCGCACAGCGGGCGAGGGATTCCAGAAAAGGGAAATCCTGCTCCTGTGCCAGACCGATCAGCCGCTTTGCCACCCTGTCGACCTGCTCGACCTCTCGCAGCGCGTGGCAGAGAACGATGTCGAAGAGGAGCCCGAAGCCGAGCTGGAACGGGGAACGCAGCGCCTCGACGATCGCGAGCATCGCATCCCGTTTGCGGACCGCCGCCTCCGGACGCCCGACGATCCAGAGCGTCCAGAACTCGCAAACGCGCGACAGCAAGGTGGACTCCTCACCGAAGAGGGCGAACTCGGGGAGCAGGTTGGGCTCGAAGAGCGCAGCCGCCTGCTCGGCCAGCGCCAATACCTCGGCGAAGCGGCCTCGGTACATCGAAGTGACCACCTGGGCGGAGTAACTGATGAAGATCTGCACGGGAGTCTCGGCGAGGCGCTCGAGCTCGGCCGCGAGATCGATCGAGGGCTGACGATTCCCCTGCAGAACATGGAAGGTCCAAAGACCAAAGAGCGAGGGGACCAGCTGTCCGCCCTCCCCGAGCTCCCGGGTGAGGGCGATGCTGCGCTCGGCGTTGGCGGCGACCTCCGGGGCTCCCCAGCCCTTGACCGCGGTCAGACACGGGCCGAGCGCGGCACGCAGCTCGAACTCCGGCCTCAGGAGCTCCGGCGCGGGCGGCAGGGCAAGGAGGAGATCGAGAGCCCGGGTCAGGTGTCTCATCGCCTCGAGCTGAGCCGAGCGCTGCATGGCGCGGGTACCTGCCTGCTGAAGATACCTGACGGCTTCCATCGGCAGACCGCCGCGCTCGCAATGGTGCGCCATCAGCTCGGGCTCGGCCTCGGCCACCGCCGGGAACTCTTCCTGGAGCAGGCCGGCGAGCCGCTGGTGGAGCTGTTGCCGGTCGCTCGCCAGGAGCGACAGGTAGGCGGCATCCTGGATCAGGGCGTGTTTGAAGATGTAGCGCGCCTCGCGGGCCGGTCCGCGGCGATAGAGGATCTCGGCCTGGACAAGCCGGCTGATCGCGCTGTGCAGGGCGGCCCCCTTGATCCAGGAGAGGGCCTCCAGCAGCTCCAGGGAGAAGGTGCGACCGACGACCGCAGCGAGCTGCGCCACCGCCTTGGCCTCCCCCAGCCGGTCGAGACGGGCGAGGAGCGAGGCGCCGAGCGTGAACGGGACTCCTGCCGGCCCCCGGAGCGGAGCGTCCGCCTCCAGCACCGCCTTGGTCAGCTCTTCGACGAACAGCGGGTTGCCATCGGTCCGCACCACGATCTCCCGGTGCATCTCGGCAGGCAGCCCCTTCCCTTCGGCGACCTGCCGGACCAGTTGCGTCACATGGTTCTCGCTCAGACCGCTCAGGCCGAGCTGCGTGACGGAGGTCTGATGGCGCAAGGGTGCCGTGAATTCGGGCCGGAACGTGGCGACGAGCAGCAGGGGCAAGCTGGAGATTTCTCCCAGCAGCAGGTCGAGCAGCTCGAGCGTCGAAGGATCGACCCAGTGCAGGTCTTCGATCACCAGCACCACGGGGCGGCGCTCGGCCATCGCGCCGAGGAGGGCCAGGATGGCGGTGAGCGTCCGCTTCCGTCGCGCCTCGGGGCTCAGGACGAGAGGCGGGTAGCGCTCCTCGGTAGAAATCGAGAGCAGCGCGCCCAGGAGGGGGGCGTAGTCCGGCAGGGGGAGGCCGTGCTCGTCGAGGACCTCTTCGAGCCGGCGGAGCTTCTCCTCGGCGGATCCCTCCGCACTGGCGGCGAAGAGCGTCCGCTCCAGGAGATGGATAATCGGCGCCAGCGGCGTGTTCTGGGTGAACGTCGAGCCGTGGGCGATCAGCCAGGTCGGGGGCTCGGCCACGGCTGAGGCCTGCTCCGACAGAGCCCGCACCAGGCGCGACTTGCCGATCCCGGCTTCGCCGGCGATCAACACCGCCTGTCCCGACCCCGAGCAGGCCAGGCGGTACCGGTCGAGGAGGATCTGGAGCTCGGCCTCCCGGTTGACCAGGGGAGCGATCGGGCTGCTCTCCCGCTCCTGCACCTCCAGGGGGTCGCCGACCTCGTAGATCTCGACCGGCCCGTCCACGTCTTTCAGATGAGCCGGCGGCAGGGCCCGGGTGGAGAAACCGCGGGTGAGCAGCCGCTGGCTCAGGGTGCTCACCACAATGCTGTTGATCGGCGCCGCGCTCTGGATTCCCATGGCGAGGTCGAGCGTGCTCCCGAGCTGCAGACGGTCCTGCTGGCCGGGACGGGCCCACACGACGGCAGGACCGGTATGGATTCCGAAGCGCAGAGCGAGACCCCGGAGCAGCAGGCCGGATTGCCGGGCGCGGGCCATGAGCTCGCGGGCCGCTCTCACCGCGCGCAAGGTGTCGTCCTCATGTCCCACCGGGTAGCCGAAATAGATCCACAGCATGTGGCTCAGGACGGCTCCCAGGTGGCCGGAAAGATCCCGGCAGACGGTCCGGGCAAAGCCTTCGAAGGTGACCATGGAATCCGAGAGAACCTCGAGGTCGACGGGGCCTGACCCCTCGGCCTGCACCAGGCTGCAACAGAGCACCGTCACGGTCCGCCGCTCCCCGCCGACCGCGCTCCCGGAGCCGGAGCCGCGGCGGTCCTGCGCAGGTTGCGGCTCCACCAGGGTCGGCGTCATCTCATCGACGAACGTCTCGGCAGTGGCGCCCGCGCCGGAGCCCTTCCCGGAGCCGGCGCTTTCGAACGAATACTTCGCCGCCAGAGACGCCAGGACCTCGCTGACCTCACCGGCGCTCGCCGGCCGATCGGAAGCCTCTTTCTCCAGCAGGCGCTCGATCAGCCGGGACAGCCCGAGCGGCACCTCCGGCCGCACCTCATGAAGAGGACGCGGCCGGTGCTGCAGCACCCGCGCCAGCGATGCCCGGGCCTCCTCGGCGCGGAAGGGCGCGCCGCCGGTCAGAATCTCGTAGAGCAGCGAGCCGAGGGAGAACAGGTCGGACCGGACGTCGAGATCGCTCCCCAGCACCTGCTCGGGTGACATGGCGAAACACGTGCCGAGGACGACCCCGGTGACCGACAGCGACGGATCGAAACCGGCGGTCCCGGTGCCTTCCCCCTGCAGCTCCTTGGCGAGCCCGAAATCCAGGATCTTGGCGCGGCCCGCCGCGGTGACCATGATGTTGGCCGTCTTGAGATCGCGGTGCAGGATGCCATGGGTGTGGGCTTCGGCGAGACCCTCGGCGATCTCGCGGCCGAGCTGGAGAGCCTGCCCCACCCCGAGGCAGCCCTCCCGGTCGAGCAGCTGGCGGAGGTTCTGGCCGCTGACCAGCTCCATGACGATCCAGTCGCTGGCGTCGCCCTCGAGAAGATCGTAGATGTGGACGATCGAAGGATGGCTGAGGCGGGCCACGGCCCGGGCCTCGCGACGCAAACGCTCGCGGCCCTGCGCGACCGAATCCCGGAGCACCCGTTTGATGGCCACGTGCCGCCGCAGCCGCTCGTCCCAGGCGCGCCAGACCTTTCCCATCCCGCCGGAGCCGATCGGGTTGTCCAGCCGGTAGGGTCCGATTCTCTCGCCCTCGAGATGATCTACCGCAGATTTGTCGGTCACAGTTTCGCGAGTATAGCGGATGCAAGCCTCTGGTTGAGCGCTGGAGACGAGCTATACTTCTGGTGATCTTTGGGCATGCAATCAAGGAGGCTGAAATGGCCCACGCCCTGCCGATTCGGAGCCGGAGCGCCGTTGCCCTGCTGGCCCTCGCCGCAGCCCTCGCGCTGCCCGCAACGGCCCTCGCCCAGCCTCAGCGCAACGGCACGCTCCCCACTCCCCTTCCCCTCTTTCCGCCCGACAACTGGTGGAACGTCGATATCAGCGCCGCGCCGGTCGACTCGAACAGCGCCAACTTCATCAGCTTCATCGGGACAACCATCGGGCTCCATCCGGACTTCGGCGGCGACAATCCGGACGACCCTCCATCGGCCATCTATGGGTTCCCGTACGCCAGCGTGTCCGCCACACAGCCGCTGGTGCCGCTCACCTGGACCCTCTATGGCGACCAGAGCGACGACGGCTTCCCCGGCCGGCCGATCGGGTATCCGATCCCCGAGGAGGCGAAGACCGAGGCGAGGTGGATCGAAGGTGGACACCCGGGCGACGTCGACCCCGGCGGCGACCGCCACATGCTGATCGTCGACCGCGACAACCGGATCCTCTACGAGCTCTTCCGCACCTTCTGGAACGAGGATGAGAACCGCTGGGAGGCGGAAGGAGGAGCCATCTTCTCTCTCGATTCGAACTTCCGCCGGCCGGAAACGTGGACGAGCGCCGATGCTGCCGGGCTCGCCATTTTCCCGGGTCTCATCCGGTATGACGAGGTCTTCGGCCCCGATCCGATCCGGCATGCATTCCGCTTCACCGTGTTCCCCACCAAGGGGTACGTCTACCCGGCTTCGCACATGGCAAGCACCAGCACCAACGCCAATGCCCTACCGATGGGCGCGCGCCTCCGCTTGAAGGCGAGCAAGAACATCACCGGCTACCTGCCGTACCTCCAGAAGATCTTCCAGGCGATGAAGACCTACGGGCTCATCATGGCCGACAACGGCACCGACATGTACATCCAGGGGACCTACGACACCCGCTGGGACAACGACCAGCTCAACCCCGCGTTCTCCTCGCTCAAGGCCTCGGACTTCGAGGTCGTCCAGCTCGGCTGGCAGCCCGCGTTCCCGGCGACGGCCGGTCCCCTCGACTTCTACACCCTCTCCCCGTGCCGGCTGCTCGACACCCGGCAGGCGTATGGGGCGACCGGCGGCCCGGCCCTGCCGCCGACCGTCCCGCGTGTCCTCGTGGTCAAGAGCCTCTGCGGCATTCCGGCCGGCGCCAAGGCTCTCGCCGTGAACCTCACGGTCGTCAATCCGCCCGGCGCGGGGTTCGTCCGCCTGTTCCCCGGCAACGCCGACCCCACGAGCACCAGCTCGATCAACTTCTCGACCGGGCAGACCCGCTCGAACAACACGGTCGTGCCGCTCTCCTCCTCGGGAACCGGCGCCCTCTCCTTGCAAAGCTCCACGGCGGGGGTCCATGTCGTCCTCGATGTGATGGGATACTTCCTCTGACGGCGCCCCCTCCCTGGGGCGCCCAACCCTGGAGGAGACATGGCCGACCTCGGAGAGATCGCCCGCCGCGCCCTGATCGCGCGCGACTTCCAACCCGACTTCCCCGCCAAGGCGCGCGAGGAGACCCGCCGGATCGTCCACGACTTCCCCGGCAACCTCGAGGAGGACGACGGCGGCTTCATCCACGACCTGCGCGACCTCTTCTGGTTCTCGATCGACAACGTGGACACCCGCGACCTCGACCAGCTCTCGGTGGCCGAGGGGGAACGCGACGGCGACATCCGTCTGCGCGTGGCCATCGCCGACGTCGACGCCCTCGTCCACGCCGAGTCGGCGATCGACCAGCGGGCGTACCACAACACGACCTCGATCTACACCGCGGCCGGGACCTTCCCGATGCTCCCGGAGGAGCTCTCCGAGGGGCTGACCTCGCTCCACGAGGGAGAGAACCGCCTCTCCGTGGTGGTCGACATGACGGTGGACCGCGACGGCTCGGTCAAGGAGACCGAGATCTACCGCGCCTGGGTGCGCAACCACCAGCGCCTCGTCTACCGCGTGGTCGGAGCCTGGCTGGACGGGAAGGGCGGGATGCCGGGAGGCCAGCTCGGAGAGCAGTTGGGGCTCCACGACCAGGCCACCCAGCGCCTGCGCGAGCACCGCCACGAGCGGGGTGCGCTCCACCTGGAGACGATCGAGTCCCGGCCGGTGTTCAAGAACGGGGTCTTGACCGACCTCGAGGAGGAGGAGCAGGACCGCGCCAAGGAGCTCATCGAGGACGTGATGATCGCCACCAACAGCGCGACGGCCACCTTTCTGGAGACCCGCGGCCTGCCGTCGCTGCGCCGCCTGGTGCGCTCGCCGGAGCGCTGGCCGCGCATCGTCGCGCTCGCCGCGCAGAAGGGCGCGCACCTGCCGGAGGAGCCCGATGCGGCGGCCCTGAACGCCTTCCTGGAGGCGCGCCGCGCCGCCGATCCCCAGGGCTTCCCGGAGCTGTCGCTCTCGGTCGTCAAGCTCCTCGGCTCGGGGCAGTACACGGTGGACGCGCCCGGCCATCCGTCGCCCGGCCACTTCGGTCTCGCCGCCGACGACTACACCCACTCGACCGCGCCCAACCGGCGCTTTCCCGACCTGATCATGCAAAGGCTGCTCAAAGCCGCGCTGGCCGGCCGGGAGGCGCCCTACGACGTCGCCGCTCTCGAAGAGATCGCGCAGCACTGCACGGAGCGGGAGGACGAGGCGCGCAAGGTCGAGCGCCTGGTCCGCAAATCGGCGGCCGCCCTGCTGCTCCAGTCGCGCATCGGCGACTGGTTCAACGGCGTGGTCACCGGCGCCTCCGACAAAGGGACCTGGGTGCGCGTCTTCCACCCCTCGGTCGAAGGCCGACTGGAGCGCGGCTTCCACGGGCTCGACGTGGGAGACAAGGTCCGCGTGCGCCTCGACAGCGTGGACGTGGGCCGGGGGTTCATCGATTTCGTGAAATAGAGCCCAGAGCTGACTGGAATAGGCTGCCCTGGCCGAGTGGTATACTGTCATAGGCTCTGGGAGCCTGGGCAGAGCCTCGACCAAGAGAGGAGCGTTTCATGCCCCAACGAGACGAAAACCTTCCCACCCTGGGAATTGCCGAGAAAGCACACGCTGATCTTCTTGAGGATCGCCGAGACCGCTATCGCCAGGCAGCTACCCTCCTGCGGCAGTGGCGGGAAGACGACAGTGGTTATGATGAAAAGATCTGGCCCCTTCTCGAAGAGGAGTTCAGTCTCACCGAGAGCTTCTCCAAGAGCCGTTGATGAAGCTTCTCCTCGATACCAACATCCTGACACGGCTCTGCCATCCCCATAAAGACGTCAAC
Organism: Thermoanaerobaculia bacterium; assembly: GCA_035637095.1. GTDB lineage: Bacteria > Acidobacteriota > Thermoanaerobaculia > Multivoradales > UBA5704 > UBA5704. Next base: position 20,214 of record DASPXX010000322.1, read on the forward strand.
GTCAGCGTCAACGAGTGGCTGGAAAAGCTCCTCGGTCTCAGCTCGTTCACTATTATCATTCCAGAGATCGCCGACTACGAGGTGCGCCGTGGTTTGATGCATGTTGCCTTGAAGAGCGGCCAACCCACGACGAGGAGTCTGCTACGCCTCGATCTCCTGACAGAGAAACTGGAGTACTTGCCGCTCAACACTGCGACCATGCGTCGAGCCGCGGGCCTGTGGGCGGAGGGCCGGCTGGCGGGCCAGCCGACGGCAGTTGACGGTGCGCTCGATTGCGACGTGCTTCTTGCCGCGCAGGCTCTCCAGGTTTCGGGCGTCGTGGTCACCGAAAACATCCGGCACCTCTCACGCTATGTGGAGAGCCGCCGTTGGCAGGATGTCGAGTCCGACGCACCGTGAGTCCGGATCAACCCAGAAGCCGGGTGACCGCTACGAAGGCTCCTCTTTCAACGCCAGATCAATCGCGTGCAAGATGCGCCCGGCCATGCGCAGGGTCGAAACAGCCCGGGCGCCTCCAGCCACGCCAATCGCCGGTATACACGCACCAGGACTTCCTGCACTACGTCTTCGGCGTCAGCCGGTCCGACGAGGCCACACAGGTAGCGGTGCACTGCCGGCTGAATGCTGCGCAGCAGGAGCTCGAGAGCCTCCCGGTCGTCACACTGGGCTCTCAACACCCACATCGCTTCCTGGTTCGTCGTGTGCACTCAGCTCCTCCTTCCATAGAAGAGGCCGAGTCCTGGCAAAGAGTTCGAATCGAAACGGTCCTGGGATTAAACCAGCTCCGCGAAGATCTCATACACTGGGCGGGAGGTCATCGATTTGGTGAGATGAAACCGCCCCCGGGGGTGGCACCGCCCGCCATTGAGAACTACCCGGAAGACTGTTGGCGGGCTGCCTGCGCTCCTGCATCATCTCAGTGACTGCATCAGGATGCTGAAGGAGATGCGTATGGCCGTCTTCGGAGACCTCGCAGACCTGCCGTTTGTGGAGATCCTCAACGTGATCGATCGGCGCAGCGGGCGCCTCTTGATCTTCGGTTTGCCCGATCCGGGAAGTTTCGAGCTCGACCTGGTGGATGGAACCCTGCGCGGGCTTCGCGTCGACGGCGAGGACGTCGAAGATCCGCTGTGTGCGCGGGACGGCCTGATCGGCTTGATGAGAGCCCCGCGCGGTGTCTTCGAGTTCCATCGCGCCCTTCCCGGGGAGCTGCGCGGCGCTCTGGACGTACCTCTCCCCTTGCTCCCCCTCATGATCCTGGCCGCCGCCACCGGACCGCGCCATGGGCTCCACAGCTGCCCTGGCGGAGACAGTTTCGACTGATCAGGAGGTTCGGAGGAGCTTCGCATGGCCATCTTCGGAGACTTCGCAGACCTGCCCTTTCCGGAGACCTTCAGCATGGTCGGCCGGCGGACCGGCCGTCTTCTGATCTCCGACGTACCCGATCAGGGCAGCTTCGAGCTCCACCTGGTCGATGGCTCTCTCCGCGGGCTCCGGATCGATCACGAGGACATCGACGATCCGCTGCGCGCGCGGGACCGCCTGGCCGCGTTGATGGAAGCGCCGTGCGGCCTCTTCCAGTTTCACCGCTGCGCTCCCGAGCGTCTCCACGGCGCTCTGGATCTGCCGCTCATCTCGCTCCTCATGTCCCTCGCCTCGGCGGTCGACGAGATCAGCGCCTATCGCGAGCGCTTCCTCCATCCCCAGGCCCGTTTCCGGCGGCTGGCGGGCGAAGCCGTCCGGCTCGCCGACGATCTCGATCAGTTCGCGCAGAAAGCGACGCCCTACCTGCTGCAAGGCACCGACGCCGAGGAGCTCGCCCGGGCTCTCGACATCAGTCTCGACCAGGTCCGGCTCTATCTCTACAAGCTCCGTTCGCTCGGCTGGATCGCCCCGATCGGCGCCACGGGGGACGTCGAGCACGACCTGCCGCTGCCCGAGATCGGGTGCTCCTCCTGGGACGATGCGATCGACGAATTCTTCCGGAGCCTCCGCGGACGTCTGGAGGCTGTGTAGAAAAAAGACACCGCCGGCGGGGCGGGCCCCATCGCCCGCCGGCCGTGTCGGATTCAGTTGTCAAAGAACCCTCGAGACCGCCGGAGTGGTCCCACTCTTTCACCTGATTCCCCTCGCGTCCTCCACGCTCACCAGGCATCCGGCGCTTTTCCCCGAGCCCTGAACCGACCGCACGCGGCGACCGTCGGCAGCTCCTGGGAAGACCTCGCAGAGTCCCGGGACGACAGCTCGACGTCCCGGGGCACCGCGGCAACCCTCCGAAACAAAGCGACAACGTCCCGGAGCTCTCCTGCGCTCTCCCGCTGATCCGGCGCCGAGCCCTGGGGCTGCGCGCCGGTCTCCCGGGGCTTCCTCGCAACCTTCCGGGGGCTTGCTCTACCGCATAGAGAGATCGCCTATTCATCCCGGGGCAATGCCGCGGAGTCCCGGGACATCGCGCCAAACCCCCGGGACATCGAGCCATCGCCCCAGGGCTCCGCGTCGATGTCCCGGGAGCTTGCGCCAATGTCCCGGAGCGCTGGCCCGATCTCCCGGGGCATCAGCTCAAATCCCCGGGATAACGAGGCAAAGTCCCGGGAAACCACCGTGATTCCCCGGGGCATCGAGGCGCCGAATCGGGCACCCGAAGCACGGGGAGCCTCCGCGTTCGAATCCAGGCGGAGAGTTCGGGCGACGAGAGCGGCAGTGTCTGCGGTCCGGCCCTGAACGGCCTCGTCTCCTCGGGTCCCGGGCTTGACTTCGCGGAAACTATAACCGCATACTCTCTCGGTTGGCAAGCCCGATCTGTTGTGGGCTTCGACGGCGGGGGCAGCAGGCCTGTTGGAGCGGGTCCCCGCCGAGCTCTTTGACATGACGACGTACCGGGGCGCTCCTCGAGGGGAGGGAGCCGCCCCGGCCCGCCATTTTTCGACAGGGGCCGGATAAGCCGGTCCGGCCCCTGGCCCGCCTTCTTGAAGACGGCGCCCCGCTTCGCCGACCCCCGACTTCGCCCGCCTGTCCAACAATTTTGCCGCGGCCTGGTCGGACCGTGGTAGAAAGGGAAGCTTGAGAAAGGGAGAGCGCAATGCGGGTTTCCATCGAAAGCATCCAGGTCGACTCCCCCGTATCGAAGTTGCCGGCTCTGGTCGTCGCGCCCGAATCGCGGCGAAGCTCCCCGCCGAAAACCGCGATACCTCCGATCTGGGTCACACGGAACTGGCCTTGCAGGCCTACAACGGTTCCCGGCTGTCGCAGGACCATGAGAAGAAGAATCTTTATGACTTCCTGGAGTTGAGCTTCGAGGCGCACGACACGGCACCATGAGAATCGCCGTCTCAGGAGCGCATCGAACCGGGAAGACGACGCTCGTCGAAGAGCTGGCTCGCTCTCTTCCAACCTACGTGGCGGTCGATGAGCCCTACCACCTTCTCGAGGAGGAGGGCTACGAGTTTGCGGAGATGCCCTGCCTCGAAGATTTCGCGGCGCAGCTGGAGCGGTCGATCGACGTGATCGTCGGGAGCGGGGAGGACCGGATCTTCGACCGATGCCCGGCAGACATCCTGGCCTACCTGATCACACATCGCGAGTCCGAGTCATTCGACGCCGAGCCCTGGTTGCCGCGCGTGCGGAGCGCCATGGAGCGGCTCGACCTCATCGTCTTTGTGCCGATCGAACATCCAGATCGTGTGACGGTGTCTGAGCCGGACAATGCCATGTGGAGACGGCGCGTGGACGAGGAGCTCCGCGAAATCGTTCTCGGGGATCGATGGGATCTCGGCGTGGAGGCCCTGGAGGTGGCAGGGACCCCGCGGGAACGCGCTCGCCAGGTGTTGGCGCGGCTTTGAGGACACTTTGCGCGGCTGTTGCGTACAATGAGGCATGCGGATCTCGGCAAGGAACGTCATCCTCGCACTGGTCGTGGTCCCTGCGCTCGTCGGCTCCACAGCATCGGAGGCCGCAGCCGCGGACTGGGCTGTTCGGCTGGAAGGGCTTCGCAGCTATTACAGCTCTCGCACCTTCACCTCGTACTTCTCGGGGTCCAACGAGCTCACCTTGGACGACGGCAACGGCTTCAGCCTCGCTGGAGAGTATCGAGCCAACCGTTGGCTCGGCCTCGAGCTCTCCTGGAGCCAGATCGACCTGGATGCTTCGTGGCGGAGCTTCGAGACCAGGCCCATCTCCTTCAACCCGCTCGTCCTGAGCCAGGTCACCATCGCCTCCGATTCAGGGGTCTTCTCGCTCAGACCCCTTACCTTCGGCGTGCTCGTACACCCTCTGCGCCGGGGCAGGCTCGACCTCTACGTGGGTCCTGAGCTGAGCTGGGTTGAGTACCACATCGGGCTCACCGGTCCGCCGGACCGCGATTCAGAGCTCGCGATTGGCGGTAAGGTGGGTCTCGAAGCCGAGCTTGGGCGCTCGCCATGGTCCGCAGGTGTCGCCTACCGGCACATCGAGGTCCAGCATGAAGGGATGGAGCGCGACCAGTACACCGGCCTCGGGGTTGGCGCGCTTTCAGCCGTTCTGACCTACCACTTCGAAAGCCGATGACCCTCCGCGACGAAGGGCGGCGTGTTCAAGGCGCGGTTCACGGGCGGCAACTGAAAGGA
>DASPXX010000323.1:0-12396 GCA_035637095.1 Thermoanaerobaculia bacterium
GACGGTCAGGCGGCTCGAATCGCCATGGCTCACGTCGAGCGACAGGGAGGTCGCCTGGCCGCCGGCCGCTGCGCCGCCGACGGACATCGGATCGCCGTTGCGCTGCCAGAAGCTGCCGCGCACTCCGACCTGCACCGGGCCGACCGTGCCCTTGATCCCGAGCCCGGCGCCGGAGAGGAGACCGTCGCCCAGGGCGATCTGGTCGACCCCGGTCATCGCCTGCATCTCGGTGCGGAAGCCGGTCTGCGCGAGATTGAGCTGCTGGCCGGTGCTCACCGGATCGAGCTGGACCAGCTGGATCTCCTGAGCGTGCTCGCGCCCCTCGATGTCGCGCAGCACGTCGCCGGGGATCTGCGCGCGGACGGCCCAGAAGTCGTCCTCGGCCGCGGTGGCCGGTCCGGCCTGGCGCTCGTTCAGCTGGAGCTCGACGAACTGGTAGTGCTGCGCCGCGGTGCGCGTGAGCATCACCACGACGGGGATGAAGCCGGGCTTGTGCGCGATGATCTTGTAGAGGCCCGCCGGGAGGTCCTGGAACAGGAAGCTCCCCTTGGCGTCGGTCAGGACCTTGCGGACGCTCAGGTCTGCGAGCTGGTAGGCATAGACGCCCGCCGCGGCCAACGGCGCGGCCTCGCCGAGGACCCTTCCGCCGACTCCAATGCGACCGGCCTGAAGGCTCTCTCCGCCGACCGTACCGGCTCGCGCAGCCCCGGCCACAAGAGCCAGGGCGAGAAAGAGCGGTAGGGATTTCCAGGCGGCTTTCATAGACCTTTCTCCCACGAATCCAGGACTGTACCTCTGCTTGTCAACTCCTGTCAAACGTCCGGAACCGGCTCCTGCATTCCGCCTGCCAACCAACTGAGCAGACGCGCGCCAAGCTCAAGGATTACTCCACTTTGTACGTGACCGCGTCGGACCGCCCGAGGTCGTCGGTGACCACCAGCCGGTGCTCGCCGCGGACGCTGTCGAGGAAGCGGCTCTCCTGGGGGGCCATCGCGGTCACCAGCCGGCCGTCCTGATACCAGAACAGGCGGGAGACCCCGGAATCCGCCTGGGCGACCAGAGGGATCCGCTGGTATTCGGGAGGAGCGTCCCGCCGCAGCCGGTAGGCCGTGGCCGCATCGGGCGAAACGATCCGCGGAGGGTCGCCGGCCGGCACGTCCCGGCACGCCGGCGCCAGCGGGGGAGGACCCGCGACCGGATTGCCCTGCGCCCGCCACCAGGCCAGCAGCTCGGCCGGCGGCACGGTGAGCAGCCGGAACGCCGTCCGCCTCCGGGTAAGGCAGTCGCCCGCCAGGAGCTCGCCGGTCGCGGCGTCCACCAGCACCCGCCGGTGCCACGAGCAGGGAGTCAGCCGCGACCGGCCGGGCAGATACGGCACCTCGAGCCGCGCCGGGCACCACGGCCCCGGCAGCTCGTGGCTCACCGCGCACACCTCGATCATCTCCGGAGAAGCGAGCGCCGGAGCCGGAGCCGTCCCCTCCGGATCGATCGCCCGGAAGAGATCGAAGAGGAGAGGCCCCGCGTGCTGGCTCCCCGAGATCCCCTGGCGCGGCCGGCCGTCGAAGTTCCCCACCCACACCCCGATCGTGTACCGCCGCGACGTCCCCACCGCCCACGCATCGCGGTGGCCATAGGACGTCCCGGTCTTCCAAGCCACCGCCGGCACCCCCCGCGTCAGGTCCCAGGCCTCCGGAAGGTCCGGCCGCCGCACGTCGGTGAGGATGCGGAGGACGGCGCCGGCGGCTTCCGCTGAAAAAAGCCTCACCCCCTCCCGGCCCCTCACCCCCTGGCCCCCTCTCCCACCCCCTCCCTTGCCGCCGGGAGAGGGGGAAGGTTCGATCCATTGCAGGGGCCTGTACACGCCCCCTTCAGATAAGGACGCATACAGATTCGCCAGATCGACCAGCCGCACCTCGCCGGCGCCGAGGATCAGCGGCAGCCCGTAGTGACCGTCCGGCTGGTCGAGCGTCTCCAGACCGCCGCGCAGGAGCAGCCGGTGGAATTCCGGGAGGCCGATGTCGGCGAGGAGGCGCACGGCGCTCGCGTTGAGCGACTGGATGAGCGCGTCGCGCGCGGTGACCACCCCGCGGTAGCGCTCGTCGTAGTTCTCGGCCACGTAGCCCGAAAAGTCGGTGGGCACGTCGAGCAGCCACGAGTCGGGGATCAGCCGCCCCTGGTCGAACGCCATGGCATAGAGGAACGGCTTGAGCGTCGATCCGGGTGACCGCCGGGCCACCGCGCCGTCGACCTGCCCCTGCCAGGCCGCCTCGTCGAACCCCGCCGAGCCGACGAGAGCCCGCACCGAGCGCGTCTCGTTCTCGATCACCACCACGGCCGTGTTGCCGATCCCGGTCGCCCGCAGCTCAACGATCCGCCGCGCCACCTGCTCCTCGGCGATCTGCTGGACGTTCCCGTCGAGGCTGGTGCGGATGCGCGTCTGGTCCGGCATCTTCTGGCTGACCAGCTCTGCCAGGTGGGGAGCCGCGAACGGAGGCCGCCGCCGAGCCGCCGGCAGGGGCTCCGCCCGCGCATGCTCGATCTCCTCGGCCGGGAACACCCCGCGCTCCGCGAGCTGCCGGAGCACCCGGTCGCGGGCCGCCCTCGCCGCTTCCGGATGCAAAGTCGGGTCGTACCGCACCGGCGACCGCGGGAGAGCCGTGAGGAGCGCGATCTCGCCGAGAGACAGCCGGTCCGGGCTCTTCCCGAAGTAGAACCAAGCCGCCGCCCCCACCCCCTCCACATTGCCGCCATACGGAGTCAGGTTGAGGTAGATCTCCAGCAGCTCATCCTTCGAGAACCGGGCCTCCAGCTGCAGAGCCCGGAAGCTCTCCCGCACCTTGGACCACAAAGTGCGAGGCCGCGGCTCGACCATCCGCGCGATCTGCATCGGAATCGTCGAAGCCCCCGAAACCACCTTCCCCGACCGCAAATTCGCCCAAGCCGCCCGAACCACCGCGATCGGATCGACCCCGAAATGCCGCCGGAACCGCCGGTCCTCCGAAGCCACCAGAGCCTGAGGCAGCTCGGGGGGAAGCTCGGCGAGACGGACGGGGAAGCGCCAGCGGTGATCGGCAGGAAGGAAGAAGCGCAGCGGCTCGCCGGTGCGGTCGGTGACCACGGTGGCCGGAGGACGATTCAGGGCTTCCCAGGGGAAGGGGAAGGCGAGGTTGAGGAGGAAGAAGAGGAGGAGGGGGACTATGAGGACGAGAGCGGTAGCTATGAGGTAGCGGCGGCGCCGTTGCCCCCTCCCGACCTCACCCCCCCGGCCCCCCTCTCCCATCGCACACCCATCCCCCGGGAGAGGGGGGAGCACACCCTGCCCATATTCTCCAAAACCCTCGTGCAAGAGAGGGTCGGGTGCGGGCGCCCCTCTCCCGGGGGATGGGTGTGCGATGGGAGAGGGGTCGGGGGTGAGGTCGGGCGGGGGGCTCACTCCCGCAACCCCACCTTCACCGTCCCCCGCTCCCCCGTCCCCCGCAACGCCGGGTCGTACATCGCCTCCGCCTGCACCGGCGGCAGCCGGAACTCCCCAGGCGTCACCGCGCGGACCAGCGAGTAGAACGTCTGCCAGGAATTCGGCGGCAGGTTGGCGAACATCAGGATGCGGTCGTCCCGCAGGTCCATCGCGGAGGGCTTCATGTTCGCGTCGGTGATCCAGGGGAGCTTCTCGGTCGTCTCCAGGCGCGGGTTCTCGACCTCCAGCCCGGAGGGCAGCAGGTTCACGATCGCCACGTTCTGGACCGGCCCGGAGACGCTCCGCACCCGCGTCTTCACCACCAGCAGGTCCCCCTGCCGGACGTTTCCGAGGTCCACCGCCTTGCCTTCCCGCGTCAGATACTCCCGCTCCACTTCGAGCCCCGCGCTCGCCGGCTTGTAGGCGTCGTCGGTGGGAATCCCCCGGGTCAGCAGGTGATAGAAGGCCGCCCCCTCGCGGTAGCCTGGGTCCATCCGGATCTGCACCGGCCCCGGACCGGGGATGGTGAATTTGACCGGCGCGTTCCCGAACGAGCCGAGCTTGCGGCCATTGAAGAAGACGCTTCCGCTGTAGGCCGGCTGGCGGGCCTGGCGCTGGGCGAGCTGGCCGAGGGCGAGGAGGGTCCAGCTCTCCTCCTGGGTCGTCCACTCGGGGGTCTCGCCCAGGTCCCGCGACAGCCGGTCCACCAGGGCCGGGATGCGCGGATGGTTCGGCGCCGCATCCAACAAGGCCAGCAGCACCACCGCCCGGTTGCGGATCGTCGAGGCCACGAGGCCGCCCGTCTGCCGGTCGACCCGCTCCACCTCTCCCAGGTTCGCCAGCAGGTCCTGCACCGCCCGCGGATTCCCCGCCGCGGCGTAGGCGGCGGCGAGCATCGAGCGCGACTCGACCTTCATCTTTCCCGCCTGCTTGGTGCGCAGGTAGTCCATGGTCCCCGGATCCGGGTGGCCGGCCCGGGCGAGGATCCAGAGGCCGTAGGCGGCGCGCTGGAGCTCGTCGCTGCCATAGGCCGACTTCGCCTTTACCTGGCTCGCCACCCAGCGGAGCGCTCCGTCGTAGAGCGCGTTGTCCACCGGATGCCCGGCCCGCCGCGCCTCGACCAGGAAGTGGGCCGCGTAGAGGCTCCCCCACGGCCAGACGTCCCGCCCGCCCGGCCAGAGCGAGAAGCCGCCGGTCGGGACCTGCATGGTGGCGATCTTCCGCACCCCCTCCTGTACCATGGCGGCCGGATCGCCGTGCCCCTTCTTGGGATCGAACAGCTCCGGCTCCAGCGCCTTTGCCAGATCGCTCAGATAGATCAGCGGGAAGACCTGCGAGACCGTCTGCTCGATGCAGCCGTACGGATACCCCAGCAGGTTTTCGAGCTTCCCCGAGAACTGGACGAGCGGCAGCGGCCCGATGCGCAGCTCGCGGGTCAGCGCGTTCGGCAGGTAGCTGCCGCCGTTCGCGAGCGGCAGGTCGGTCACCGCTTTCGCCGCTCCGGCCTGCTCCGTCGAGACCGGGAAGAGGTCGGAGCGCACCGGCACGGCCGTCTCGGAGCGCGTCTGCTCGCCGTTGCCGGACGCCGTGATCGCGATCCGGGCGTCGCCGGGGGCTTCCCCGGTGCGCACCTTGAAGTAGAGCGTGGTCTCGCGGCCGTTCTCGACCTCCACGGTCTGCGCCTTCGGCCCGTCGTAGAGCAGCGGCCCTCCCAGGGAGAGGATGACCTGCACCTTCCCGGCCCGCCCGGTGTCGTTGCGTACCGTCACCGGCACCTGGAACGGCTCGCCGAACGAGAGCACCCGCGGCACGGTCGGCAGGACCACCAGGGGATTTCTGACCCGGGTCAACTCCTGCGACGAGCCGAAGCGGTCGCCGTCGATCGACACGGCCATCAGGCGGAGCGCTCCCTGGAAGTCGGGGAGGCGGAACGTGGCGCGGGCGTTCCCTTCGCCGTCCGCGGTCACCGGCCCCGACCAGAAGGCCACCGGCTCGACGCGGCGGATGCCCTCCGTCCGCACGTACTGCGACATCCCTTCTTCTCCCTCGCCGCCGCCCGGGGGCGCCGGCCGCACCTCGGGGAGGAGCAGGCCGAACGTGTCATGCGACGAGACACCCAGAGCCAGCCGGCGGTAGAAGTACTCGAACGGGTCCGGCGTCTTCTGGGCAATCAACTGCAGAATGCCCTCGTCCACCGCCGCCACGGTCACCACCGCGCCCGGCTGCGTCTTCACCTGCACCTGCAGCTCCGACCCGGGACGGATCTCCTCCGGTGTCACGATCCCGGGGGTGAGCCGGTTCGCCGTCCGATCGACCGGCAGCGGCACGGCGCCGAAGGCGCGGCCGGCCGACCCCGGCTCAAGATCCCCGACCTTCCGCACCAGGGTCGCCGTGATGTAGGAGTTCGGCCGGTAGTCCGCCGAGATCGGCACGTCGATCGTCGCCGTATTGCCGTCCATGGTGTGCACCTGGAGGTCGAGCACGCGGTCGCGCTCCACGGTCAGCAGGAGCTTGCCCGAGAAGGGCGCCCGCACCTGCACGCGGGCCGTCTCGCCCGGCGCGTACTCCGCCTTGTCGAGCACGAGCTCCAGGCGCGACGGGTTCTTGATCGCCCACGGCGAGGTGCCCCAGCCGGCGACGAACACCTCCACCTCGGCCGAGGCGCGGGTCGCCGGATCGGTCACCACCACCCGGTATTCGCCGAAGTCGCGCGGCGCGAAGCGGAACCGGCCGCGCCCCTTCCCGCTCTCGATCGCCTGCGTCGACACCAGGGCCGGATCGCGCGTCGACTCATAGCGGTAGCCGCCGCCCGGCACCCGGCGCAGCACCGTGTTCCAGTTGTCCTTGTAGAGATCGGCGCGCAGCCCGCCGGACGCCACCTCCTGGCCGTCGGGCGCAACCGCCGCGTACTCCAGCTCGATCGGCTGGCCCGGCTGCGGGTAGCCTTCGCCCAACCGGCGCAGCCCTACATAATAAGGATAGGGATCGACCCGCAGCCGGGACAGCGCCGCCACCCCGCGCCCGCCCTGCTCCGAGACGCGCGCGGTGACCATCGCCTCCAGGGACGACGGCACCGGCGCGCCCGCCGGCATGGTGACGCGGAACGTCGCCTTGCCGTCCAGGTCGAGCGTCCCCTGGGTGGCCAGCACCTCGCGATCGTCGAGCTTGCGCTCGGCGTTGCGGAACGAGAAGCCCTCGAAGCCCTTGGGCGCGAAGTCGAAATCCACCAGGCGCACCCGCGTCTCGACCGGCAGATTGGCCGCGGGCGGACCGAACAGGTACTTCCCTCGGACCTCGTACGCCAGCTCGTCCCCCGGCCCGAGCCGCTTCGCCGGAGGAGCGATCTCCACCCCGATCCGGTCGGGGACGAACTCCTCCACCTGGAACCGGTACTGCCCGATCACCTTCTCGGCGACCACCAGCTCCAGCGTGTGATGGCCGGTCAGGGCATAGGCGGGCAGGTCGAGCCCGAACGTCGCGAGGCCGCGGTCGTCGACGCGCACCCGCTGGGTCTCCAGCTCGCGTCCCTGCGGATCGCGGTGGCGGAGGAGAGCGGGCATCGCCGGCGGGATCTGGAGACTGCCGTCGCGCACCACCGCGAGACCCTCCAGCCGCTCGCCCGGCCGGTAGATGTCGCGCTCGCCATACAGGTAGGCCTGGTAGCCCGTCCCAGGGGGCTCGGCGCCGCCCACGTCCAAACCGGCCGTATCGATCCGCATCGTGTCGAGGAGGAGGAAGGTGAAGTCGTCCCCCCGCTCGACCATGAGCAGATACGGCGTCCCCTTGGCAAGAGCCTTCGCATCGCGCAGGCGGAAGACCCCCGAGCCGTCGGTCCGTCCCTGGCCCAGGACCTGGTTCTGGTCCGAGACGAGCGTCACCTGCGCCCCCTCGACCGGCGCCAGGTCGCGGATGGACGACACCCACACCAGCAGCTCGCCGGGCGCCTTCTTGACGACCAGGCCGAGATCGGTCAGGAGGAGCCACCGCTGCGCCGCCTGGTAGTCGTCCGGCTTCCCCACCGAGACGCGGTAGAGGCCCGGCTGCGACGTGTCGACCCAGCGGTCGAGGGTCAGCGGCGTCACCTTCCTCTGGTTGCGCCGCCCGCCGAGGTCCAGGTTCGCCTCCTTGAGCCGGTCGCCGAGAGCGTGCGAGACCTCGTCGAAATACCCGTACTCCTCGTCGAAGAAGCCGCCGTACTGGAACAGGAAGAAGAGGTTGTTGCGGTACACCCGGTCGATCGCCATGTGCACCCGCGGCAGGTTGACGCTCTCCAGGTTGACCGTGTGGTTGCCGGCCGCGGAGAGGAACATCCCCTCGCTCTGGTACCCCACGGAGGGCTCCAGGTCGGGGAGCTCGACGTCCGCCGTGTACTCCGCGGGGAGCACCGCGTCGTCCGCCGCCGGCATCCCCTGGCCGATCGTCAGCTTGTAGGTCGACCCCGGCTGGAGGTTGCCGGTGATCGTGAGCACGTTCCGGTCGGCCGACAGGCGGACCCGCGCCTCGGGGGCCAGCTTCAGATAAGGCTCCGCCAGGGCCGCCGACACCGGAGACGAGAACGTCACCTGGAGGGAGGACTCCTGGAGCCCCGGCTGGGCCTCGACCCCGCGCACCGCGAGCCGCGTGCTGGAGCCCAGGGGGATCTCCTGAACGAAGTCCTTGCCGAGGGGAGCGTTGCCGTTGGCCGGCGTCATGTCCGCCGCGATGACGAGGCGCACCGTCCGCTCGTCCTTCTCCTTCTGCACCGCCTCGGTCCGGAACCCGATCGTGGCGTTCTCCCACGAGGTCTCGAGCGTCACCGCCACCGGCTTGGGAGCCCGCGGATCGTCCAGCCGGACCTTGGGGGCGAGCACCTCCGGATTGACCGGATAGTTGAACCGGATCTCGCCGCGGAAGACGACCTTCCCCTTGCCTTCGAGAGCCGGCTCCTCGACCACGTCGACCCCTTCGACGAGGAACTGGTCGGTCCGCACGACCACCTCGGTATCGCCCGAGAAGACCTGCCCCTTCTTGAGCAGCCGCTCCGGGATCAGGTCCACCTTGTACTCGCTCGCCACCGGGAACCCGCCGCTCGGCTGGAAGCGGAGAGCGTTCGTGTCCTTCCACTTCCAGGACCCGCCCAGGCCCGGCTCGATCGTCGCCGGAGGAGGATCGATGATCTGATCCACCTTCCCCTCGCCCAGGGGCCGATCAAAGAGGATGTCGACGAACTGCCGGTCCTTCCGGTCCACCACCACGTCGAACACCGACACCGTCTCGCCCCCCGCGCCCGCCCGCACCCGGGCAAACGCCGCCGCCAGAGGCTCGCGAAACGCGTACCCCGACACCGCGACAAGGAGGAGGGTGAGGACGATGAGGGCGACGTCTTTCCCCTGCCACGGGCGCTGGCGGAGGGCACGGAGGCGAGGGGCGATCTTGTCCCGCAGGGACGCGAAAGGATTGGCCATAAGGTTCCAGAGCTCCTAAGGGGTCTGGGAGATAGGGTATACCAGGAGCCGGGGGGAGCGTCAGGCGAAGGGGTTGACGATCTCCAGGCCCTCGATCTTGCGTCCCGGCTGGAGATCTTCCGAGAGGAGGACAGAGCAGCCGGAGCGGAGGGCGGCCCGGATGATCAGGCAGTCCCAGAAATGGAACTGGTGGAGGCGGTGGAGATCGATCGCGGCCAGAATGTCGTCGACGTCGATCCGGACCAGCTCAAAGCGGGAGAAGATCTCGACCTTACGGCGTGCGACCGTGATGGGAACTCCCAGCTTGCGAATGGTCGAGACGAAGTACTCCTGCAGGACCTGGGTGGAGAGAACGCCCTTCCGGCTGAGCCTCGCGCTCTCGATCAGCTGGAGGGCGATCCGCTGTTTCTCCGGCTCGTCCTGATCATCCGTATAGACCAGCAGGTTGGAGTCGAAGAAGCTACGTTCGTTCATGGATCTCCCGACGGTCGAACTTCCACCCTCTGGATCGTCCTTGGCCCTCGAGCGACAGCCGGCGCAGCTCCTCCATCTCCCCCGCGGCCGTCGAGGGCGATGTGAGCTCCTCGAGATACTCCCGGATGACCTGGTTGAGGCTCTTCCCCTGGCTCTCCGCAATCTTTCGGGCTCGCTCGACGAGCCGGTCATCCACGGCAAGGGTCAGGTTCATCAGCCACCTCCTCGTTCCACATATTACGTGTTCACGGGGTAAGGGAGCAACCCGGGAGCGATCGGCGCCCCCTCGCCGGGCGGAGGTGAGTGCGTGGGGTGGCTACATTTCTGGCGCCCCTCCGGGGGGCTCAAAGTTAGCGCCTATGCCCCCTGGCAGGGTCGTCCCGTCAAAGTCATCGTAGCGGGTGCCTCCGCCCGCCCATCCCTCACCCCCCCTCTCCCACCCGCACTCACTCCCACCCGGGAGAGGGGGCGCCACCGCCCAAGACATTGAAAAAGCGAGCGTTGGGGGTTTCCCCCTCTCCCGGAAGGTGGGAGTGCGGGTGGGAGAGGGGGCCAGGGGGTGAGGGTCTTTGGACGGGGGAAAACTCCGCCTCCGCCCGACTTTGACGGGACCCTGTGCCCCCTGGAGGGTCTCTTGACACGCGACCTCCCCGAGTGACAGATTTCTGTCATGCAAACGACGCTGCGACTGGATGACGAGATCTTCCGGCGGGCCAAGGCTCAAGCGGCAGCGAAGGGCATCAGCTTGACGAAGCTGGTGGAGGAGGCAATCCAGGAGCATCTGGACAAGCCGGTTCCTGCGCCGCGCCAGCGGCGATTGCGCCTGCCCGTCTCCACGTCGACAGGTGGCTTGGTCCCGGGGTTCTCGACTCTGAAAGAGGCCGTCGCAGCCGCCGATCTCGCCGCCGATCAGCGTCGAGCCCGCTGATCCATGGACCTGCTCGACGCGAACATCCTCATCGGGGCGTTCCGGCCCGACGATCCGAATCATGCGACGCTGAAGGAGTGGCTGGAAGAGACGCTCAACCATGGGCTTGTCGTGACCTTCCCCGCACTGGTCGAGGTCGCTTTTTTACGGATCGTCACCCATCCTCGCATCTTCCGCGTTCCCTCGCCTCTTGAAGAAGCTGTGAGCTTCCTTCAGACGATCCAGGAGAGCGGCCAGTTCCGCGAAATGCAGTGGACGCTACGGATGCGGACCCGCTGGTGGCGCTGGTGCCGCGAGCTCGCCTTGAAAGGAAATGATGTCAACGACGCCTACATCGCGGCGACTGCCGCCGAAGCGCGCTGCCGTCTGGTCAGCCTGGACGGAGGCTTCAGCCGCTTCTCAGGCCTCGACTGGTGGAACCCGGTTCCGATCGAGGAGGCGGATTCAGAGAGGTAGCGTGCTTGCGTTGCAATGCGCGCATCACAACAACATGCTACGAACATTCCAGGCGCCACAAGAGGAGCAATCAGAACCCCTCCTGCTTCGCAGGGGCCGCTCATCAGACCGGCGCCGAGGCGTCCGAGACGAGCCGCACCGCCCTCTACCGGATCCCCTGCCACCTGCTCCAGGAAGGGCACCTCTGCCGCCAGCCTCCCAATCTCCGCCAGAACCCTGCGCTCTGCCGCAAGACCGGCGGGACCCACTCGCCCGAGCACGGATGACACACAACCGCGTTTCCGGAGCATTCACCGGGGATTTTGCAACACTAGCGAGCATTTTCACACCCATTCCGCCGCTTTCTGCCTCAATAGCTCCGAAGTCCGTCCCATTCCTTCCGCGGAATACATCATTCGCACCGTGATGCGAGACATTCGGACCAGGGTCAGAGACATTCCGAGCGCGATCTGGAACATTCGCAGAACGCTGCGAGACACACCTCCCGAGGTCCGCATCATTCCGACCGGGTTCGGAGACATTCCCATCGTGCTCCGGAACGTTCGGACCATGCTGCGAGACATTCCGACCGAGGTCGGAGTGATGCGCCCCACGAAGGGAATGGCTCGGATGGGGGTCGGTGTGTTTCGCGCCGAGTTCCCGAAACCTGAAGAGGGTAGCTACTCATCCGGGATCTCCTCGGTCGCCCTTTCGGCCGCCGAGGTGAGGAGGAACTCCTCCGGGGTGACAGCAGGGATCGGCGAGGAACCGAAGTCCGCCACGTTCCGGGTGACGATGAGCTCACACCCCGAGGCTTCTGCGGCGCTCGCCAGTGCCGCATCCTCGAAGTCGCTGATCTCGAGGGTTCTCGCCCGGAGGAATTGGGAACGATCCTGCGCCACCACCTCGAGGTGCGCCAGAAGCCAGTCCACGAGGCTATTCGCCTGCTCCTGGTCGGCGTACTTGGCCACGATGTAATGAAGAGTGGTGAGCGCGTGGCCCGGCAGACAACCCACATTCGAAGTCTCGAGGGCCTGGCTCAGAACCTCGGCAGACGCGGCGTAGAACGGCTCCCTCCGCTGCACCACATCCAAGAGGATGTTGAGATCGAGCATCATCCTCATCCGTGCTTGCCCCGGGCGTGCTCGCGGTATTCGGCCCTGGCGTCCACCTCCGGGGGGATCAGTCCCGAAATCTTCTCGACCTCCGGGTGAAACGCACCGTTCCTGCCCCGGAGAGACCTGAGATACCGGTCGATCAGCTCGGTCACGGTGATCCGATGTGCCTGGGCATATTCCTTGGCGAATTCGAGATGGCTCTTGGGCAGGCGCACGGTCAGCTTGGCGGTCTCCATAACTCCTCCATCAGTACGGCTACTCTAGCACTTCTGTACGGCTCCCGGGGAGTCGCCGACAACTGGAGCTGCCGTTGCGAGCCTGCCGCCTGGGCAGTGGGCGTCTGGGAAGGAAAGACTTTAGCGAAGCCTGCTCTTTTGGCTGGCAGTGCGACACGAAAGGAGTGAGCAACCGACCGAAGAACCTGTCCTCTCCAGCCGGGGTAGTGGGGTCAGCATGCGCAGACAAGGTCTTCGAGGCAACGTGTGAGATCCACAGAGGTGGTGGGTCGCGGCCACCAACCGGGGTGATCTGAAATGGTCAGCC
>DASPXX010000324.1:0-6940 GCA_035637095.1 Thermoanaerobaculia bacterium
AAGAAGAACGCGCTCGCCGCCAGCGCCACCGCGCCGAGGAACGAGGCGATGCGCATCCCCCAGGAGAGCTGGCGCTCGCGCTCTCCCACGTCGACGTCGAACCGCGCCGTCAGCTCGCGGAGCAGCTCCTCGTGATGGGCCGCCACCCGGGCGTGCTCCTCCGGCGACAGGACGAGCACCCCCTCGCGCTCCAGCTCCCGCAGCTCCTCGCGGAACGCCGCGATGCGGTCCGCCCTCCTCTGGGCGGCCGGCTTGGAGGCAGCACTTTCGACGCCGTCCTGGCGCAAAGGGATCACAGCCCTATCATACCGGTTACACTGTTTCAGATGCAGGCCGAGACCCCACCCTCGCTGTCGGCTTCCGACTTCCGTGTCGGCGACCGGCTCGTCCACCCCGGTCTGAACCGGATCGATGGCCCCGCCGGTCCGGTCCAGGTGGAGCCCAAGGTCATGGAGGTGCTCGTCCATCTCGCCGGGCGCCATGGCGAGGTGGTCTCCAAGGAAGAGCTGGTCCGGGTGGTCTGGGAAGGGCGGTTCGTCAGCGACGACGTGGTCTGGCGGAGCATCCGCGAGCTCCGCCGCGCCCTGGGCGACGACGCCCGCAGCAGCACCTGGATCGAGACCATTCCCAGGCGCGGCTACCGGCTGCTGGAACCGCTGCCCGAGCCCTCACTCGCCGATTCCCTGGAATCCCAGGGGGGCGGGGCGGGAGAGGAGAGAGGGGGCCAGGGGGTGAGGGCTCCGCGCCTCATTCCCCGCCGCCTCCTGGGCCTCTCCCTGCTCCTGGGCTTCGCGCTGATCGCGGCCATCGTCCTCCCGGGCGTCCGCCGGCTCGAAACGGTCTCCCGGGCTCCGGCTCGTCCGCAACGGGTCCGCCTGGCCGTTCTGCCGTTTGTGAACCTCAGCGGCGATCCGTCCCAGGACTACTTCGGCGACGGGATCACCGAGGAGCTGATCGCGCGCCTCGGCAGCCTCGCCCCGGACCGGCTGGGCGTCATCGGTCGCACCTCGGTCATGTCTTTCAAAGGGAAGGACACCGACCTGGCCGGGATCGCCCGCGCGCTCGACGCCGACTACCTCGTCGAAGGGAGCGTCCGCCGGGACGGAGCGCGGGTGCGCGTGGCCGTCCGCCTGATCCAGGCGAGCGATCAATCCAGCCTGTGGAGCGATCTCCAGGATCTGGACGCCCAAGGCGTGCTGGGCCTCGAGAGCCATGTGGCGAAGCGCGTGGTGCGCGCCCTCTCCCCGGAGCTCCTTCCGGGGCGCACGCTCTCGCTGGCGGCGTCGACCCCCGCGGCCCACGACGCCGTCCTGCGCGGCCGGTATTTCCTGAGCCGCGGGATGCCGGACGACCTGCGCCGCAGCGCCGACGCCTTCCGCGAGGCCCTGGCGCTCGATCAGGGCTCGGCGGCGGCCTGGGCGGGTCTGGCCGACGCCTTGCATCTCCAGGTTCTCTTCGGAGCCGTATCCCCCCGGGAGGGCGTCCCTCCCGCCGAGGAGGCGGCGCGCAAGGCGCTGGCCCTGGACGACATGCTCGCAGACACCCACGCCACTCTCGGCACGATCCGCTTCCGCTATCACTGGGACTGGACCGGGGCCGAAACGGAGATGCGGCGTGCCCTGGAGATCAATCCGAGCTCGGCGGCGGCGCATCACGACCTGGCGTGGCTGCTGCTCGCCGAACGCCGCTTCGACGAGGCGATCGCCGAGATCCGGGCCGCGCAGGAGCTCGAGCCGCTGTCCGTCCGCGCCAACGCGGATGTGGGTTGGGTCTATTACCGGGCGCGGCGCTATGGCGAGGCGGTCCGCCAGATGGAGCGCACCCTGGAGATGGAGCCCCGCTTCCTGTCCGCCCGCCGCTGCCTGGAGGGGGCCCTCGTCCGTGTGGGACGGCCGGAGCAGGCTTTCCGGCATGCCCGTGTGGCGGCACTCCAGGAAGGTCTCGACCCCGCCGAGCTGGCCGGACTGCCGTCCGATCCGCACGTCGCGCTGGAACGGCTCGCAAAACGCCGTTTGAAGCACCTCATAGGGAGAGGGAGTACAGTCTACGTCTCGCCCTATGCCCTGGCCGCCCTGTATCTCGAGTCGGGTGAACAGGACGAGGCGCTCGCCGCGTTGACTCGGGCGCTCGCGGAGCGGGACCCGATGCTCGTCTCCCTGGATGTGGACCCCGCCTTCGATCCGATCCGGGCGGACCCTCGCTTCCAGGAGATCGTGGCAACCGTGGGAGGGCCGGGCTCCCGGAGACCATCATGAGCAGAGCGCTGCAAGTCGGCTTGATGGTGATGCTGCTGTCCTGCGTGGGCTGCGACCAGGCCATCAAGATCCTCGCGAAGAGCCATCTCTCGTCGAGCTTGCCGCTCGAATTCCTCAACGGGGCGGTGCGCGTGCAGTACGCCGAGAACACCGGCGCCTTCCTGAGCCTGGGAGCCGATCTGCCCGAAAAGGCGCGCTTCCTTCTCTTCGTCGGGCTGGTCGGGCCGATCCTGATCACCGGCCTGGCCTTCGCGTTCAAATCCCACCGCATGACCCTGACCCAGAAGATGGGATTGATCCTGGCCGTCGGAGGCGGGATCGGCAACCTGATCGACCGCATCACCCACGGCGCCGTGGTGGACTTCGTGAGCCTCGGGATCGGCCCGCTGCGCACGGGGATCTTCAACCTGGCGGACGTGGCGATCACGGTCGGGCTCCTGCTCTTCCTCGCCGCGGGAGCGCGCGAGACCGGGACCATCCCCGCGGAAGGCACCGACGCGGCCTAGTTTTAGTAGTACACTCTTCTCAGTGATTCACATCCACGACGACATTCCCGAGCCGGCCGGCGGCGAGTACGGGACGGTCACGCTCCCCCACGCCTGGCACGTCCTGTCGCTGCTCTTCTTCGCCGCAGCCATGGGAGCGCGCTTCCTGACCGCGCTGATCCCCCGCGAGCTCCTGAAGGGGGTGATCTGGCGTCCGGTGCTGACCGCCTTTTCGGTCCCCCTCCTCGCCACGTTCGGCCTGCTGTTCGCGCTGATCGGCTTGCGCAGACCGGAAGGGAGGGGGGCTGCCAAGATCGCGCTGTTTTTGAACGCCACGGTGCTGCTGCTGAGCGGTGTGGCGCTGTGGGCGTTTTTTCGGATCATGCCGGGGTAGAGGCCAGCAGCGACGCACACCGCAGTCCATAGCAGTTCCGTAGAGACGCCCCAGTCCGTCACCACGAACCCACCGGGTCCACCGCCGTCGGGGCGAGACACCCCAACATCGGGAGAGATGCACTGTATACTTTCCCCATGGCACACGCGGAAGCCCGAGCCTATGAAGAGCTCATCGACTTCATCGCGGCTGGCAGCAGCCCCCGCTCGGTGATCGCCTTCCGCCCTTCCGAAGCGACGCGGGCTCGCGTTGCGGAGCTCCTTTCCCGGGAAAAGGCAGGCGGCCTCACGCCCGACGAAGGCTCCGAGCTGGAACATTACCTCCAGCTGGAGCACATCATGCGCCTGGCCAAGGCGCGGGCCCAACGAATTCTTTCGGAAAGCTGAGCCGGTGAGCACCGGCTATATCGGTGCCGATCTCCGGCGGACGGCAGCTGCCCTTCGTCGATTTTGAGGGGTGTCTCCTGATAGAGCAGCTCTCTCACCGCACCACCATCCGAGCCGCTCGGCGACGAGTACGGGATCATACGCCTGGCACGTCCTGTCGCTGGTCTTCTTCGCCGAAGCCTTGGGAACCGGGAGACGCCTTGAACGTCCATGCATCGGGCAGCAGCCGCTGTGGCCGGCGAGACGCCGGCGGTCCCAGGGGGCGGTGCTCGGCCCTCGTGCCGAAGACGGACCGCACCAAGCTGCCGGCCTCGGGGAGCCCAGCGATGATTTTCATTGCCCGACGAGGCGAGCCCTGTCTGTGACGAGCCCTTGACGCCGGTTTCCTACGGCCACCGCGACCGCTTCGGCCCTGGCCCCTTGCGCGGCCCATGCGGACCCCCTCGATCGGCAGGCCCCGGCCGCCCGCCGCCCCGGGGACCCGGACCCGGCCGGCGCGAGGGACGCGGTCGGTCTTCCCCCTCTCCGGCCACCCGGATTTCGAGCGGGCGCCCGCGGAGGGTGGCTCCGGACATGCGCTCGACGATCTGGCGGTGGTAGCGGGCCGGGACCTCGACCAGGGAGAAGCGGTCGTCGATGTCGATCGAGCCGATCTCCTTGCCGGGAACTCCCGCCTCGTTGGCGATCGCTCCGACGATGTCGGCGGGGCGCACTCCGGCGATCCGGCCGGCGTTCAGGAAGAGGCGCACCATTCCGCCGTCCGCCGAGGACAGGCCGGCCGCTTCCGGCTCGACCGCCATTTCCAGGGGACGCTCGCGGCGGGCGAGGTAGGCGGCCGCCGCGGCGACCACCGCCAGGTCCAGGCCCTCCTCCACCAGCTCCTCGACCAGCGCGAGGTAGAGATCGAGATCCTGCTCGGTGATCGTCTGGCGCAGGGTCTCCTTGAACATCTCCGACCGCCGCAGCGCCACGTCGGCGGCCGTCGGCATCCGCATCGGCTTGATCCGCTGGCCGGTGTAGCGCTCGAGATCCTGGAGCATGCGCCGTTCGCGCGGCGTGACGAAGAGGACCGCGCTCCCCGCCCGGCCGGCGCGCCCCGTCCGCCCGATGCGGTGGATGTAGGCCCCGAGGTCGTACGGGATGTCGTAGTTCACGACATGGCTGATCCGGTCGACGTCGATCCCGCGGGCCGCCACGTCCGTGGCCACCACGATCTCGACCTGGCCGGCGCGCAGCCGCTCGACGACCCGCTCGCGCATCGGCTGGTTCATGTCGCCGTGGAGCGCCGCGACCGAATAGCCGCGCGCCTCGAGCTTCTCGGAGATCTCCGCCGCCGCGGTCTTCGTGCGGGTGAAGACGAGGACCGCCTCGATCGCCTCGGTTTCGAGGAGGCGGGTGAGCGCCTCGAGCTTCTGGGGCTGCGGGACGATGAGGTAGCGCTGATCGATGGCCGGTACGTTGAGGGCCTTGCGCTCGAGCTCGATGCTGACCGGGTCGTGGAGATGCCGCTGGGCGATGCGCCGGATCTCCGGTGGCATGGTGGCCGAGAAGAGCGCGGTCTGGCGCCCGGCGGACGGGGGCGGCGCCTGCGCCAGGATCCACTCGACGTCCTCGATGAATCCCATGCGCAGCATCTCGTCCGCCTCGTCGAGCACCACCATGCGGATGCGGTCGAGGCGCAGCGTGCCGCGGCGCAGGTGGTCCATGATCCGGCCGGGGGTGCCGACGACGACGTGGACGCCCCGCTCCAGCCGCCGCTGCTGCGCTTCGAGCGACTGGCCGCCATAGACCGGCAGGACCACCAGCCGCTGCAGATACTTGCCATAGGTATGGAGCGCTTCCGCCACCTGGATGCCCAGCTCCCGCGTGGGGGTGAGGACCAGCGCCTGGACGCTCCGCTCAGCCGGATCGATCGCCTGGAGGAGCGCGAGCCCGAACGCCGCGGTCTTGCCCGTGCCGGTCTGCGCCTGGCCGATCAGGTCGCGCCCGGCCAGGAGCGGCGGAATGGCGACAGACTGGATCGGCGTCGGAGCCTCGTAGCCCACCTCCGCGATCGACCGCAGGAGTGACTCGCTCAGACCCAGCTCCTGGAACGATTCGACGGGCGGCGGCGGGTCGGGGACGGGGGGCGCGGGCGGGGTCTTCTTCATGGCAGGCTTTATACCACCCTCCAATCTTCCACCAGCAAAGCCCATCGCTCGTGGTCCCGCCACCGGCCGCCGATCTTGAGATATCTCGGCGAGAAGCCCTCCTTCCGGAAGCCCAGGGCCTGGATCAGGGCCAGGGACCGGGAGTTCTCGGGCTGCGCGTTGGCTTCGATCCGATGCAGCCCGAGCTCGCGGAAGGCGTGACGGAGCACCAGCTGCAATCCTTCCTTCATGAGCCCCCGGCCGGCAAAGCGTGCGCTCGCGTAGAACCCCAGGTACGCGCTCCGGAACACTCCCCGCACGATTTCGCTGAGGTTGGCCACGCCGGCGATCTCCCCGGTCTCGCGCAGACAAATCAGAAAACCCTGGAAGCGCTCGGACGCGGCCCGCTCAGTGTAGGAGGCGAACCTCTTCTCGTCCTCCGGCGGATGGATCCAGGGCCGGTGGAGCTTCCGGCTCTCCCGCACCATCTCCAGGAAAGCCGCCGCGTCGGCTCGGACGGGATGGCGCAGGCAGGTCTGTCTCCCCTTCTGCAGGATCTCCATCAGCCCGCACCCATCGTTCCCATCAGCTCGTCCATGGCCGGCCGGAGCGATTCGATGAACCGTTCGGTGGATTCGATCTGCTCGACCACGGGAGCGATCGAGCTGACGATCTCTCCCGGGCTGAACTGCGTGGCGCTGACGCGGCCGAGGATGACCTCGAAGACGTCCGTGAAGACACCGAGCTGCGCCACCACGTGCTGGTCGCGCTCGCGGCATTCGCGCAGCAGATCGCGCTGCTTCTCCAGGATGCCGATGTGCCACTCCCGGGTCTTCGCCGTGGACGGTTCCTGCTCCGCCAGCTCGCGGAGACGGTCAATCTTGCCTTCGACCTCGGCGAGCCGCCGGTCGAAGCTCGGCATCCCGCCCGGCTCGGCGTCGGATGAAGCCGGCCGCGGACCTCCCGCCGGCGGCGCCACGGTGCCGATCCGCTGCCAGCGCCCCGCCTCGAAACCGGCGGGCGGCGGCGTGCCGGTCGCGGCCCACCCGGGGATGCCTCGCGAAGAGTCGGGAGAGGGGGCCGGTGGGAGAGGGCTCACCCCGTCGGCGTCGCCGCCGACCCGGATGTTGTTGAGGATCTGGAGGTAGTTGATCCGTTCGCGGACGAACTGGAGATAGGAGCCGAGCATGGCGTCGAGCTGCTCGATCATCTCCTCGCGACCGACCGCTTCCACCTGCGCGCGCTCGCGGGCGATGCGGGCCACCCGGTCGCGGATCTCGCCGAGGCGGCG
>DASPXX010000325.1:0-4737 GCA_035637095.1 Thermoanaerobaculia bacterium
GTGTTCGTCGAGAGGTAGTAGACGTTGCTGTAGCCGCCGGTCGCGAGCACCACCGCGTGGGCGGCATGCCGGTCGATGGCTCCGGTGACCAGGTTGCGCGTGATGATGCCGGCGGCCCGGCCGTTCTCGACGACCAGGTCGAGCATCTCGTGGCGCGGGAACATGGCGACCATGCCGGCGTCGATCTGGCGGCAGAGCGCCTGGTAGGCGCCGAGCAGGAGCTGCTGGCCGGTCTGGCCGCGGGCATAGAACGTGCGCGCCACCTGGGCGCCGCCGAACGAGCGGTTGTCCAAGAGGCCGCCGTACTCGCGGGCGAAGGGGACGCCCTGGGCCACGCACTGGTCGATGATGCGCACCGAGATCTCGGCGAGGCGGTAGACGTTGGATTCCCGGGAACGGAAGTCGCCGCCCTTGATCGTGTCGTAGAACAGACGGAAGACGCTGTCTCCGTCGTTGTGGTAGTTCTTGGCCGCGTTGATGCCGCCCTGCGCGGCGATCGAGTGGGCGCGGCGCGGGCTGTCCTGGAAGCAGAAGCACTTCACCTTGTAGCCGAGCTCGCCGAAGCTCGCCGCCGCCGAGGCGCCGGCCAGGCCGGAGCCGACGACGATGATCGAGAACTTGCGCTTGTTGTTGGGATTGACCAGGCGCAGGTGCCCCTTGTGGCCCTCCCACTTGCTCTCCAGGGGACCCGGCGGAGTCTTGCTGTCCAGGATGCCGGATACGGTCTTGCTCTCCAGCTTCATGACGGCTCCTAGCGGACCAGGCCGGTCAGCACGGCGACCGGGAAAGAGATGTTGCCGAGGGTGACGATCCAGGCGAAGGCGTGGGCGAAGCCGTTGCGCCAGCTGTTGAACCGCGGATGGTTCCACCCCAGCGACTGGAAGAGGCTCCACAGCCCATGGTAGAGGTGGAACCCGAGGGCCACCTGCGCCACGATGTAGAACAGGGAGACGTACCAATATCTGGGCTGAAACCCGGTGACCACGTTGTGGTAGACGTCGACCACCTCGATCCCGTTTGGCTCTACGTGCTTGACGAAGTCGGGATGGACAGTTCCTGTCGTGAAATGCAGGATGTGGAAGATGACGAAGAGGAGGATGATCACGCCGCCCCAGCGCATCGTGCGCGATGCGTAGGTGGTGTGGATCGCCTGCCTGTATTCGTAGCGAGACGGCCGCGCGTCGTTGCTCATCCGCGTGACCTGCCACGCGGCCCACATGTGCAGGAAGACCGCGGCCAGCAGCACCAGGCGCGCGACCCACAGCGCGACGTGCGGCGGGATGGCGGGGGCTCCCACCTGGCGCAGGAAGGTGCCGTATTCGTCGATGTAGGGAACCATCTGCCGCTGGCCGTCGACCACCACCTCGTGCGATCCCTCGTACAGGTGGAGGTTGCCGACCATGTGGATCAGGATGAAGCCGAAGAGGATGATGCCGGTGATGGCCATCACCGCCTTCTTGCCCACTGCGGCCCTATAGAAATCAGAAAACCAGAAATCGGTAAACCAAGCCATGTTTTTCCTCTTGGAAGCTCGGACGAACCCTATCATGCCGTGGGCGCCGGAGCCCGGCGGCGCCTCCGGCGGCGAGGCCGCGGGCGCGCCTCGGAATCCGCCGGAGCCTTGAGCGGCGGCCGGCGGCGCGCGGCCGTCTGCCACTCGGCCAGCGCCTCGCGCCCCTCTCCGGTCGCCGCGGTGAGGATCTCGAACAACAGCAGCGCGTCGTTGAACCAGGCCTTGCGGGCCAGCCGCACCCGATCCGGGAGCTTCCAGCCAGGCTCGCACAGGCGCTGGAATCCGATCAGGGCCTGCGTGATCTGCAGCGACTTCAAGTTGGAGACCGTGAAGCGGGCGAGGAAGGGCTGGATCTCCTCCTGGACCATGACCTCGATGTCCGCGCGACCCATCGGCTTGCGGTCCAGCGCCTCGATGTCGTCCCGCCGCAGCATGACCTTGGGGAGGAGGACCGCGGAAAGGAGAGCCGAGTCGGGCAGCTCCCGCCCTTCGGCGACCATCCCGTCGACGACCGGCAGGATCTGGCCGAAGTCGCCGAGGCCCCTCTGCCCGGCGGCGAGCATGGCATAGGCCTCGGGAAGGATCACCTCCAGGAGCCCCAGGTCCAGCATCCACTGCATCGCCGCGCCGGCACGGCCGCAGCGCAACAGCTGGGCGATCTCCTCGGTGATGCGGGCCGGCGAGGCCTTGTCCAGCTCCTTGCGGTGGCGGTGGATGGCTTCCTGGGTCCGCTGCTCGATGCCGAAGCCGAGGCGGCCGGCGAACTCGCAGGCGCGGAGCATCCGGACCGGATCCTCCTGGAAGCGGACATCCGGGTCGCCGATCGCCCGGATCAGCTTGCGCTCCAGGTCGTCGATCCCGCCGGTCCAGTCGATGACCGAGAAGTCGGCGATGTTGTAGGACAGGGCGTTGATCGTGAAATCGCGGCGGAAGGCGTCTTCGCGGGGGGAGCCGTAGGTGTTGTCGCTGGTGATCAGCAGCTCGCCTGGGGCGCCGCGTTGCTCTTCGGGGTCCGGATTGCGCCGGAAAGTGGAGACCTCGACCGTGGTGCCGTCGTGGAAGTACACGTGGACCAGCCGGAAGCGCCGGCCGATGATCCGCGAGTTGCTGAACAAGCGGCGGATCTCGTTCGGCTTGGCGCTGGTGCCGACGTCGAAGTCCTTGGGCCTGCGGCCCAGCATCAGGTCGCGCACGCTCCCGCCCACCATGTAGGCCAGATAGCCGCCGTTGTGGAGGCGATACAGAACCTTGAGAGCGTTGGAGCTGATGTCTCTGCGGGAGATCGGGTGCTCGGACCGCGGGACGATCCGCGGCTCCACCTCGTTCGCTTCGCTCACAGGGACCATTATATGGAAACGGCGGGAAACGGCGCGCCCGAAGCCCCGGTTCCGGGGCTCCAGCCACCAATCCGCGATCGTGAGGAAAAAAAGAGGGCCAGGGCGGGCGGAGGGCTTAGTACCCGCCCCGGCACCGGAGGGAGAGGATTTCTGTCCGTCGGAACCAGTCGTGCGAGCCCACCAGGTGGGTCAACTCGGAGCGGCTTCTCTGGTGGTTGTGATGCATGGGTCTGTTCGCCTTTGGTTCCCGATTGACTCGTCAATTCCTCTCGATTCCACGATCCGTGCCAGGAAGGCGGGGAGGGGGCAGGCTGATTGTTTTCAGCGGTTTGCGCCGGATAGCCGCCGATGAGGACGGGACCTCGTCCTCTGCGGGAGACGAGGCGGTCGAAGCCTTGGCCTCTGGAGAGGACGGGCTACCCCAGCCGGGTCGCGATGTCGATCTCGGAGGTCAACGTCCGGTGGACGGGGCACTTGTCCGCGATCTCGAGCAGCCGCGCGCGCTGCTCGTCGGTGAGCGGGCCGAGGACCTCGACGATCCGCTCGATGCGGTCGATCTTCCCTTCCTTGGTCTCGCAGTGCGCGCAGTCGAGGGCATGGACCTTCCCATGGCGCAGGCGCACGCGCACCCCCTCCAGCGGCAGTCCCTTGCGGTTGGCGTACATGCGGACGGTCATCGAGGTGCACGCTCCGAGGCCGGCCATCAGGAGCTCGTACGGGCTCGGCCCGGTATCGGTCCCTCCCATCTCGACCGGCTCGTCCGCGGTCAGGCGGTGCCGGCGGGCGACGATCCTCTGGGCATAGCCTTCGACCTCGGCGACCAGGATCTCGCCCTGCTCTCCGGGCTCGGGCAGGACCTCGACCTCCGGCAGGTCGCCCTCCAGCCATCGCCCCGCCCAGGCCGCCAGGATCTCGCCGACGTAGCGGGCGTCCCGCTCGCGCGACAGGAGGTGGTCGGCCATCCCCAGCGACATGTAGCTCTTGGGATGTTTGGCCGCTTCGAACAGACGGTGCGCGTGCTCGATGCCGACCGTGTTGTCCACCGGCGAGTGGAACAGGAGGAGGGGCCGGTGGAGCCTGTGGAGGACGCCCTGGAGGTGGTCCTCGGCCAAGTCGTCGAGCAGCTCCTTGCGGATGTGGAACCGGTGCGCTCCGCCGAGGTCGACCTCGGCCTCGCCGCGGGCCTCCAGCTCGGGCGAGAGGCGGATCAGGGTGCCGCGCAGATGCTCGGTGCCGCTCGGCGCGCCGATCGTGGCCACCGCCCGGGCCTCCGGGATGCGCTCCGTGGCGGCAAGGACGGCCGTGCCGCCCAGACTGTGCCCGACGAGGAGCCCGGGAGCCTGATAGCGGCTGCGCAGGAAGTCGGCCGCCGCCACGAGGTCTTCCAGGTTCGACGAGAAGTTGGTCGCCGCGAAGTCCCCCTCGCTCTCGCCGACGCCGGTGAAGTCGAAACGGAAGACCGCGATCCCGCGGTCGACCAGGGCGCGGGAGATCCACCCGGCCGCCTTCAAGTCCTTCGAGCAGGTGAAGCAATGGGCGAACAGCGCATAGGCGGTCGGCTCGGGAACCGGGCTCTCGAGGCGGCCGGCAAGCAGTCCACCGTGGGCGCCCGGAAACCGCAGGTGCTCTCGTCTCATGGTGGGGGCGATGGTAGCACCGCGCGATAGACTCCCCCAATGCCCGCCCCCGCCCTGGAAACCACCGCCGTCTCCAAGACCTACCCCGACGGCACGGCTGCCCTCGCGGACGTCTCGCTGGCGGTCGCGGCGGGTGAGACCGTGGCCCTGGTCGGCGAAAGCGGCAGCGGCAAGACCACGCTCCTGCGGATGTTCAACCGTATGGCCGAGCCGACCTCCGGAACGGTGCGCGTCGAAGGTCTCCCGGTCG